>NZ_JTHF01000214.1 GCF_001043895.1 Methylobacterium indicum
GGGCGGGATCGGGCGGGGATCGGCGATCCGGGGGTGGACGGTCATGCGGCAACCGGGTGCAGTGCGGAATGCGCCACAGATAAGCCGCGAGCAGCGGTTTGACCCGGGCGGCCGGCCACACGATGGCGTGAGAGGCGGCACCCCGTGGAGATCCGCCGTGCCGCGCCTGACCCTCGCCGCCCTCCTGCTCATGATGGCGCCGGCGGCGCACGCCGCCTGCACCGCGCCGACGCCGCCGCCGGCGAGCGAGAAGCCGGTAAAGCCCGCCCTGCCGCAGAAGCCCGCCTGCCTCGACGCCAAGGGCGGCTGCCCGGGCTGGGAGGCCTACACCTACAACGACGGGATCAAGGCCTACAACGCGCAGCTCGGCCCCTTCCGGACGAGCGCCGAAGCCTATGCCCGCAAGCTCAAGGCCTACGCCGACGGCAGCGTCGCCTACGCGAATTGCGAGATGCAGTCGATGCAGTGACGCAGGCGCGGTAGGCTCGCGCCCCCGGCCGGCCTGCCGCCAGTCCGCATGGATGTCGACGCGTTCCTCGCCTGGAGCGCCACAATTCCGGGCCGTCACGAACTCGTCGACGGCGAGGTCTTCGCGAGGGCGCCGGAGCGGGCGCGTCACGCCCGGGATCGTGCTCGCCGTGGACGATCTCTTCGGCGGGCGCTGACCGGCATGCTACGATGCTGGCGCAAGGAGCCATCGACAGGTTCGACGCGATGAAGCCGCTTCCGCAGACGCCCATGAATGTGGACGAGTACCTCGCCTGGAGCGAGGCGAATCCCGGACGGTACGAACTCGTGCAGGGCGAGGTGTACGCCATGGCAGCCGAACGGGCACGGCGCGCCAGAACCCGCGTCGCGGTCTTCGATGCGCTGCGAAGCGCGGTACGCGGTGCCGGAGTCGGCTGCGAAGCGATGCCCGATGGAATGACCGTCCGCATCGATGCCCACACGGCCTACGAACCGGACGCCCTGATCTATTGCGGCCCGCGCCTCGACCCCGACGCGGTCGAGGTGAAGGGCTCGGTCGTCGTTGTCGAGGTTCTGTCCCCCAGCACCCGCCGGACCGACGCGAGCGAGAAGCTCGTCGGTTACTTCCGGGTACCAAGCATCCAGCACTACCTGATCGTCGATCCAGACCGGCGCATGGTCATCCATCACCGCCGCGCCGGCGACCGGATCGAGACCGCCTTCGCCCAGGACGGCACCTCCGTCCTCGACCCGCCCGGTCTCACACTCTCCATCCCGGCACTGTTCGAGGAGCCCTGAGCCCGGCGCTTGACCCTCCCGGTAGCGGATGCGACAGGCGCGGGCATCCTCTTCCCCGCGCGAGCCCCTGCATGACCGCCTCCCTCGACCTCCTCGTCCTCGGCAACGCCATCGTCGACGTGATGGCCCGCACCGACGAGGCCTTCCTGGTGCGCGAGGGCGTGCACAAGGGCGCGATGCAGCTCATCGACGAGGCGCGGGCCGAGCACCTGTTCGGGGTGATGGGCCCGGCCACGGTCATCTCGGGCGGCTCGGGCGCCAACACGGCGGTCGGCGCGGCGCTCCTCGGCGCCCGGGCGGGCTTCGTCGGCAAGGTGCGCGACGACGAGCTCGGCCGTCTCTTCGCCCACGACCTCAACGCCACCGGCGTCCGGTTCGACGTCGCTCCGGCCGGCGAGGGCCCGGCGACGGCCCGATGCTTCATACTGGTGACGCCGGACGGCGAGCGCACCATGAACACCTATCTCGGCGCCTGCCAGGGCCTCTCGGCCTCGGACGTCGACGAGGAGACCGTGCGGAGCGCCCGCCACGTCTATCTCGAAGGCTACCTGTGGGACCCGCCGGCCGCCAAGGAAGCGTTCCGCAAGGCGGCCAAGATCGCGCATGGCGCCGGCAACAAGGTCGCGCTGACCCTGTCGGACGCGTTCTGCGTCGACCGCTACCGCGACGAGTTCCTCGGCCTCATCCGCGACGGCAGCCTCGACATCCTGTTCGCCAACATCCACGAGCTGAAGAGCCTGTACCAGACCGCCGACGCCGACACGGCCCTGGCGGCGCTCCGCGCGGAAAAGGGGCTCCTCGGCGTCGTCACCCGCTCGGAGGACGGCGCGCTCGTGGTCTCGGGCGACGAGACGAAATCCGTGCCGGCCTCGCCCGTGCGCGAGGTGGTCGACACCACCGGCGCCGGCGACCTGTTCGCGGCGGGCTTCCTCGCCGGCCTCGCCCGCGGCCTCGACCACGCCGATTGCGCCCGCCTCGGCGCCGTCGCGGCGGCGGAGATCATCTCCCATCTCGGCGCCCGGCCGCAGGGAGACCTCAAGGCACTCGCCGCCCAGGCCGGCCTGAAGGTCTGAACGCAGAGGCGGCGCTTTCGTCAGAGCTTGACCGATGCTAAGCCGGCTCTGCAACGGCAATCGCCGGCCTTGCGACGAGCGCCGACGAGCCACACGCACCCCGAGCGTCGCACGCCCGTCACGCGCGTGCGGCACCGGAACTTAAGAAACCATCCGCCAGGGAGCGGCCCCGTTGGTCGAGAACCGCCGCTTCGGCAACCTGATCCCGCACCTCGTGCTGTGCCTCGGGGTCGGCATCGTGGTCTTCCCGGTCTACCTCGCGCTGATCGGCTCGACGCACGACGCCGCGACCATCGCCAACGGGCAGATGCCGCTCTGGCCGGGGACCCACGGGTTCGAGACCTACCGGCGGGCGCTCACCGAATCCGGCATGGCCGGCGCGCCGGTCGGGCTGATGCTGATCAACAGCACGATCATGGCGCTCGCCATCGCGCTGGGCAAGATCTCGATCTCGCTGCTCTCGGCCTATGCGCTGATCTACTTCAAGTTTCCGTTCCGGCAGACCGCCTTCTGGGCGATCTTCGTCACCCTGATGCTGCCGGTCGAGGTCCGCATCTACCCGACCTACAAGGTCGCGGCCGACCTCCAGCTCCTCGATACCTATGCCGGCCTCGCCCTGCCGCTGATCGCCTCGGCGACCGCGACCCTGCTGTTTCGCCAGTTCTTCCTCACGGTGCCGAACGAGCTCGTCGAGGCCTCCCGCATCGACGGAGCCGGGCCGGTGCGGTTCTTCCTCGACACCCTGCTGCCGCTCTCGCGCACCACGATGGCGGCGCTGTTCGTGATCCAGTTCCTGTACGGCTGGAACCAGTATCTCTGGCCGCTCCTCGTCACCACCCGTGACGACATGCAGACGGTGGTGATCGGCCTGCGCAAGATGACCTCGATCACCGACCAGCTCACCGAGTGGCAGATCGTCATGGCGACCGCCGTGCTGGCGATGCTGCCGCCGGTCGTGGTGGTGTTCGCGATGCAGAAGCTGTTCGTGCGCGGCCTGGTGGAGACCGAGAAGTGATGTCCATCCTCAACGTCGGGTGCTTCTGATGGCCGGCCTCGCCCTCGACCAGCTCCGAAAAACCTATTCCGGCGGCGTCGACGCGGTGCGCGGCGTCTCGCTCGACGTGCCGGACGGCGCCTTCTGCGTCCTCGTCGGCCCTTCCGGCTGCGGCAAGTCCACGGTCCTGCGGATGATCGCCGGCCTCGAGACCGTGACCTCGGGAGCGATCACCATCGGCGGACGCGTTGTCAACGAGGTCGAACCCGCCGACCGCGACATCGCGATGGTGTTTCAGAACTACGCGCTCTATCCCCACATGCGCGTCTACGACAACCTCGCCTACGGGTTGCGCAACCGCGGCACGCCGAAGCCCGAGATCGAGACCCGGGTGACCGAGGCCGCGCGGTTGCTGGGCTTGGAGGCCATGCTGACGCGCTACCCGCGCCAGCTCTCGGGCGGCCAGCGCCAGCGCGTCGCCATGGGGCGGGCGATCGTGCGCAAGCCGCAGGTCTTCCTGTTCGACGAACCGCTGTCGAACCTCGACGCCAAGCTCCGGGTGCAGATGCGGGTCGAGATCCGCCGTCTCCAGCGTCAGCTCGCCGTCACCACGGTCTACGTCACCCACGACCAGGTCGAGGCGATGACCATGGCCGACCGGCTGGTGGTGATGAATGGCGGAGAGATCGAACAGGTCGGCACCCCGATCGAGATCTACCGCCGCCCGGCCACTCGCTACGTCGCGACCTTCATGGGCTCGCCGCCGATGAACATCCTGCCCGCGGAAGCGGTGGCGGGGGGCGTGCGGATCGACGGGACGGTGATCCCGGTGACCGGCCTCACCGCCGGCACCGCCGTCGAGGCCGGCATCCGCCCCGAGGATCTGCGGATCGCGGAGGACGGCTTGCCGTTCCGGGTCGCGTTCGTGGAAGAGCTCGGCGCCACCCGCCTGCTGCACGGGCCGCTCGCCGGCACCGACGTGGCGGTGCAGGTGCCCGCCGGCTCCGCCACCCAGGAGGGCGACACGGTGCGGCTCGCGATCGACGGGAGCGCCGTGCACCTGTTCGACCCCGCCACGGGGCGGCGGCTGGCGCAGGGCTGACCGGAGGCCGACGGCCTTTCCCGCTGGCCAAGCCTCGGCGTATGCAAGCTCGAGACGGATCCCGTGCAGGGGATCCCGGCGCCATTCCGCAAACGGGAGGCGCATCGTTGGGAGGCGTACTTTCCGTGCACAAACCCCTCGCCGGCATCAAGGTGCTCGAACTCGCCCGCATCCTGGCCGGCCCCTGGATCGGCCAGCTCCTGGCGGATCTCGGCGCCGACGTGGTCAAGGTCGAGCGGCCGGTCGTCGGCGACGACACCCGGACCTGGGGCCCGCCCTTCGTCGAGGGCGCGGACGGCGAGCGGCTTTCGGCCTCGTATTTCCACTCGACGAACCGCGGCAAGCGCTCGGTCGCGGCCGATTTCGAGACCGCGGAAGGGCAAGCCGTGGTGAAGCGGCTCGCCGCCCATGCCGACGTGGTGATCGAGAACTTCAAGGTCGGCGGCCTCAAGAAGTACGGGCTCGACCACGAGGCCCTGAGCGCCCTCAACCCCCGGCTCATCACCTGCTCGGTCACCGGCTTCGGCCAGGACGGCCCCTACGCGCCGCGGGCCGGCTACGACTTCATGGTCCAGGGGCTGGGCGGGATCATGTCGCTCACCGGCGAGCCCGAGGGCGAGCCGGTCAAGACCGCGGTCGCTTTCGCGGACGTGTTCACCGGGGTCTACGGCACGGTGGCGATCCTCGCCGCCCTCCAGGGCCGGCACGCCACGGGCAAGGGCTGCCACATCGACATGGCGCTTCTCGACACCCAGGTCTCGGTGCTCGGCAACCAGGCCCTGGTCTATCTCGTGTCGGGCCTGCTGCCGCCCCGGATGGGCAATGAGCATACCAGCATCGTGCCCTACCAGGTCTTCCCGACGTCGGACGGCCACATCATCGTCGCCTGCGGCAACGACGGCCAGTTCCAGAAGTTTTGCAGTGTGCTCGGCACGACCTGGCACCTCGACCCCGACTATTCCACCAATCCCGGCCGGGTGACCCGGCGCGACGTGCTGATCCCGCTCATCAGCGCCGAGACGAGCCGCCACACCAAGGCCGACCTGTTGGCGCGCCTCGGCGCCGTCAACGTGCCGGTCGGCCCGATCAACGACCTCGCCGAGGTCTTCTCCGACCCGCAGGTGGTCCATCGCGGGATGCGCCTCGACCTGCCCGATCCGCGGGCGAAGGGCGGCACGATCCCGAGCGTGCGCTCGCCGATCGTCATCGACGGCGTGCCGATGGCGGCCCAGACCGCCTCGCCGCAGGTGGGGGATCATACGCAGAGCGTGCTGGCGGATCCGGCCTGGGGCGGGTGACGGGCGTCGTCGATGCAGGCGGCGCGAGCCAAGGCCGTCGCTGACTGCTATGGTGCTCGCTACGAGCCTCCCGGAAGACGCCCGCCCCCACCATGACCTCGATCGCGTTCGACACGCTCAAATTCGCCCGGACGTTGCGCGACCGGGCGAAGATGTCGCCCGAGCAGGCGGAAGGTCTGTCCGACGCTCTTCTCGAAGCGATTCAGGGCGATATTCCGACGAAAGCGGATCTCAAGGACGTCGAGGCCAGCATCGAAGGCGTCAAGGCGAGCATCGAGGCGCTGCGGACCAGCACGCGATCGGACATGGACGCCGTCAAGGCGAGCCAGCGGGAAACCGAGCTACGCCTGGAAGCGCGCATCGAATCGACGAAGAGCGACATCATCAAATGGGTCGCCGGACTGATCGGTTTTCAGACACTCGCGATCATCGGCGCCGTCATCGCGCTGGCACGGATTCTCAAACCGTGAGGTGTGAGGTCGGCCGACGATGCATGATCATGGCGAGCTGATTCCGTCCGTTTCTCGCGCGGCCTTGTCCACTTTCGAATACCCGAGAGAAGCAACTCAACAACGTGGCTCGACAGAGGACACATCCATGACCGACGCCCCCCGCCCCCGCACCGGCGGGCAGATCCTGGTGGACCAGCTCGCCCGCCACGGCGTCGGCGACATCTTCTGCGTGCCCGGCGAGAGCTACCTCGCGGTGCTCGACGCGCTGCACGACGCGCAGATCCGCCTCACCGTCTGCCGGCAGGAGGGCGGGGCCGCCATGATGGCGGAGGCGCACGGCAAGCTCACGGGGAAGCCCGGCATCTGCTTCGTCACCCGCGGCCCCGGCGCCACCAACGCCTCGCCCGGCCTGCACATCGCCAAGCAGGATTCGACCCCGATGATCCTGTTCGTCGGCCAGATCGAGCGGGCGGCCCGCGAGCGCGAGGCGTTCCAGGAGCTCGATTACCGGGCGGTGTTCGGCACCATCGCCAAGTGGGTCACCGAGATCGACAGCGCCGACCGCCTGCCCGAGCTGATCGCCCGCGCCTTCCACGTCGCCACCGCCGGCCGGCCCGGACCGGTGGTGATCGCGCTGCCCGAGGACATGCTGGTCGAGACCGCGACCGTCCCGGATGCTCCCGCCTTCCGGCCGGTCGAGACCCATCCGGCGCTCGCCCAGATGGTCGCGCTCCAAAACCTGCTGGGGCAGGCGCAAAACCCCTTCGCGATCCTCGGCGGCAGCCGCTGGTCGGCGGAGGCCGTGCGGCGCTTCTCGCGTTTCGCCGACCTGTTCTCGCTCCCCGTCGCCTGCTCGTTCCGGCGCCAGGGCCATTTTTCGGCCGATCATCGCTGCTACGCTGGCGATCTCGGGCTGGGCGTCAACCCGAAGCTCCTCGCCCGGATCAAGGAGGCCGATCTCCTGCTCGTCGTCGGCGGGCGGCTGTCGGAGATCCCGTCGCAGGGCTACACGCTCCTCGACATTCCAGGACCGCGCCAGACCCTCGTCCACGTCCACCCGGACCCGGAGGAACTCGGCCGCGTCTACAGCCCGGCGCTCGCCATCAATGCGAGCCCGACCGCCTTCGCGGCGGCGATCGAGACCGTGCAGCCGCCTCGCGCCCTGCCCTGGGCCGCGGGCACCGAGGCCCTGCATGCCGAGTACCTGGCCTGGAGCGATCCCACCCGGATCACCACCCCGGGCAATCTCCAGATGGGCGGCGTGATGGCGCATTTGCGCGAGGCACTGCCGGCCGATGCGATCCTGTGCAACGGGGCGGGCAACTTCGCCACCTGGGTGCACCGCTTCTGGCCGTTCCGCGCCCATGACGGCCAGCTCGCCCCGACCTCGGGCTCGATGGGCTACGGCGTGCCCGCCGCCATCGGCGCCAAGCGCCTGCTTCCCGACCGCACCGTCGTGGTGGTCTCGGGCGACGGCGACTTCCTGATGAACGGCCAGGAATTCGCCACCGCCGTCCAGTACGGGCTGCCGGTCATCGTCATCCTGGTCGATAATGGGATGTACGGCACGATCCGGATGCACCAGGAGCGCGAATATCCCGGCCGTGTCTCCGGCACCGCGTTGAAGAACCCCGATTTCGCCGCCTATGCCACCGCCTTCGGTGGCTACGGCGAGCGCGTCGAGCGCACCGAGGATTTTCCCGCCGCCCTCGCGCGGGCGCTTGGCTCCGGCCTGCCGGCGATCCTGCATTGCCCGATCGACCCCGAGGCGATCACCCCGACGACGACCATCCAGGCGCTGCGGGATCGGAAGCGGGCCTGAAGCTTCGAGTTCGAAGCTTTCATCCCACCTGCAACCTCATCCTGAGGTGCGACCGCAGGATGAGGTCGTGAGTAGGATGATCCGGAGAACTGCGCCGACGGGGTCGCACTCTTCACGACCCTCCCTTGTCCCGCGGGCACGGCTGTGCTTAGCCAGCTACTAACAAGCTGCCCGCCGCTGGAGACGGTGCGGGCCGCGTCACCCCCGGCGCCTGTCGTCGGAGTGTCACGCGGGCCCCGCATGAGGGGCCGCACACGAGGAGACGACAACCCGATGGCCCCCACCCTGACGATCCGCATCGCACTCGCCGGCCTCGGGCTGGCCGCCGCCGCGACCCCGGCGCTCGCCGTGACCGAGCTGCAATGGTGGCACGCGATGACGGGCGCCAACAACGACGCCGTCAACCGCCTCGCCGACGAGTTCAACGCGAGCCAGAGCGACTACAAGGTGGTGCCCACCTACAAGGGCAATTACGGCGAGACGCTGAATGCCGGCATCGCGGCCTTCCGGGCCGGCACCGCGCCGCACATCATGCAGGTGTTCGAGGTCGGCACCGCCACGATGATGTCGGCCAAGGGCGCGATCAAGCCGGTCTACCAGCTGATGAAGGATGCCGGCGAGCCGTTCGACGCGAACGCCTACCTGCCGGCGATCACCGGCTACTACTCGACGACCAAGGGCGAGATGCTCTCGTTCCCGTTCAACTCGTCGTCGATGGTGATGTGGGTCAACACCGACGCCCTGAAGTCGATCGGCCTCGACGCGCCGCCGAAGACCTGGCCGGACCTGTTCGCGGCGGCCAAGAAGCTGACGCAGAACGGCTTCCCGAATTGCGGCTTCTCGACGACCTGGGTGACCTGGCTCAACATCGAGCAGCTCTCGGCCTGGCACAACGTGCCGGTCGCCACCAAGGCCAACGGCATGGACGGCCTCGACACCACGCTCGAGATCAACGGCCCGCTCCAGGTCAAGCACCTGACCAACCTCGCCGAGGCGCAGAAGGACAAGTCCTTCGACTATTCCGGCCGCTACGACAGCGGCTTCGGCCGCTTCACGGCCGGCGAGTGCCCGATCATGTTCGGGTCGTCCGGTTCCTACGGCAACGTCAAGGGCGCGGCGAAGTTCGCCTGGGCCTCGGCGCCGATGCCCTACTATCCCGACATGCCCGGCGCGCCGCAGAACAGCATCATCGGCGGCGCCTCGCTGTGGGTGATGGGCGGCAAGAAGCCCGACGAGTACAAGGGCGTGGCGAAGTTCTTCACCTTCCTGTCCGACACCGACCGGCAGGCGAAGCTGCACCAGACCACCGGCTACATGCCGATCACCAAGGCCGCCTACGAAAAATCCAAGGCGGACGGCTTCTACGACAAGAACCCGGCCCTCGAGACGCCGATCAAGGAACTGACCAACAAGCCGCCGACGGAGAATTCCCGGGGCTTGCGCCTCGGCAACCTGCCGCAGATGCGCGACATGTGGGCCGAGGAGATCGAGGCGACGCTGGCCGGCAAGAAGACGGCGAAGCAAGCCCTCGACGAGGCGGCGACCCGCGGCAACGCGATGCTGCGCCAGTTCGAGAAGCAGGCCGGACGGTAACCTCATGAGCCCCGAGCGCATCACCTTCGGAGGTCGGCTGCTGCCGGCGGCGCTGATCGCGCCGCAGCTCCTGATCGTCGGCCTGTTCTTCTACTGGCCGGCCGTACAGGCGGTCTGGCAGTCGTTCCAGATGCAGGACGCGTTCGGGCTCTCGACGGAGTTCGTCTGGTTCGACAACTACCGGGCCCTGTTCACGGACCCGGCCTATTACCAGGCCCTCGTCACCACGCTGGTCTTCGCGGCGGCGGTGGCGGGGCTTTCCTTAAGCTTCGCCCTGCTGCTCGCCACGATGGCGGACCGGGAGATCCGGGGTTCGGGGATCTACCGGACGCTCCTGATCTGGCCCTACGCGGTGGCGCCGGCGGTGGCGGGCGTGCTGTTCGGCTTCCTGTTCCAGCCCGGCCTCGGGCTGATCGCGCGGGGCCTCAACCAGATCGGCATCCCGTGGAACCCGCTCCTCGACGGGAACCACGCCATGATCCTGGTGGTGATGGCGGCGGCCTGGAAGCAGGTCTCCTACAACTTCCTGTTCTTCCTCGCCGGCCTTCAGGCGATCCCCGGCAGCGTGATCGAGGCGGCGGCGATCGACGGTGCCGGCCCGGCCCGGCGGTTCTGGACCATCGTGTTTCCGCTTCTCTCGCCGACCACGTTCTTCCTGATGGTCGTCAACGTGGTCTACGCCTTCTGCGAGACGTTCGGCGTCATCGACGTGCTCACCCATGGCGGTCCCGGCCGGGCGACCCAGACCCTCGTCTACAAGGTCTACCAGGACGGCCGCATCGGCGCCGATCTCGGCGGCTCGGCGGCGCAGTCGGTGGTGCTGATGGCGATCGTGATCGGGCTCACCGCGATCCAGTTCCGCTACGTCGAGAAGCGGGTGGCGTACTGAAGCCCTCGCGGGCCGCGGAGGGTACCTCACCCCCGCGCCTGGACCGGGCGGCTGGAACGGTCCTTTGAAACGACAGGGCGCGATGCGCTCCCGCTTCCGACCGGAGGCGGGGCGCATCGCGCCGTTTTCGATGCCCGACGACCCCGCACGGATCGACGGAGCGGGCGACGCTCAGGACGACATCGTCCGCTCGGGCTCGCCCTCCTCGCCGAAGCCGAGCTCGTCGAACACGGCCGTCGCGGCGCGGATCATCGCCTGCACGGAGGGCAGATCGCGGATCTGCGGGCTCGCGGTGTGCTGGAGGTCGAGGATCCCGGCGGCGAGGCGCAGGGCCTGGATCTCGGCCCGGGCGGCCTGGGAGATGTCGGCCTGGGACAGGTCGGAATGCCGGGCGGAGGAATGGATCGCGAAGGTCATGGTGCGTGCCTGGTCGTAGGGAGAGGACAATCGGGAAGCGGGTCCGGGATGGGCGCCGGAGGTCATGACCAATGCTCCTCCGCGGCGTGGAGCGCGGTAGGCGGATAGGTGCGGCCGACATAGCCGAGGGCGAGCCGGATCAGGTCGAGGACGACCGGATCCTCGCAGGCCGCGGCATGCCGGTAGGCCTCGATCAGGTGCTCGGCCAAGCAATCGGCCGGAGGCCGCTCCAGGCCCGGCGGCGGCAGGCTGCGGGGGAGCGAAACGGGGAAGCGGGTGTCGTCGTGGTACGGCATCGCTCGCCTCCTCACGCGGCCAGGCCGCGGCCGACCCGCGGTCGGTCGGGAGGCGTCGAGGGGCGGGCGAGGACCGAGGCCACGATGCCGTAGGCCGCCCGGGTCTCCCGCAGGGCCTCCTCGGTCATCGCGATCGAGACCGCGCAGAGCGAGACGCCCTCGCAGGCGACCGGCAGGCCGAGGGGCCGCGGGCGCCAGCCGATCTCGGCGAGCTGGGGAATCCAGTAGGTCTCGACGACGAGGTTGAGATGCGGGATGCCCTGTTCGAGGCAATGCTCGATCATGCCCGCCGACACGATGCCGGCGGCCCGCGACAGCGGCCGCTCCTCGCGATAGCGCGCCGAGGCGAAGAGCCGGGTGCATTCCCAGGTCCCGGGCTCGCGGGCGAAGCCCCGGATGTCGGCGAGGTGCGGAAACACCTCGCTCAGGAGCGTCGGACCGTCGGAGGGCAGGAGCCGGGTGCCGCCCGCGACGCGGCCGTCGCGGTCGATGGCGAGGAGGTAGCGGGTGGCCTCGGTGTCGAAGCGGTCGCGCCCGGCGGCGTCGACGCTCCGGAGTGCCCGGCAGCGCCCCTCCTCGAAGGCGGCGCGGCGGAGCGCATGGTGCTGCGCCAGGGCGTCCGCGTAGGCTCCACGGCTCGTCCGGTCGATGGCGTGGAGGCGGATCATGCGCTGACGTCCCTCGGTCCGGCTCCATAAGGCCAGAGGGAGAGGTGTCCCGGTATCCCGGAAAACCGGGAGGGTGCCCGCCGCAGCTGCGGATTTTTAGAGCGAGATCTCCCGCAGCCGCAGGGCCTCGATCACCGTGTGGGTGGTGTTGCGGGTGCCGATCTTGGTGCGGGCGTTGCGCAGGTGGGTGGCGACGGTGTCGATCGAGACGCCGAGGAAATCGGCGGTCTCCTCCTGGGTGCGTCCCTGCGCGGCGCAGGACAGCACGTCGCGCTCGCGGGCGCTCAGGAGCCGTCCGCCCGGCTTGCGGCGGCGGGCGGTGGTGCGGGCGGCGGCCGACCAGGCGTAGAGCCCGAGCAGATGGACCGCGCGCCGGACCCGCGGCGTCATCTCGACCCGCTCGCCGGCGAGCGAGATCCCGCCCTGGAAGCCGTGGGCGTCGTGGATCGGCACGCAATAGCCCGCGCCCATGCCGTGCTCGCGCGCCTCCTCCATCACCCGGCGGGCCTGCGAGGCGGTATCGGGCTCGAGGGGCGCCTCGTTCCAGGCGAAGGGCTCGGTGGTGCGGAAGCAGTGCCGCACCACGGGATCGTAACGGTAATGTCCGACACGGTCGTAATGCGCGAGCCAGCCATCCGGCCAGACGCTGAGCAGGAGGTTGGGGCCGATCCGCTCGCTCGGCTGCGGCAGCCGGGTGATCGCGAAGTAGGAGAAGCCGCAGCGGGCGACGAGGTCGAAGATCGTTTTCTGCACGTCCAGGGGGTCCGACAGGCCGTCGAGGCCGTCGATCAGGTCGAATGACTGACGAATGAACGCGTCGTCGGCGTCCGACATGTTCCACCCCCGACCGGTGCACCGCCCCGGTGCGGCGGACGCCCGCCCGTGCCGTGGTATCCGGTATCCCGGGGAGTATTAGAATCCTACCAGCAAAGATCAATCCGTGTCGGCGCGACCGCCGCGGACGCCGCCCCGGCGTTGCCTCGGCGCACGTTCCGCACTATCGGGAGCCTGACAAAAGCCCTCCCCGCTGCCGAAGGTCTGGCCGATGAAAGCGCGCGTCACCGTCACCCTGAAGACCGGCGTCCTCGACCCCCAGGGCAAGGCGATCGAGGGGGCGCTGCGCTCGCTCGGGATCTCGGGCATCGCCGGCGTGCGCCAGGGCAAGTTCTTCGAGGTCGAGGTCGACGCCGCCGACGAGGCCGCCGCCGAGGCGACCGTGAAGGCCGCCTGCGACCGGCTGCTCGCCAATACCGTGGTCGAGAACTACCGCGTCGAGATCGCCCGATGAAGGCCGCCATCGTCGTCTTCCCGGGCTCGAACCGCGAGCGGGACGTCGCCCGGGCCCTGCGCCTCGCCGGCGCCGAGGTGGCCACCGTCTGGCACACCGAGACCGAGCTGCCGGCCGGCACCGACCTCGCGGTCCTGCCCGGCGGCTTCTCCTATGGCGACTACCTGCGCTGCGGCGCCATCGCGGGACGCGCCCACGCCATGGACGCGGTGCGGGCTCACGCCGCCCGCGGCGGGCTTGTGCTCGGCATCTGCAACGGCTTCCAGATCCTGTGCGAGTCCGGCCTGCTGCCGGGCGTGCTGATGCGCAATGTCGGCCGCCGCTTCATCTGCCACCGCCAGACCCTGCGGGTGGAACGCGCCGACACCGCCTTCACCAAGGCCTACGCCCAGCACGAGGTGATCGACGTCTGTGTCGCCCACGGCGAGGGCAACTACTTCGCCGATGCCGAGACCCTGGCGCGGATCGAGGGCGAGGGCCGGGTGGCGTTCCGCTACTGCGACGCCGCCGGCCAGATCACGGTGGAGGCGAACCGCAACGGCTCGCTCAACTCCATCGCGGGGATCTATTCGGAAGACCGCAACGTGCTCGGGATGATGCCGCACCCGGAGAACTTCGTCGAAGGGCTCGTCGGCGGCACCGACGGGCGCGGCCTGTTCGAGAGCCTGGCCAAGGCGGCGTGAGGGATCCGTCGGGGAGCGTCTGCCTCATCCCGCCCACGCCCTCATCCTGAGGTGCGACCGCAGGGAGCCTCGAAGGAGGGCTCCAGGACTCGCTGTGGTCTCTGGAGCTCTCCTTCGAGGTCAGTCGATCGTCGATCGACTAACACCTCAGGATGAGGTGTGGAGAGTGGGATGAGTAAAGCAACGAGGCGGGCCCGAACGGCCCGCCTTTATTTTTCGTTCAGTGTCCGTCGAACTCGATCAGGGTCCGCACCGGCAGGTCGAGGGCGCGAAGGCGGTCGGCGCCGCCGAGTTCCGGCAGGTCGATGACGAAGCAGGCCGCCACCACCTCGGCGCCGATCCGGCGCAGCAATTCCACCGCCGCCGTGGCAGTGCCGCCGGTGGCGATCAGGTCGTCGACCAGGATCACCCGGTCGCCGGGCTTCACCGCGTCGGAATGGATCTCCATCTCGTCGGTGCCGTATTCGAGCGCGTAGGCGATCGACACGGTGGTGTGGGGCAGCTTGCCCTTCTTGCGGATCGGTACGAAGCCCGAGGAGAGCTGGTGGGCGATGGCGCCGCCGAGGATGAAGCCCCGCGCCTCGATACCGGCGACCTGGTCGATCCGGCCGCCCGCGTAAGGGTGCACCAGCTCGTCCACCGCGCGCCGGAAGGCGCGGGCATCGCCGAGCAGGGTGGTGATGTCGCGAAACATGATGCCGGGCTTCGGATAGTCCGGGATCGAGCGGATCGCGTCCTTGAGGGCGGACGTGGTGCGCGGGTCCATGGCGTCAGGCCTTTTTTCGAGATGTCGGCGAAGGCCGGGGCCGGTCGGAGCCGGCCCGGGCGGCGGGGTCAGCCGCCGACCTTGCGCAGGATGGAGACGAGCTCGCGCTGCAGCACCTCGTTGCCGCAGGCGACCGAGCCGGCGGTCATCGGGTCGGCACCACCGTCGGCGCTGCTGGCGAACCCGCCGGCCTCGCGCACCAGGAGCAGGCCCGCGGCCATGTCCCAGGTCTTGATGTCGCGTTCCCAATAGAGGTCGGCCCGGCCGCAGGCGACCGCGGCGAGGTCGAGGGCGGCCGAGCCGGTCTGGCGCACGCCGCCGGTCACCGCCATCACGGCGGCGAGCTCCTTGAGCAGGCGCGGATGGCTGCCGCGGCCGAGATAGGGCGAGCCGTAGAGCGCCAGGCTGTCGGCGAGGTCCTGCCGGCCGGCGACCCGCAGGCGCTTGTTGTTGAGGAAGGCGCCCTTGCCGCGCTCGGCGAGGTAGAGCTCGTCCTTGATCGGCTCGTAGATCACCGCCGCGACGATCGTGCCCTCGCGCTCGAGGCCGACCGAGATGCAGAAATGCGGCACGCCGTGCAGGAAGTTGGTGGTGCCGTCGAGGGGGTCGACGTGCCAGGTATGGGTCTTGTCCTGGCCCTCGATGACCCCGCTCTCCTCCATCACGAGGCCGTAGCCCGGCCGCGCCTTCATCAGGGCTTCGCGCAGGGTGGCCTCGGCCTTGCGGTCGGCGGCGGTGACGAAGTCGCCCGGCCCTTTTCGCGAGACCTGCAGGTTCTCGATCTCGCCGAAATCGCGCTTGAGCCCGCGCGCCGCCTTGCGCACGGCATCGACCATCACGGTCATCAGGGGAGAGACGATCATCGGGCGGCGGCTCCCGGAATGCGGGTCGGGGTCATGGGTGGTCCTTGATGGCGGGCGCGATCGCCCTGCACGACGTGAACGGAAACGGGAAAGCGGCCCGTTACCTCTCGGCACGGGCAACGTCACTCAGGGATGCCTCTAAGCCGCATCGCGCGGCATGTCACATCGGATCGGGGAGAAAATGCGGTCGGCCCATCTACACGGGCGCCGGCATGGGCCCTCCGGGGCTGGCCTTCGCATCGCCAAACAGCACGTCCAGCCGGGCCGGAAGTCCGTGGCGACGCCGGACCACGTCCCGCGTCGCCCGGTCGAGCGCGCCCGTGTCGGCGTGCAGGAGGAGCAGCGCCATCAACCCTTGCGTCAGCGCCGCACGGCAATCGAAGGCGAGGCCGGCATCGATCGCGGCCAACCGGTCGAGCGAGAGATCGATGGGGTCGTCGCGGTCGGCCCCGTCCTCGCGCCCTGGCATGCGCGAGAACGCCGCCACCCGGGCGCGCCCGATGGCGGGATCGCCCAGCGCCGCGGCCTGGTTCGACAGCACGGCCTTGAGGAGAGCCGGCACGCGCTCGTCCGCCAGGGCGCGCTCCGTGACGGCGAGGCAGCGAGAGAGGTCCGCCCGCGCGCCATCGATCAGCCGGGCTCGCCGGCGTGCCTCGGCCGTCATCCGGACGAGTTCCCGGGCCGCGAGCGCCGCGGTTGCGACAATGGCGATGACGACGGCTGCTTCCTGCATGATCGGCACCGTACAGAGGATCTTCGAGACGAAAGATAGGGACGAGGGGCGGGTTTGTCGCGGCTACGATTTCCTGGACTTCTCGATCACCCGTTGCCCACCACGCCGGGCCTCGATCTCAAGCTCAGCCATCTTGGTTCGCAGGGCGATCCGCGCATCGACGTAGTTGCGCAGGAGCCAGAGCAGGCAGAAGCCGCAGCCGGCCGCAACCGTCCAGGCAGGCGGTGCGCCGACCGACAACGCGCCGAACGTCCCGACGATCGCTAGCGCGAAGACCAGCCCGTCCGGGCCGAACCGCCTGAGGCCCTTGACCGCCTCGGTCAATGCACGATCCACGGTGCCCTCCCGGCGACGGCGCTACGCCCCGCTCACGGCCCCGCCCGGTCCGCCGCCAGCCGCTCGGCGCGGGCCTTCTCCTCCGCGTTGAGCCCGGACACGGCCTGGGTCAGCCAGGCGTCCGAGAGGCCCTGCGCCCGGGCGGCCATGTCCCAGGCCGCGGCCTCGACGAGGTTCTTCTGGACGCCGCGGCCGCTGGCGTAGAGCCGAGCGACGCGGTTCTGGGCCACCGCGTTGCCCCGGAAGGCGGCGTGGCGGAAGTAGCGGGCGGCGCGGGCCTCGTCCTTCGCCACGCCCTCGCCGTTGAACAGCAGGATCGAGTACTCGACCTCGCCGGGCAGATCGCCGTTGTCGGCGGCGCGGCGGAACCACTCTGCCGCCTTGGTCGGATCCTTCGCGGTCCCACGGCCCTGGAGATAGAGCACGCCGAGCGCGTGCTGGGCAGGGGCCAGCTCCTGGTGGGCGGCCTGGCGCAGGAGATCGACGGCGCGGGTCAGGTCGGCGGGCGCGCCTGTCCCGAGCAGGATCAGGGCGAGGTTGTAGCTCGCGGTCGCGTCGGCCCGGGCGGCGGCTTTTTCCAGGAGGGCGCGGCCGGCGGCCTGGTCCTTCGGCACGCCCCGGCCCTCGATCTGCATCATGCCGAGCGTCGCCGCGGCATGCGGATCGCCGAGATTGGCGGCCAGCCGGTACCATTCGGCGGCACGGGCGGGATCCTGGCGCACGCCCAGGCCCTGGCTGTAGAGCTCCGCCAGCAGGGTCATGGCGGGAAAATCGGTCTTGTTGGTCTCGAGCCGCTTCGTCGCCTCCTTGAAGGCCGTGACGTAGAAGCCGCGCTGGTAGGCGCCGTAGGCGAGGTCGGCGTTCGGGTCCTTCGACGGCGCGGGCGGCAGCGAGGCCGCGCCCGGCAGGGTCTTGTTGGGCGCGCCGAAGGTCTGGGTGCCCGGCAAGGTCGGGACCGGCGTCGTCGCGGTCGGCTTGGCCGCGACCGGTCCGGCCGCGAGGTCAAGGATTGCGAGGCCGGCCGCGCCGAGGAGCGCCGGCGTCGCGAGGCGGAGCATCCGCATCCTCACCCCTCCCCGGCCGGCCGGTCCTGGATCATCCGCTGCACCTCGGCGACCGCGGCCTCGCCCCCCTCCCCGGCCCAGAGCACGGGATCGAGGCCGATGAACTCGGCCCCCGTGGCGAGGAGGTCCGGCACCGCCGCGAGGTCGCGGGCAAGCGCGATGCAGGGCGTCTCGAAGATCTCGACCCACCAGGTCAGCCGCGCCACGAGGTCGTCGTGGGCGAGCTTCGCCTCGTCGCCGAACAGGACGTAATCGGCGCCGGCCTCGCCGGCCTCCATGGCGGCGTGCTTGGTGCGCAGCCGCCCGACCCCGAGGATGCGGCCGTCGCGCAGGCGCTCGCGGAGCGCGCGCAGCGGGCTGTCGCCCTCGTCCTCCTCATCCTCCTCGCCGTCGGCCTCGGCGGGGATGTCCGATTCCGCCTGGTCCTCCGCCCCGTGATTCGCCGGGACATGGACGCCGTCGGCGCCGCTGCGGGAGGCCACGGTGGCGAGGTCGATGCCCCCGCCGCCGGCCAGCACCAGGGCCGCCCCGGCCTCCTGCACCGCGGGCGCCACCGCCTTGACGGCGTTGACGAGGGCGCGCTCCTCGCCGGGCGGCAGGCGCAGGATCACCGCGGCGACGTCGCCGGCCGCGACCGCGCGCGCCAGGCGATCCTTGAGGTCCGGGCCGGCCTCGGGGGCGGTGAGGAGGATCAGGCGGGTCTGGGGATCGGCCATCTTCAGTCTGTCGCGAGGGGTCTGGACGGGAGCCGTCGAAAACGCGCGGGGCGGACGGCCCGCCGGCCGCCCGCCCTGCTGCATGGTCAATGGGGCGGCGATGCGGCGCTCAAGGCCGCCTCACCACCCTGCCTGGATTACTCCGCGGCGGCCTTCGACGGGGCGAAGGACGGGTCGAGCTTGCCGGCGGCGTAGCGCTTGGCCATCTCGGAGAGCGCGATCGGGCGGATCTTGCCGGCGTTGCCCGCCGTGCCGAACTCCTCGAAGCGCTGCTTGCAGAGCTTCGTCATCGCGTCCATCGCCGGCTTCAGGTACTTGCGCGGGTCGAACTCGGCCTTGTTCTCCATCAGGATCTTGCGGATCTGGCCGGTCATCGCCATCCGGTTGTCGGTGTCGATGTTGATCTTGCGCACGCCGTGCTTGATGCCGCGCTGGATTTCCTCGACCGGCACGCCCCAGGTCGGCTTCATCTCGCCGCCATACTGGTTGATGATGTCCTGGAGGTCCTGCGGGACCGACGAGGAGCCGTGCATCACCAGGTGGGTGTTGGGCAGGCGGCGGTGGATCTCCTCGATCACGTTCATCGCCAGCACCGCGCCGTCGGGCTTGCGGGTGAACTTGTAGGCGCCGTGCGAGGTGCCCATGGCGACCGCGAGCGCGTCGACCTTGGTGGCCGCCACGAATTTTTCCGCCTCGGCCGGGTCGGTGAGGAGCTGGTCGTGCGACAGGACGCCCTCGGCGCCGTGGCCGTCCTCGGCCTCGCCCTCGCCGCTCTCGAGCGAGCCGAGCACGCCGAGCTCGCCCTCGACCGAGCAGCCGGCCCAGTGCGCCATCTCGGTCACCTTGCGGGTGATCTCGACGTTGTAATTGTAGTCCGCCGGGGTCTTGCCGTCGGCCTTCAGCGACCCGTCCATCATCACCGAGGTGAAGCCGTACTGAATCGCGGTGGCGCAGGTCGCCTCGTTGTTCCCGTGATCCAGGTGCATGCAGACCGGGATGTGGGGATAGATCTCGACGAGGCCGTCGATCAGCTTGGCCAGCACGACGTCGTTGGCATAGGACCGCGCGCCGCGGCTCGCCTGGAGGATCACCGGCGAGTCGGTGGCATCGGCCGCCGCCATGATGGCGAGGCCCTGCTCCATGTTGTTGATGTTGAAGGCCGGCACCCCGTAGCCGTGCTCGGCGGCGTGGTCGAGGAGCTGCCTGAGCGTGATGCGCGCCATGTCGAAATCCTCCGAGACTGTCAGTGTTGCCGCACTATAGCGGACGGGTCGGCCGGCGTCCTAACGCAGCCGACCTGAACGGAACCCTCAAGCTTGCCGGCGCAGGGCGTCGACGCCCGGGAGCGGCTTGCCCTCGAGCCATTCGAGGAAGGCGCCGCCGGCGGTCGAGATGTAGGTGAAGTCCGCCGACACGCCGGCATGGTTGAGCGCCGCCACCGTATCGCCGCCGCCCGCCACCGAGACGAGCTGGCCGGCCTTGGTGCGCGCCGCCGCGTGGCGGGCCGCCGCCACCGTGCCCTGGTCGAAGGGCGCGATCTCGAAGGCGCCGACGGGGCCGTTCCACACCAGGGTCTTGGCATCGTCGATCGCGGCCGAGATCCGGTCGACCGACAGGCCGCCGATGTCGAGGATCATGCCGTTGTCGGGGATCGCGTCGACCCCGTAGGTGTGGTGGGGGGCGCCGGCCTTGAATTCCTCCGCGACCACGCCGTCGACCGGCAGGATGATGGCGCAGTTCTTTTCCCGTGCCGCCTCGATGATCGCCTGGGCGGTGGAGGCCAGGTCGCGCTCGCAGAGCGACTTGCCGACGCTAAGGCCGGCGGCGTGCAGGAAGGTGTTGGCCATGCCGCCGCCGATCACCAGGGCGTCGACCTTGGCGACGAGGTTCTTCAGGAGATCGATCTTGGTCGAGACCTTGGAGCCGCCGACGATCGCCACCACCGGCCGGGCCGGCGCCTCGAGGCCCTTGGTCAGCGCATCGAGCTCGGCCTGCATCAGGCGCCCGGCATAGGCCGGCAGAACGTGGGCGAGGCCTTCCGTCGAGGCGTGCGCCCGGTGGGCGGCGGAAAAGGCCTCGTTGACGTAGACGTCGCCGTTGGCGGCCAGAGCCTCGACGAAGGCCTTGTCGTTCTTCTCCTCGCCGGCGTGGAAGCGGGTGTTCTCCAGCATCAGGACGTCGCCGTCCTTCAGCGCCGCCACGGCCGACGCGGCGGTCTCGCCGATGCAATCCTCCGCGAAGGCGACCGGGCGGCCGAGTTCCCTGGCGGTGGCCTCGGCGATCGGGCGCAGGGACTCGGCGGCGACCGGCTTGCCCTTCGGGCGGCCGAAATGGGCCAGAAGGATCACCTTGGCGCCGGCCTCGACGAGCTCGTTGAGCGTCGGCAGCACGCGCTTGATGCGGGTGGCGTCGGTGACGCGGCCCTGGTCCATCGGCACGTTGAAATCGACGCGGACGAGGACGCGCTTGCCCTTCAGGTCGCCGGCATCGTCGAGGGTACGGAACTGGGTCATCGGCGGGGCACCTTGTGGGGGTGGCGCGGCGCGGATCAGCGCAGCGGGATCAGGGACTGGAGGTTGAGGCGCTGGGCCACCAGGGTCAGCACCACCGTGAGCACGGCGGTGACGACCGCCGTCAGGATCAGGGCGCCGGCACCCGGCAGGCGGCGGGTACGGTCGGAGAGCGCCCGGACCTCGGCGCGCAGGGCCGCGAGGTCGGCCTGGCGGGCGGCCTCGTTCATGCGGGCGCCGGCCGCCTCGACCCGGTCCTCGACGCGGGCGAGCAGGGCCTCGGAGCGGGCGTACTTGTCCTCGATCCGCGAGGCCTTGTCCTCGATGCGGGCGAGCTGGTCGGCGACCTGGCTGGGGAGCGCGACGGCGAGCCGGGCGGGGGCGCCGGGCTGGGCCTGCGGAGGGACGGGATTCGGCGGGACGGCGGGCACCGCGTTCGGCGGCGCGGCGGCCGGGGTGGGAACCGGTCCCTGCAGCAGGGCGGCGTCGGCGGCGTTCGCGGGGCGGGTGGAGGGCGCGGCGTCGGTCATCGGCGGATCCTCGGGGGCGAATCCTGAAGGACGAAGCGGGCGGCCCCAGGACGGGGCCGCCCGAAAACGAAGGCCGGCCCCCTCCAGGGGAGCCGGCCCGTCGCGTCGGCCGTGATCAGATGAGCTTCGCCATCGCGATGGCGGTGTCGGCCATGCGGTTCGAGAAGCCCCACTCGTTGTCGTACCAGGTCAGCACGCGCACGAAGCTGCCGTCCATGACCTTGGTCTGGTCGATGTGGAAGGTCGACGAATGGGGGTCGTGGTTGAAGTCGATCGAGACGTTCGGGGCCTCGGTGAAGCCGAGCACGCCCTTGAGCGGGCCGTTCGCCGCGGCCTTGATGGCCTCGTTGATCTCGGCGACCGAGGTGGCGCGCTTGGAGTTGAACTTGAAGTCGACGACCGAGACGTTCGGGGTCGGCACGCGGATCGAGGTGCCGTCGAGGCGGCCGTTCAGCTCCGGCAGCACCAGGCCGACGGCCTTGGCGGCGCCGGTCGTGGTCGGGATCATCGACAGGGCCGCGGCGCGGGCCCGGTAGAGGTCCTTGTGCATCTGGTCCAGCGACGGCTGGTCGTTGGTGTAGGAGTGGATCGTGGTCATGAAGCCGCGCTCGATGCCGACGGCGTCGTTGAGCACCTTGGCGACCGGGGCGAGGCAGTTGGTGGTGCACGAGGCGTTGGAGACCACCAGGTGGTCGGCCGTCAGCTTGTCGTGGTTCACGCCGTAGACGACCGTGAGGTCGGCGCCGTCCGCGGGAGCGGACACGAGGACGCGCTTGGCGCCGGCGTCGAGGTGGAGCTTGGCCTTGTCCTTCGAGGTGAAGATGCCGGTGCATTCCATCGCGATGTCGACGCCGAGCTCGCGGTGGGGCAGCTCGGCCGGGTTCTTGATCGCGGTGACGCGGATGCGCTGGCCGTCGACCACGATGTGGTCGCCCTCGACCGACACGGTGCCCGGGAACTTGCCGTGGACCGAGTCGAAGCGCAGCAGGTGGGCGTTGGTCTCGACCGGGCCGAGATCGTTGATGGCCACGACCTCGATATCGGTGCGGCCGGCTTCCTTGATGGCGCGCAGGACGTTGCGGCCGATGCGTCCGAAGCCGTTGATGGCGACCTTGACCGTCATGTGTTCTCTCCCTTGGAATGGGCGTGGCGAAGGGGGTGGGGGCGGGCTGCCGCTCGTCGGCGAAGCGCCCCTGGGAGCCGGTCGGCCCCTGCGGCGGGCCGGGCTGCGCGGCGGGCCGTGGTTGCAGGATTTCGGCCGGCGCGGCGTGCGTGGCTGCTGACGAGAGACCGGCTTCGGCCGGCGAGGCCCGCTGCGCTCGTGGTCCCGCACACGCCTGCCGTCCCGGTGGGGACGGTACGGGCGGAGAGCACGGGAAGCGTCACGGCAGCTCGTATTCCGTCAATCCGCCGGCGACAGTCGCCCGGCGGGGGCGCGGGCTTCCTATCATGGTGCCGGGACGTGTCAAACCCAAGCGGAGCCTTGGGGAAAACTGTCCGGACCGGCCGTTCCGATCCGGTCCCGCCGAGCGATGTCGCCGGATTAAACGGCGCGTTGCTCCGTAGATCCGCGCATCCTCGTCCCTCCCGGCGGCTCCATCGCGATGACGTCTGGCGCGCGACGACGTCGGTGCTCGGCATCGTCCGGGGAGACGTTTAACCATGTGAGCGCAAGAAGCGGGGATCGGCCGGAACCGTAACGAAGATTGCGTTCGCCGATCTGTATGCACATGGGTACAGGTGACGGCAGCCATGCAGATCGATCTCCATACCCTCTACTGCCTGATCGTCGGGACGCTGATCGTCGCCGGTGCGATGACGCTCTGGGAGCGTCAGGCGCATCCGCGGCGGGCCCGCGAACTCGCGATCTGGGCCGGCGCCTACCTGGCCTTCGCGGCGGGCCTGGTCATGGCGATGAACCGGTCCGCCCTGCCGGGCGTCCTCGGGGCGGCGCTCGCCAACCTGCTGATCGTCTCCGGTTACCTGATGGTCCTGCACGGCGTCGGCCATCTCGACGGGCGGGCGCGCCTGCGCCTGCCGCTGGCCGTGCTGGCCGGCCTCGCGCTCCTGTGGGCCACCCTCGGACCGCGCTTCGCCGGGCCGTTCTGGAACTACCTCGCCTCGCTGCCGATCGCGCTCGCCTGCGGATTGACCGCCCTGGCGCTGATGCGCAGCCGCACCGCCCGGTCCTTGCGCGCGCGGCAGGTCGCGATCGCGGTGGCGGGCGGCCACGGGCTGTTCAACCTGGCGCGGGCGGTCCTGACGCCCGTCCTCGTCGCGGCCTACGGCGACGGCCTGCTGCCGGTCCTGGGTAAGGTGACGATGTACGAGGGCGCGTTGTACTCGGTGGCCATGCCGATGAGCCTGATCGCGCTGGTGCGCGAGGAAGCCCAGGCCCAGGCCGTCGCGGCGGCGCGCACCGACTACCTCACCGGCGTCGCCAACCGCCACGGCTTCTTCGAGACCGGAGCGCGCCTCCTCGGCGCGCGGGCACCGGACCGGCCGGTGGCGCTGCTCGCCTTCGATCTCGATCACTTCAAGGCGATCAACGACCGTCACGGCCATGCCGCGGGCGACGCGGTGCTGCGGCTCTTCGCCGAGACCGCCGGGCGGGTCGCCGGACCGGGGGCGCTGCTCGGCCGGCTCGGCGGCGAGGAATTCGCCGCCCTGCTGCCCGGGCTCGACGTGGCGGCTGCCCGCCGGGTCGGCGAGGGCATCGCCCGCGCCTTCGCGGCGGCGGCGACGGATCGCGACGGTCCCGGCATCCCGGCGACGGTCAGCGTCGGCCTCGCCGCGGCGGGGCCCGAGTGCCACGACCTGCCCGCGCTGCTCTCGGCCGCCGATCGGGCGCTGTACCGGGCGAAGGCCGGCGGGCGGAACCGCCTGGAGGTCGCCGCGGCGGCCTGATTGTCCCCAGCCTCGCCCCGCGGATCCGGCACGACGATTGCGAGGCACGGCGCGGGCCTTTAGGGTTTTTCCGGATTGTCGCGTTTTCGGAGATCAGCATGACCGCAGCGGTGGAGGAAGCGCTGCGCCGCCTCGAAGCCTCGGTGGCCCTCCTCGAATCCGCGGTGGCGCGCCGTCTCGACGCGGAGCGCAGCCACAGCGACCTCGAGACCGAACTCGAGATCATGCGCGACGACCGCGCCCGGCTCGCCGCGGAACTCGACGGGGCGACGGCGCGCCTCGCCGAGGTGCAATCCGTGACCGAGGACGTGGATCACCGCCTGGGCCGCGCCATCGGCACCGTCGAGGGCGTGCTCGGTCGCGCCGGCGAGCGCGGCGAGGCCTGACGCCCTCCCCTGCCGGCCGCCGGCCATCGGTTGCGAACCTCGTCAGCCCCCGGCCGTTCGCCCGAAGGCGAACCGTTGCCCGAACCGAACCGACGTCCCAACTGGAACCGATGCCCCAACTGGATCCGATGCCCCAGGTGACTCCATGCCTCAAGTGACCGTCACCATCGCCGGCAAGACCTACCGCATGGCCTGCGGCGAGGGCGAGGAACGCCACCTCGAGGGGCTGGCCGCGAGCTTCGACGCCCGCATCGGCGACATGCGCAAGGCCTTCGGCGAGATCGGCGACATGCGCCTGCACGTGATGGCGGCGCTGACCCTGGCGGACGAGCTGGCTGAAACGAAGCGCCGGATGGAGGCGATGGAGCGCGAGACCGCGTCCCTGCGCGAATCCACCGATGCCGGCACCGCCGAACGCGAGGGCGCCGAGGCGCGCCTCGCCGAGACCGTGCAGCGCACCGCCGAGCGCATCGAGCGCCTGGCCCGGCGGCTCGGGCCGGTGCCCGGGGGATCGCAGGGGGGCTGAGGCCGGACGCGGCCCCGCCGCGCCTCGGGCCGACCGGGCCCGCATCGGCGCGACCCGGGCGAGGAGAACCGGAATGTGGGTGCCGCCGACTGGGCGGCATCGTGCCGGCGGAGCCGGAACAGGCCCGGCTCCGCCGCCCGCATCGGCGCGTCAGACGCGGCCCGGGTAGTTCGGGCTCTCGCGGGTGATCGTCACGTCGTGGACGTGGCTCTCGCGCAGGCCCGCATTGGTGATGCGGATGAACTGCGCCTTCTCCTGCATCTCGGGGATCGACGGGGCGCCGACATAGCCCATGGCGGCGCGCAAGCCCCCGGCGAGCTGGTGCAGCACCGCCGCGACCGGGCCCTTGTAGGGAACCTGGCCCTCGATGCCCTCCGGCACGAGCTTGTGGGTGTCGCTGACCTCGGCCTGGAAGTAGCGGTCGGCCGAGCCGCGCGCCATGGCGCCGACCGAGCCCATGCCGCGGTAGCTCTTGTACGAACGGCCCTGGTACAGGAACACCTCGCCCGGGGCCTCGTCGGTGCCGGCCAAGAGCGAGCCCAGCATCGCCACCGAGGCGCCGGCGGCGATCGCCTTGGCAAGGTCGCCCGAATACTTGATGCCGCCGTCGGCGATCACCGGCACGTCGGCCTCGTTGCCGGCCTCGACCGCCTCCATGATGGCGGTGAGCTGGGGCACGCCGACGCCGGCGACGATGCGGGTGGTGCAGATCGAGCCCGGGCCGATGCCGACCTTGATCGCGTCGGCGCCGGCATCGATCAGCGCCTTCGCGCCCTCGCGGGTCGCGACGTTGCCGGCGATGACCTGCACGGCGTTCGACAGGGTCTTCACCCGGCGCACGCTCTCCAGCACCTTGGAGGAGTGGCCGTGGGCGGTGTCGACCACGATCACGTCGCAGCCGGCATCGATCAGGCGCTCGGCCCGCTCGAACCCGCCGTCGCCGGTGGTGGTGGCGGCGGCGACCCGCAGGCGGCCCTGCTCGTCCTTGATCGCGTTCGGGTAGGCGACCTGCTTCTCGATGTCCTTGACGGTGATGAGGCCGATGCAGCGGTAGTGGTCGTCGACGACGAGCAGCTTCTCGATGCGGAACTGGTGCAGCAGGCGCTTGGCCTCGTCCTGGGTCACGCCCTCGCGCACGGTGATCAGCCGGTCGCGGGTCATCAGCTCGGCGACGGGCTGGCTCTGGTCGGTGGCGAAGCGCGTGTCGCGGTTGGTCAGGATGCCGACGAGCTTGCCGCGCGAGCCGTTGGGGCCGCGCTCGACCACCGGGATGCCCGAGATGCCGTGCTGGCGCATCAGCGTGTAGGCGTCGGCCAGGGTCTCGTCCGGGTGGATGGTGATCGGGTTGAGCACCATGCCGGACTCGTACTTCTTGACGAGGCGGACCTGCTCGGCCTGCTCCGGGGGCTCGAGGTTGCGGTGGATCACCCCGAGGCCGCCGTTCTGCGCCATCGCGATGGCCATCCGGGCCTCGGTCACCGTGTCCATCGCCGAGGCGATGATCGGCATGTTGAGCTTGATCGTGCGGGTGAGGCGGGTGCCGAGATTCACCTCGGCCGGCATCACCGAGGATGCGGCGGGGCGGAGCAGGACGTCGTCGAAGGTCAGGCCCTCGATGATCGAATCCGTGATGATGCGGGCCATGAACCAACTCCTGCTGCCTGCGGACCTCGGAAGAGGCCGCAGAATCGGCGCCGTGCCGGGCGCTCTGCCGGGCAATCTGCCTGTATTGAGTTGGCACGGGCCGATAGCACGCGTCCGTGACGGGCGCAAAGCGCTATCGCCGCAGCGCAGCGATGCGATCCACGCCTGTTGCGGGAGCGGCGCCCGCTCACGTCCCGCTCCGGGCGGGCGTGAGGACGAATTCGGACCAGTCCGGCACCCGCATCGCCCGCCGGTAGGCCACCACCGTGCCGGGCCAGAGCGCGATGTTGTGCCCGGCCGCGTCCTGGTACCAGCTGGCGCAGCCGCCCTGCTGCCAGATGCTGCCCGCGAGCCGCGCCTCCAGCTCGGCGAGGTGGCGCGCCTGGGCCTCCGGGGACGGCTCGATCGCCGCGAGGTGGCGCGCCTTCATCTCGGCGAGGCAGGCGAGCACGTACTCGACCTGCGCCTCGATCATCAGCACCACCGAGTTGTGGCCCAGCCCGGTATTGGGGCCGAGCAGCATGAAGAAATTGGGAAAGCCCGCCAGCGCGACGCCGCGATGCGCCGCCACCCGCTCGCCCCAGGCCCGGGCCAGGATCAGCCCGTCGCGGCCGACCACCGGCACCCGGGCGAGCGAGGCGGTGACGTCGAACCCGGTGGCGAGCACCAGCACGTCGAGGGAATGGTGGGTCCCGTCCGCCAGGGTCACGCCGTCGGGGGTCACGGCGTGGATCCTGCCGGTCTCGAGCGTCACGTTCGGCCGGTTCAGGGCCGGGTAGAAGTCGTCGGAGATCAGCACCCGCTTGCAGCCGAGGCGGTAGGGGGGCGCGAGCTTCGCCCGCAGGGCGGGGTCGCGGACCTGGCGGCGCAGGTGGAGCCGGCTCGCCATCTCGGCGAGGCGGGTGAGGCGCGAGACGCGGGTGAAGCCCAGGGCCGCCTGCGCCTCCCGCAGCCAGAACTGGGCCCCGCGCAGGAGCCGGCGCGCGAGCGGGAGGCGGCGAAACAGGGCGTGGAGCCGCGGGCCGATCGCCCGGTCGTTGCGCGGCATCACCCAGGGCGGGGTGCGCTGGAAGAGCACCAGCCGCCCCACCTCGGGCGCGATGGCCGGCACGACCTGGATCGCGCTCGCCCCCGTGCCGATCACGCCGACGCGCCGGTCCGCGAGCGGCACGCGGTGGTCCCAGGCCGCCGTGTGGAAGAGCGGGCCGCGGAAGGACGAGAGGCCGGGGATCGCCGGCAGCGCCGGGTGGTGCAGGGCGCCCATGCCCGAGACCAGCACCCGGGCCTCGACGGGCCCGCGATCGGTCTCGACCCGCCACAGCGCCCGCCCCTCGTCCCAGACCGCGCCGGTCACATGGGTCGAGAGGGACAGGCGGGAGCCGAGATCGAACCGCGCGACGAGGTCGCGCAGGTAGGCGGCGATCTCGGGCTGGCCGGCATAGGTCCGGGTCCAGTCGGGCTTCGGCGCGAAGGAGAGCGCGTAGAGATGAGCCGGGATGTCGCAGGCCGCGCCCGGATAGGTGTTGGTGTGCCAGGTCCCGCCGACCGCAGCGGCCTTCTCGACCACCATCACGTCGTCGATGCCCGCCTGCCGGCAGCGGATCGCCATGGCGAGGCCGGAGAAGCCGGCGCCGATCACCAGGACGGCGAGCGGGGTCGTCGGCCAGGGAGCGGGGGAGGAGGCCGTGGCGGGGGCCTCCGTCACCGCGCGGCCTCCGTCGTGCGGGCATGGTTCTTCAGGAAGGCGGCGGCCTCCGACAGGGAGCGGCGCGCCTCGGGCAGGAAGGACTGGGCGAGCTGCCAGACATGCGGCACCACCGGCCAGAGCTTCACGGTGGCGTCGACGCCCGCCGCCCGCGCCTTGTCGGCAAAGCGCACGGAATCGTCGCGCAGCACCTCCCGCTCGCCGACATGGAACAGGAGCGGCGGCAGGCCGGTGGGGTCGCCGTAGAGCGGCGAGGCGAGCGGGTCGGCGGGATCGTGACCGGCGAGGTAGAGGTCGACGAGGTGGCGCAGCTTCGTCGGCTCGAACATCGCGTCGCGGCCGGCATTGGTGCGCATCGACGCGCCCTCCCCCTGCATGTCGGTCGAGGGCGAGAACAGCACGGCCGCCTCGGGCATCGGCAGGCCGTCGCGGCGCGCCCGCAGCATCAGGGCGAGCGCGAGGTTGCCGCCGGCGGAATCGCCGGCGACCCCCGCCGGCCCCGCGGCCGCGAAGGCGGACCAGCAGGCGGCCGCATCGTCGAGGGCCGCCGGGAACGGATGCTCGGGGGCCAGCCGGTAATCGGGACAGAACACCCGGAAGCCCCGCGCGGCGAAGCCCCCGGTGAACGGCCGGTGGGTGCGGGGCGAGCAGGCGATGAAGCCGCCGCCATGCAGGTAGAGGAGGCGCGGCGCGTCGGGCGCGAGCCCCGGGCGCTCGGCCCACTCGCCCGGAACACCGCCGACCTCGCCGTCGCGGAACGCGATGCCGGGCAGGTCGGGAAAGCCGCCCTGGTTCATGACCCGCCGGATCGCCGCAACGTCACCGCCGGCCCGGGCGATCTTCGGCCGGACCTGCCAGCGGATGATCCAGGTGAAGATGTGGGCGCGCAGGCTGGTCATCAGGGGTCACTCCATGGCGCGGGCGATCAGCGACCAGTAGCGCACCGGCATCAGCCGCTGGATCAGCGCCACCAGGGCGGCATCGCGGCCGACGACGATGCGGGGCTCGCGGCGGGCGATGCCGGCGAGGATGCGCGCGGCCGCCGCCTCGGGGGGCAGGCGCAGGAAGCGCTCGGCCTCCCGCTTGCCGCGGGCGACCTCGGCGGGATCGAGGCGCGGGCCGGCCCGGGCGTTGCGGGCGATGGCGGTGGCGACGCCGCCCGGATGGACGACGCTGACCCCGAGGTTGGTGCCGGCATATTCGTGCCGCAGCGCCTCGGAGAAGCCGCGCACCGCGAACTTGCTCGCCGCGTAGGCGCTCTGGCCCGGGGGCGCGACGAGGCCGTAGAGGCTCGACAGGTTGACGATCTGGGCCGCGGGGCGGCTTTCCAGCGTGCTCAGGAAGGCGTGGGTCATCCGCACCACGGCGCGGAAGTTGACGTCCATCAGCCAGTCGAAGTCGGGCAGATCGAGGTCGGCGAAGCGGCCGGCGAGCGCCACGCCGGCATTGTTGACGAGGAGGTCGAGGGGCCCGTGGCGGGCGGCGACCGTCTCCGGCAGGGCCGCGATGGCGGCGGCGTCCGTGAGGTCGAGGCAATGGGCGCCGACGTCGCGTCCGAGCGCCCGGACGGCCGCCTCGGTGCGGGCGAGGCCGTCGGGGTCGCGGTCGACGAGGACGAGGCGGGCGCCGCGCCGGGCGAGGCCGATCGCCAGGGCCGCGCCGATGCCGCTGCCGGCCCCGGTGACCAGGGCCAGCTTGTCGTGCAGGGGAAAGGCGTCCGCCAATGCGCGCTCCGTCCGGGCCCGGGGATGCCTGAATCGCCCGGGCGAGGCGGGAGCGCAAGGGGCGGACGGGAGCGCGGCCGTCAGGCCGCGCGGTTGAGCGTCTTCGGCAGCTCGACGTCGATCTCGAGCGTCGAGACCGCGTCGCCCCGCTCCATGGTGATCTTCACCTTGTCCTGGTCGATGGCGACGTGCTTGGCGATCACCGCCAGGATCTCCTCGCGCAACACCGCCACCAGGTCCGAGCGCCCGAAGGCCGTCCGCTCGTGCGCCAGCAAGATCTGAAGACGCTCGCGCGCCACCGGCGCCGTCCCGCGCCGCGACAGGAAGCTCAGCAGGTTCATGCCGCCCTCCGCGTGAACAGCTTGCCCAGAAGAGACCGCTTCTCGGACGGCACGGTCATCGCCACCGTCTCGCCCTTGAGGCGACGCACCGCGTCCGCGTAGGCCCGCGCCGGCGCGCTCTGCGGCGCGTTCAGCGTCACCGGGCTGCCGAGGTTCGAGGCCTTCAGCACCTCCTCGCTCTCCGGGATCACCGCCAGAAGCGGGATCGACAGGATCTCGAGAACGTCGTCGATCTTCAGCATCTCGCCGCGCTCGGCCCGGCCGGGGTCGTAGCGGGTGAGGATCAGGTGCTTCTCCAGCCGCTCGCCCTTCTCGGCCCGCTCGGTCTTGGAATCGAGCAACCCGATGATGCGGTCGGAGTCGCGCACCGAGGAGACCTCGGGGTTGGTGACGACGACGGCGATGTCGGCGTGGCGCATGGCGAGCGTGGCGCCGCGCTCGATGCCGGCGGGGCTGTCGCAGATCACCCAGTCGAATTTTTCGCGCAGCTCGCCGATGACGCGGGCGACGCCCTCGTCGGTGAGCGCATCCTTGTCGCGGGTCTGGGAGGCGGGGAGGAGCGAGAGGGTGTCGAGGCGCTTGTCGCGGATGAGGGCCTGGGGGAGCTTGGCGTCGCCCTGGACGACGTTGATGAGGTCGTAGACGACCCGGCGCTCGGCGCCCATGATGAGGTCGAGGTTGCGCAGGCCCACGTCGAAGTCGACGACGCAGACGTTCTGGCCGGCCTGGGCGAGAGCGGCGCCGAGCGCCGCCGTCGTGGTGGTCTTGCCCACCCCGCCCTTGCCGGACGTCACCACTATGATCTTGGCCATTCGAGAATGCTCCCCCCGAGCTGTCGGGATGAGGCGGCGTCCCCGGTCCGGGTCGCGCGCTCACGGGGTTGTTCGGGTGTGTCGCCGGGCGGGCCGGGGCGGTCGTCGCCCGCGCCATGCCCGTCCGGCCGGCATTATGTCCTCAGTCGAGGGCGGCCATGCGGAGGGTGTCGCCCTCCAGCCAGACCTGGACCGCCTTCTTGCGCAGCTTCGGATCGGTGGTGTCGGCGGTGCGGAAGAGACCGTCGATGCCGATCAGCTCGGGCTCGAACTTGCGGCAGCAGATGCGGGCCCGGGGATTGCCCCCGGCCCCCGCGATGGCGCGGCCGCGCAGCGCCCCGTAGATGTGGATCGAGCCGCCGGCCAGGATCTCGGCGCCGGAGGCGACCGAGCCCATCACGGTCACGTCGCCCTCCGGGTGGTAGACCGACTGGCCGGAGCGCAGCGGCGTCTCGAGCACGAGGGAATTCGGCTTGCGCGGCTCCGGCGGCTTGACGGGCTCGGGCTCCCTGGGGAGCTCAAGATCCTTGGCGGGCTCGGGCGGCGCCATCTCGGCCGGACGGCCGCCGCTCAGGAGCGGGGGCAGCGCCGGGCCGAGCCAGGCCGGCTCGGCCTTCTCGACGCCCATGATGCGGATGCCGCGCTGCTTGAGCTCGTCGACGAGGCCGGCGATGTCGGGCGTTGCGGCCGCGGCATCGGTGGCGTCCTCGGCGGGCTCGGCCGCCTCGGGTCCGGCCGCGTCTTCCCGGAGGGAATCCTTGGCGAGGCCCGAGACGTCCAGGATCACGGCGCGCTCGGAGAAGAGCGTCGGCGAGCGCTGCACCAGGGCATCCAGGTGCGAGAACCAGTCGCCGAGCGGCGTCTCCGGCGCGAGCACGAGCGCCCGGAACGAGCGGCCGCGCAGCGGGAGAGAGGGGCGTGTGAGGCTGATGCTGGTCACGGCGGTTGACGAGTTGTTACCGACCACCATGAAGCGCGCAGCGTGGTTACCGGATCGTTAATGAGGCGGGCGGGGCCGCGGTTTCGTTCAGGGATCGGCCCGAACGACACGGCGGCGCCCCGCCGGCCGCCGCCCCCGGACACGACGAAGGGCCCGCGCGGAGGCGGGCCCCGGGATGGTCTCGAACGCTGCGGGACAGATCAGGCGTCAGCCGAGGAAGTCGCCGCATTTCGGCGGCGGCTCGGTGCCCCAGGGCATCAGCGGCACCGTCGAGGTCGAGTTCTTGGGCGAGCCCTGCACCACCTTGTCCGAGTAGACCATGTAGATCAGCGTGTTGCGCTTGGCGTCGCAGCCGCGCACGATCTGCATGCTCTTGAAGATCAGGGAGCGGCGCTCGCTGAACACGACTTCGCCCTGCTTGATCTTGTCCTTGAACTTGACTGGGCCGACCTGGCGGCAGGAGAGCGAGATGTCGGAGACCTCCTCGGCGAGGCCGAGCGTCCCCTTGATGCCGCCCTTCTCGGGCTGGGTGTAGTGGCAGGCGACGCCGGCCACGTCCGGATCGTCGATGCCGTAGACCACGAGCTTGTCGTTGGGCGTCAGGGGCCGCCAGACCGTCGACTTGTCGAAGATCCGGTCCGGTTCCTGCGCCTGCGCCGCGTTCTGCGCCGCCCCGAGGCACGCCCCGAGGGCGAGCGCCGTCACAACAGCCTTCCGACCGCGAGCCCTGAGACCCCGCCGCCACACCATCGCGTCAACCTTTCAGTGAAGAAGCTTAACGCATGTAGGGAGGCTGTCGCCCGGCGGCCAGGGAGGGTAGAACGGGGGCGTCCCGTCCTGCCACGCTTGGGCGTCGACGTCAGGCCTCACCGCCGGCGTTGCCGCTGGGCGCCGCGCGCCTGCGGGACGGCTTTCGTCTCGTCCGCCGCCCTCGGGCGGGCGGATCGTCCCCGCATACCGGCCGGTCCCCGCACACCATGCCGCTGCTTCGCCTCACGGCCCGGCTCCTCGCCGGGATCCTCGCCACGCTGTCGCTGTGCCAGGCCGCCCTGGCCGAGCCCAACGCGGCGGCCTGCCAGCGCTTCCGCGCCGAGCTCGCCGGCCTCCAGCGCGACTCGAATCGCGGCCAGATCGAGGAGATCCAGCAGCTCGTCGCCTACCGGCAGTCGATCGGCTGCGAGGGCGGGCGCTTCCTGTTCTTCGACATGCGGCCGCCGCAATGCGCCCAGGTCGAGCAGCGCATCCGCGCCCTCAATGCCGGCTACGGCGCCGGCGCGCGCGAGGTCTCGAATGCCCGGCGCGAGCAGCTCATCGCCGCCGTGAAGGAATCCTGCACCGGCCTGCCGACCCCGGCGGCCCTGCAATCGAAGCCCGCCGACGGCTTCGGGCGCGGCGGCTCGCAGGTGATCTGCGTGCGGATGTGCGACGGCGCCTATTTCCCGATGCCGAACCTGCCCGACGGGCGGGAGGGCGCCGACGAGATGTGCCAGGCGCTCTGCCCGGGGGCCGAGGCCGCCGCCTACTCGATGCCGCCCTCCGACAACGGCCTGACCCAGGCCGCCGCGATCCAGACCAAGCGCGCCTACTCGGCCCTGCCGAACGCCTTCAAGTTCCAGAAGGCCTTCGTGCCGAACTGCTCGTGCAAGGGCACGCAGACCTGGGCGCAGGCCCTGGTCAAGGCCGAGAGCATGCTGGTCCGCCACAAGGGCGACATCTTCGTCACCCCGGCCCAGGCCGAGGCGATGTCGCGGCCGAAGGTGCGCCTGACCCTCGTCGGCCGCGCCGACCGGGCCGCCGCCACCCTGGCAGCGACCGCCGCGACCCGCGTCGAGGAGACGGTCGAGGCCGCCGACGCCGCCCGCCCCGCCGGCCCCGAGGAGCGCCCCGCGGTGCGGATCATCGCCCCGAACCTGATCCCGGTGCCGCTCACCGCCAAGGCGGAGGGTCCGCAGGCCGCGGCCGCCACCGTGCCGGCACCCGGCGCCGCCCCGGTCGCGACCCCGTAACGCCGGTCTCACGGACGGTCCCGGCGCGGTGCGACCGCACCGGGCCGGCTGACCGAGGGGAATCCCACGAGGGAACCAACTCGCCGTCAAGGTGTTCGAAGGGACCGACGACGGACGAGAGGTTTCTTGATGCGCTCTGCCCGCGCGCTGCTGCTGACCGGCACGATTCTGCCGGCGCTGCTGCTCCAGCCCCTTCTCGCGAGCCAGGTGGCGGCGCGGGGCGACGACGTGATCCGGCTGGCCCAGGGCGGCCCGGGCGAGCGGGGTGGTCCCGGCGGACCGGGTGGTCCGGGAGGCCCCGGCGGTCCGGGAGGCCCCGGCGGCGGGCCGGGCGAGCGCGGGCATGGCGGACCCGGTGGTCCGGGCGGCGAGCGCGGCGGACCGCGCCCGGAGCGTGGCCCGGCGGAGCGCCCCGAGCCGAGACAGGAACGACCCGAACCCCGCCAGGAGCGGCCCGAGCCGCGGCAGGAGCGCCCGGCGCCTCGGCCCGAGCCGCGCGAGCGTCCCGAACCCCGCCAGGAACGACCGGAGCCCCGCCAGGAGCGGCCCGAGCCGCAGCGCGAGCGGCCGGATCGCCAGGAACCGCGCGAGCGCCAGGAGCCGCGCGAGCGCCCGGCGCCACCCCGTGAGCGCCCCGAACCCCAGCAGCGCGAGCGGCCCGAGCCGCAGGAGCGCGGCCCGCAGGGCCGCCCGGATCGCCAAGAGCGGCCGGATCGCCAAGAGCGGCCAGATCGCCAGGAGCGCCCGGACCGTCCCGACCGGCAGGAAAGGCCCGACCGGCAGGAGCCGCGTGGTCCGCGCGGCGAGGAACCCGGCCGGCCGCCGGCCCCGCCGCAGGATCGCGGTCCCGCCGGGCGCCCCGACCGCGCGGGTCCCGACGCGCGGCCGGATCGTCGCGACGAGCGCCCCGATGCGCGCGAGGATCGCCGCGGGCCGGATGCGCCGGGCCAGCGCGGCCCTGGCCAGCCGCCCGCGCCCGGTCAGCCTCCGGCTCCCGGTCAGACGCCGGCTCCCGGCCAGGCCCCCGCCCCCGGCCGTGCGGCTCCGCCGCCAGGTGCGCCGCAGCCCGGCGAGCCGGGTCGCGGCCCGGGCCGCCCTGACGCGCCCGGCGCCGGCCCGAACGATGCGCCGCTGCCGCCCAACCAGCGCCCCGGCGTGCCCGGCCG
>NZ_JTHF01000215.1 GCF_001043895.1 Methylobacterium indicum
AGCACGCAATCCGGGCTGCCGGACAGCTTGACCGGATCCCCCGGCGGCAGCCCGGATTGCGTGCTGAAGCTCAACCGTCCGGCGCGCCAGGCGCAGGAGGGCGAGCAGCTGATTCCCGACGAGCAGGCGACCGGCACGCCGGGCGCGGCGGCCGCGACCGCCGCCGACTATACCGGGCGCCTGCTCGTCGCCTGTCCCTGATCGGCCGCGAGGGCGCCCTCGCCCTTCGGCGGGGCGCCGTGCGCCGGGATCAGGGCGCGGAAGGTCGCCCCCGCCCCCGGGGCGCTCTCGATCACCAGCCGGCCGCGGTGACGGTTGAGGATGTGCTTGACGATGGCGAGGCCCAGGCCCGTGCCGCCCTGCTGGCGGCTCGAGGCGGCATCGACCCGGTAGAACCGCTCGGTCAGGCGCGGCAGGTGCTCGGGGGCGATGCCCGGGCCCTCGTCGCGCACCGCGACCTCGATCTCCGGTGCCCGGCCCTCCTCGGCGTCGCGCAAGCCCAGGCGGATCTCGACCCGGCCGCCGTCGCCGCCGTATTTCACGGCGTTCTCGACCAGGTTCTCGATCACCCGCAGGATCTCGTCGCGGTCGCCCAGCACCCGCAGCGGGCCCGGTGCGGCATCGAGCGTGAGGGTGACGCCGCGCTCGCGGGCGATCAGCCCGAGCGCGTCGGCGATCTGGCGGGCGAGCGGCCCGACATCGACCGCTTGCGTCGGCGGGACGTGGGCGCGCAGTTCGATGCGGGAGAGCGACAGGAGGTCGTCGATCAGCCGGGTCATGCGCAGAGCCTGAACCCGCATGATGCCGAGGAAGCGCTCGCGCGCCTTGGCGTCGTCCCGGGCCGGGCCCTGCAGGGTCTCGATGAAGCCGAGCAGCGACGCGAGCGGCGTGCGCAGCTCGTGGCTGGCATTGGCGACGAAATCGACCCGCATCGTCTCGAGGCGCTGGGCCGAGGTGAGGTCGCGCAGGAAGAGCACGACGTTCGGGCCGGCCCGCCCGGCCTCCCCGCCCTGCATCGCGCCGATCTGCACCTCGAAGGTGCGCTCGGTCGGGACCCGCGGGGAATAGAGCGTCTTCAGGGGCTCGCCGGTGCGCAAGACCGTCTCGATGCCGTCGAGCACGTCGGGGTCGCGCAGCGCGAAGGAGAGCGGGTGGCGCGGCCGCAGGGAGGGCAGGAGCGCGCGGGCGGCGGCGTTCGACTCGATCACCAGGGCGCGACGGTCGATCAGGATGACGGGATCGGGAATGTTGGCGAGCAGCGCCTCGGCGAGGCCGTGGCGGCCCCGGCCCGGCGCGGCGTCGGAGCGCGGCACCGGCTCGCCCCGACCCGGCGCCGCCGCGAGGCCGCCGGCCAGGAGGGCGAGGAGGGCCGCGATCCCGGTGCCGAGGTCGATCCCGTGCTGCCAGGTGTGGATGGCGGTGAAGACCAGGACGGCGCAGAGCGCCCCCCGCCAGGCCGAGCGGCGGGCGGCGGAGAGGGAGCCGGAGGCGACGGGCAGGAACGGCGCGGCCGCGGCTGCCGGCTCGCCCGGCGGCGCGTCGTCCCGCGACGGGTCGTCGGCGTCAGGGCGTCGGGTCGCTCTCGGCGGCATCATCGTCGGGCGCCTCCCGCGGGGTGAGGCGCGCCCGCTTGGCGATCTCATAGGCGCCGAGCGCGGCGAGCGCCACCACGAACGGGATCAGGTAGTAGCAGACCCGGAACAGCAGCAGCGCGCCGAGCACCGATTCCCGCGGCAGGCCGGAGAGCGCCAGCAGCACGGTCGCCTCGAACACCCCGAGCCCGCCCGGCGCGTGGCTGGCGATGCCGAGCATCGCGGCGAGCACGTAGATCGCCACGAAGGTCTCGAAGCTCAGGCCGTGGCCGGCCGGGAGCAGCACGTAGAGCACGCCGGCCGCGGCGCAGACGTCCCCGGCGCCGACGAGCATCTGGCTTAAGGACAGCTTCAGGCCCGGCAGTTCCAGGCGCCAGCCCCGCACCTTGACGCTGCGGCGCTTGAGCGAGACCCAGACCAGATAGGCCAGCACCGCCGCGAGCACCGCGGCCCCGAGACCCTGGTTGAACAGGGTGCTGGTATAGGTGAGGTGCGAGAGCGGCTCGGCCTCGCGGATGAGGCTGATGCCGAGCACCGCCCCCATGCCGAGCCAGAAGGTGAAGCCGGCGACGATGGTGAGCGCCGCGATCCGCCCGGGGCTCAGGCCCTGCCCCGAATAGATCCAGTAGCGCACCGTGCCGGCGGTGAGCAGCGGGAAGCCGAGGTTGAAGCTCACCGCGTAGCTGGTGAAGGAGGCGAGCGCGGTGGTGCGGTAGGGCACCTTCAGCTTGAGCTGGCGGAGCGCCAGGGCGTCGTAGCAGGTGAGGAAGAGGTAGCTCACCACGACGAGCGCGATGGCGAGCCCGATCTGGTTCGGCGTCGCCGCCAGGAAGGCGGTGCGCAGCTCGGCCCAGGTGACGGTGGAGACGAGCTTGCCCAGCACTCCGAGGGAGATGAGGAACAGCACGACGCTCGCGAGCGTGCCGAGCCAGGCGTAGCGCCGCCGGTGGCGGGCGTGATGCGCCTCGGCGCCCTGATGCATCTCGGCGTCTTGACGCGCCTGCGCAGCTCCGGGGTCGCTGCCCGGATCCTGCCCGGCCGGGTCCTCGTCGCGCGGCGGACCGCCGCTCGCGCCCGCGTCGCGCAGGGGCTGGGCCCGCGCGAGGTTCTTGTCCTGGCTGGCGAAGTTCATCGCGTCGGCGTCCGACCCCGCTCGTCACCGGCGCGGGCCCGCGGCCGATCGCGGCCAGACTCGCGCACACAGGTGCCCGGCGGCACTCCGACAGAGCCCCGCTCGCTTGAGCCCGCCATGTAGGCCGTCTGCCGGCGAATGACCAGACGGACCATGCGGCAAGGCAGATGACGGGCCGGGCGAATCACCCGGGGAGGCCGAGACGGCGGGCAGCCTCCGCCAGCCCGGCGCCGATCCGGGCCGGCACCGCCGGGCTGGTGCAGACATAGGTCGGGCTCGGATGCGGCACCGCCACCACGGGCAGGCCGGGCCGCGCCGCGGCGAGGTCCGGCGCCAGGGATTGCGCGACCCGGCCGGACAGGACGACGACCGCGAGGTTCGGCATCAGATCCAGCAGCGGCGGCAGGTAGGCCCGGGCCGCCCGGATCTCGGCCGTCCGGGGCGCCCGGTTGCGGGCGCCGGGGGCGTGGATCACCCACGGCACGGCGTTCCAGATCAGGGTGTCGGCGCGCGGGATGCCGGCTTGGCCGAGGAACCGGAACAGGTTGGCGGCGGTGCCGGTCGGGTTGTCGCGGGACACGAAGGCGGTGCGGCCGGTGGCCGGGCCCGGTGTTTCGAGGAGCAGCAGCAGGCGGGCGGCCACGCCGCCGTCGAGGGGATCGGCCTCCGGCACCGGCTTTTCTTGCTCGGCCCGGATCCGCTCGGCGAGGCGGCGCAGGGGCGCGAGGTGGGGGCTGGCCTCGGCGAGGGCGTGGCGCGAAGCGACGGCACCGGGATCGGCCAGGCTCTTGGGGCCGGACGTGTCGGGAGCGGCCGGCCCGCCGCTCACGCGAGGTGGAGCCCGTCCGGCAGGGTGCCGGCGAGGCGGAAATGCTCGCGGGCGGCCTCGGCGTTCAGGCGCTCGGCGAGGCCGGCGGGGCCGCCGAACTGGAAGCCGATCTGGCTCGCATAGGCCGCGCAGGCCGCGTGCTTGGCCGCCTCGTCCTCCGGCGACAGGCGCACGGTGACGGGCGCGAGCGCCGCGAAGGTCTCGCGGAACGGCTCCTTCGGGTCGGGGTGGCGCACGGTATAGGGAAAGTCGCGCCACCACAGCACCGGGCAGGACGGAGCGAGCGCGCGCATCGCCCGGACCAGCTGGACGTGATCGACATGGCCGCCGACCCCCTGCGGGGCGAGCAGCAGGTCGGGCGCGGCCTCCGCCATCAGGCGGGCGAGCACCGGGCCGAGGTCGTCGGCGAGGGGATCGTCGGGCCGGGTCCCGGCAAAGAGTTCCGGCGCCGAGGCGTAGCCGCGATGCGGCGCCTCCCGCAGGGCGACGTGAACCGGCGGCGCGAGGCCGAGGGCCGCCGCCGCCGCCCGGTCCTCGTCGCGGCGCAAAGCCATGTAGTCGACCTCCGGCCCGAGCCCCTTGTCGAGCTGGCAGGCGAGGGCAAACCCGGTCGGATCGGGGACGGTCGCGGTGAGCAGCGTCACCATCACCACCGTCCAGCCCCCGTTCGCGAGTTGCGCCAGGGTGCCGCCGCAGGAGAAGGCGGCATCGTCGAGATGGGGCGAGAGGGCGAGGGCTGTGGGCATGGGACTCGACTGACAAACGTAGCGCGGGCCTTCTCCTCTCCCCGCGGGCGGGGAGAGGGCCGAGCCCTCGTTCAGAGGGCTCGGCAAGCCCGAAGGGCGGGGGTGAGGGGGCGTTTCCGGATGGGACTCCTCCGGCACCTCCCCCTCACCCTCGCTCCGGCTTTGCCTCCGCTCGCTGTGCTCCCTGGACGGGAGCACAGCCCTCTCCCCGCCCGCGGGGAGAGGAGAGATGCGTGCAAACCTCGGGTGAGCCTTCCGGCCGCGCTGGAAGGCGCCTCACAACAGATGCGGCTCGGCCCGGAAGCGGCAGCTCGGGTCGTGCGGCAGCGCGGGATCGAAGGCCGGGTCCGGCCGCTCGCCCTTCACCGACGCGTAGACCTCCATGATCTGCCGCCCCACCGCCTGCCAGGAATAGACCCGCCGGCACTCCTCCAGGGCCGCCGCCGCGAGGCGGGCGCGCAATGGGCGGTCGGTGATGATCCGGTGCAGCGCCTCGGCCAGCGCCGGCACGTCGCCGGGCTGGACCAGGAGCCCGTTCTCCTCGTCGCGCAGGCAGTCCGAGACGCCGACCGAGTGGGTCGAGACCACCGCCTGCCCCGCCGCCATCGCCTCCAGGATGGTGTTGGAGAACCCCTCCGCGTAGGTCGGCGAGACGAAGACGTCGCCCATCGCGTAGAGGCCCGGCACCGCGTCGTACTCGGCGTAGCCGGTGAAGCGCACTTGGCGCTCCGAGAAGCCGAGATCGGCCGCGAGCGCGCGGGCCGGCTCCACGTCGGGGCCGATGCCCGAAATGACGGCCGAGAACGGCGTGCCGCGCAGGCGCAGCAGGCTCAAGGCATCGAGGAAGTCGAGCACGCCTTTCCGGCGATCGACCCGGCCGTGATAGAACAGCCGCACCGGGTCGGCGGCGTCGCCCGGCTGCCAGCCTTGCGGCGGGCGGAAGCGCGCGGTGTCGACGGCGCCCGGCACGACGGTGAAGCGGTCGGGATCGCTGCCGAGCCGGTCGCAGACCTCGGCCACGAAGGAGCGCCCGCCGATCAGCAGCGCGTTGGCATGGGCCAGCACCCGCACCATGGCCAGCCGATGGGTCTCGCAGCACGAGCCGACCCAGTGGCCGTCGCCGCCCTGGATCGAGACGACGTTCGGCACGCCCAGTTTCTGCGAGGCGATCAGCGTGGCGAAGCCCGTCGGGTAGCCGTATTGCGCATGCAGCACGTCGAACGGCTTCTTAGCGTGTTCCGCCGCGATCGTGTCGACCATCGTGGCGATGTCGCGCTCGAAATCGCCGCTCTCCTGCTCGCCGATCTGTTCGAGGCCGACCACGCGGACGCCCGGCACCGCCGGCGGCGGGCCGCCGCCATAGACCTTGGTGCCGAAGGCGTCGCCCCGGTACTGGCTCACCATCGTGACGTCGTGGCCGGCGCCGACGAGCTCGCGCAGGAGGTTCTGCGCGTAGACGCTCATGCCGGAAATCGCCGGGAAGTAGCGCCGGCTGACGAAACACACCCTCATCGACGGCACTCCCGGAGATAGCGCAGCGAGTCCGGGATCATCCGGTCGGCCCGGTGGCTCTCGCGGGACAGCTCGACGCAGACGAGCTTGTCGAAGCGGATCGCCTCCAGCGCGTCGAGCACGCCGGGGACATCCATGTCGCCCTCGCCGAAGGGCAGGTGGATATGGGTGCCCCGCGCCATGTCCTCGATCGCCACGGTGCCGAGGCGATCGGCGAATTCATGCACGGCCGCCGCGGGCTCGCGCTCCTGCGTCACCAGGCAGTGGCCGGTATCCAGCGCCAAGCTCAGGCCCGGGATATCGAGGGCGGCGTAGTCGTCCAGGGTCTCGACCAGCATGCCGGGCTCGGGCTCCAACGCCGCCACGACCCGGCGCTCGGCCGCGTAGGCGACGACCTGGTCGAGGCCGTCCCGCAGCCAGCCCCGCGCCTCCGCCGGATCGATTCCGGGCTTCGGCACGCCGGCCCAGAACGACACCGCCTCGGAGCCGAGGATCGCCGCGATGTCGATGGCGCGGTGCAGGAAGGCGACCCGGCGGGCGCGGCCGGCCGCGTCCGCCGTCACCAGGGTCGGCTCGTGCTTGGCCCGCG
>NZ_JTHF01000216.1 GCF_001043895.1 Methylobacterium indicum
TGAGCTGGCGGGAGAGCGGCGCCACGATGGTGCAGGTCACGCCCTCGCGCGGGAAGCTCAGGTCCACCGTGCCGTCGAGCTCGCGGGCGAGGCTGCGCTCGATCAGCCGGGAGCCGAAGCCGGTGCGGGTCGGAGGGTCGACCGGCGGGCCGCCGCTCTCCCGCCAGCTCAAGGCGAGCCGCCGCTCGGCGACGCGCCACGACAGGGCGACCCGGCCCGCCGGCACCGAGAGAGCGCCGTACTTGACCGCGTTGGTGGCGAGCTCGTGCAGCGCCATGGCGATCGAGAGGGCGATGCGGGGCGGCAGGCGGACCGCCGGACCCGAAGCGGCGAAGCGGGGCTGGGGGCCGTCATGGGGGGCGAGCGCGTCCTTGACCACCTCGGCGAGTTCCGCCCCCTCCCAGCTCTCGCGGGTGAGCACGTCGTGGACCCGCGCCAGGGCGATCAGGCGGGCCTCGAAGGCGGCCTTCGCCGCGTCGGCGGATGCTCCCCGGATGCCGCGCAGGCTCTGCATCGCGATCGACTGCACGGTGGCGAGCGTGTTCTTCACCCGGTGATTCAGCTCGTGCACCAGGAGGCGCAGGTGCTCCTCGGCCCGTTTGCGCTCGGTCACCTCCTGGTGGATGCCGATCACCCGGCGCGGCCGGCCGCCGGCATCGCGCTGGACGATCGCCTGGGCGCTGACCCAGCGGGTGCCGTTGCCGTGCGGCGTCTCCGCCTCGGGCCGGATCCGGAACTCGGTCCGGTACGGAGCTTGCTCGGCCAGGAGGGCGGACAGCGCCGCCTCGATGCGGGCCCGGTCCTCCGGATGCACCGCACGGGTCCAGCCCTCGTGCGAGAGCGGGGCCTGGCCGAAGATCTCGGCCGAGCGGGCCGAGAGGCGGTGCTGCCCGGTCGCGAGGTCGATCTCCCAGGTGCCGAGCCGCCCGGCGGCCAGCGCCAGCCGCAGGCGCTCCTCGCCCTCGCGCAGGGCGAGCTCCGCCCCCTTGGCCTCGGTGATGTCGACGTTGCAGCCGGTATAGCCGAGGAAGCGGCCGTGGTCGTCGAGGCGCGCCACGCCCTCGCACAGGATCCAGCGTGTCGCCCCGTGCCGGTCGATCACCCGGGTCGCGTGCCGGAACGGCGTGCGGGCCGCGAAGGCCCGGACGAACGCCTCCTCGAAGCCGGCGAGATCGTCCGGGTGCAGGATCTCGCGCCAGCGTCCCCGCGTCAGCGCCTCGACCGAGCGACCGAACAGGTACTCGTAATGCATGTTGACGAAGACGATTTCGCCCTCGGCGTCGGTCATCCAGATCAGGGCCGGGGCGGAATCGGCCATGTGGCGGAAGCGCGCCTCGCTCTCGCGCAGGGCGACGAGGCTGCGGCTCTGCTCGGCCAGCGCCTGGTCGCGCTCGGCGATGCGCCGGCGCAGGCTCTGGGAGGCGTCGGCCAGCACGTCGGCGAGCTGGCGGATCTCGCGGATCGGGGTCGAGACCCGGGGCACCGGATGGCCGGCGGCCAGCGCCCCGCCGGCCGTGGCGAGCTGGCGCAAGGGCCCGGCGACCCGCGTCCAGAGACGCACCGCCAGGAACGAGGAGGCGGCCAGCGCCAGGAGCCCGAACCCGCCGAAGGCGAGGATCCAGTGGCGCAACGGCGCCTCGACCCGCTCCCGCAGGATGCTGGCGCCGACGGCCCAGCCCGTGGCCCGGACCGGGGTCTCGACGTAGAGCACCGGCTGCCGGCGCCGGTCGACGCCCTCCCAGATGCCGTCGGCGGCCGTCGGGCGCCCGCGCAAGGCGGCCAGCATCGGCTGGCCCGCCAGGGCCGCGTGATCCTCCGAGCGGGCGAGCAGGAGGCCCGCGCGGTCGACGATGCCGGTGGTCCAGCCCGGGGCGAGGTCCTGGACCAGGATCTGGCGCAGCCGCTCCACCGGCACGGTGACGCTGAGCACGTAGGCCGGCGCTCCATCGACCATCACCGGCACCGCCACGTCGAAGGTCGGTGGCCGCCCGGGGGCGCCCATCCTGACGCCGCCGACCACCGGCCGGCGCGTCGCCAGGACCTCGGCATCCTCCGTATGCGGGTCCTGCGGGACCGGCGCGCCGGGCGCCAGCGCAGTGTTGAGGAGCTGCGTCCCGTCCGGCCGGCGCAGGGACAGGTCGAGCCCCGTCGTCTCCCGCACCGCCCGGGCCTGCATCTCGAAGCCGTCGAGCCCGCTCTTGCGCAGGCGCGGCGAGGCCGCGAGGGTCTGGAGCACCGAGACCAGCCCGGCCATGTCCCGGTCGATGGTGAGCGCGATGCCGCGCACGCTCTCGCGCGCGTCCTGCTCGAAGCGGACCCGGTCCAGGGCGGCGTAGCGGCCGAGCAGGATCGCGGTGAACAGCAGCCCCGGCCCGATCAGGGCGATCACGAAGGCGACGAGGTAGACCTGCGTCGACAGCCCGTCCCGGCGCAGGGCCTTCAGGCGGCGGCGGATCATGGCATCGGCCCGGCGGCGCCCGGGCGGCGCGGTCGGGTCAAGGCGTCGGGCCCCGTCGATCGGCCGCGTCGACGTCGCTCGCCCGGTCGACGTTGGTCCGGTCGACATTGGTCCGGTCGACATTGGTCCGGTCGACGTGGGCCCGGTCGATGTGGCCGAGGTCGCGGCCGGGGTCGATCCGGTCGCGCACCCGCTGCTTGAGGGCCTTGATGTCGGGAAATCCCCCGTCGCGCTTGCGCTCCCAGATCAGGGCGTCGTCGCAGGTGATCGCGAAGGCGCCGCCGCTCCCGGGAATCAGCGCCACCTCGCCGACCGCATCCCGGAAGGTCGAGAGCAGCTCCTGCGCCATCCAGCCGGCCCGCAGCAGCCAGTTGCACTGCGTGCAATAGGTGATGGCGATGCGGGGTTTTGCGGCCTGTGGGCTTGGGGTCTCTTGGCTCGGGGCCTGTCGGCTCGGGGCTGTGTCGCTCATCTCGTGCAAGACTCCGCCCCCGATACCCCCGGTTGTCAACCGGGTCTCCGCGCCGCGCGATCCGGCCGACGAGCTCACGCGAGCTGGCGCAGCACCAGGAGGCTCACCGCCACGCCCGCGATGCCGGCCGCGACAGACACCGCGACGTAGGCCAGGGCCGCCCCGTGGGCGCCGCGCTCCCAGAGCAGGAAGGCCTCGAGCGAGAAGGTCGAGAAGGTGGTGAAGCCGCCGAGTACGCCGGTGGTGAGGAAGAGGCGCAGCGCCTGCGGTCCTCCGCCCCGGGCGGCGAACCAGCCGGTGAGCACTCCCATCATGATCGAGCCGACGACGTTGATGACCATCGTCCCGAACGGGAAGCCGCTGCCCGCCCGCGCCGCCCACAGGTTGACGCCGTGGCGCAACGCCCCGCCGAGGCCGGCACCGAGAAAGACCACCAGGTAGCTCATCGCCGCGACGCCTCCGTCGATTCCGCGCGGCTTCTGCCATGCTCCGCCGCCGAGGGCGAGAGGCCGGACGGGCTGGGCTCGCCCGCGCGACTGCGGCCCGCTGGCCGCACACGGTTCCATTCGGTGCGAAACCGCCACACTTCGTCACGCGAGTGTCACGCAACCGCCCCATCGCTGCCGCAACGTGATCCCGGGGGCGAATCGTGACCACCATCTCCATCCGTGCCGCCGTCGCGGCGGGCGGCCTTCTGGCGAGCGCGGGGCTCGCGCAGGCCCAGTCGCTCGACGTGCGGGTGCCGAACCTGCAGCGCACCGACGATCCGGTCTCGGTCGCGGCCGGCGGCACCGTGGTGGTCAACCAGGGCCTTCAGGGCGTCGGCCGGCTGCCGGCCACCACCCGCGACTTCCTCGGCGATTCCCTGGGCTCGTTCTCCTCGCTCGCCGTCGATCTCGCGACCTGGCGGCGCAGCGGCGACACCTACACGGGCACGCTCTACACGCTGCCCGACCGCGGCTACAACAATCCCGACGGCGGGCTGTTCAGCGACTATGCGGGGCGGCTCAACCGCTTCACCCTGAGCTTCACGCCCTATACGGGCACGGCCCTGCCGCAGGCCACGACCTCGCAGCGCCAGGTCACCCTGACGCCGGACGGCGGCATCGTGCTCACCGATGCCAAGGGCCAGCGCTTCAGCGGCCTCGACCCGGCCGCCGGTACCACCACGCAGCTCGGCGCCGTCCTGCCCTCCGCCGCCACCGGCCCGAGCGCCGGGCGCATCAGCCTCGACGCCGAGGGGCTGGCGCGCCGCCTCGACGGCTCGTTCTATGTCAGCGATGAGTACGGCCCGAACGTCTACTACTTCAACCGCAGCGGCCAGCTGCAGGGCGTGCTCGGCATCCCGGCGGCGCTCCAGCCGGTGACGAACGGCCAGCCCAACTTCAACTCGGTGAGCCCGCCCGATACGGGCCGGCGCAACAACCAGGGCCTCGAGGCCCTGG
>NZ_JTHF01000217.1 GCF_001043895.1 Methylobacterium indicum
CGTCCTCGCCTGGGCGCGCCGCACCTCTCCCTCCGGTACGGCGCGCCCAGGCGAGGACGGCGAGGACCATGCCCGAGATCGACACCCAGGCCTTCCTCGCGGACCTCCACGCGTTGCGGGCGATCGGCCGCTTCCGCACCGGCGTGCATCGTCCGACCTACTCGCCCGAGGACATGGAATCCCGGCGCTGGCTGATGCGGCGGCTGGAGGAATGCGGGCTTGCCCCCACCATCGACGGGGTCGGCACCGTGCTGGGGCGCCATCCCGGCGCGGGGCCGCACCTCCTCGTCGGCAGCCACATCGAGAGCCAGAACGAGGCCGGCTGGCTCGACGGGGCGCTCGGCGTCGTGGCGGGGATCGCGCTGGCCCGGGCCGGCCTGCCGGTCGATGTCTGCGCCTTCGCCGACGAGGAGGGGCATTTCGATGTCGGCTTCCTCGGCAGTCGCTCCGCCATCGGCGAGGTGACGGAGGCCGCGATCGACGGCAGCCGCAACCGCACGGACGGCACGCCCCTGCGCGAGGCCCTGCAGGCTGCCGGCCTCGCCGGCCTGAAGCGGATGCAGCTGGAGGCGGGGCGCTACCGCGGCTTCCTCGAGATGCATATCGAGCAGGGCACGCAGCTCGAGGCGGCGGGCCAGCGCCTCGGCATCGTCACCGGCATCGTGGCGATCTGGCAGTTCCGGATCGTGATCGAGGGCCAGCAGGACCATGCCGGCGGCACCACGATGGCGGAGCGCCGCGACGCGGGCCTGACCGCCGTGCGCCTGCTCGCCGCCATCGACGAGGCCTTTCCGCGGATCTGCGGCGAGCGCAGCACCTGGACCACCGGCCGGATCACCCTCGATCCCGGCGCGCCGAGCATCATCCCGGGCCGGGCCGAGATCCTGTTTCAATTCCGCGACGTGTCGGTGCCGGTGCTGGAGCGGATGGAGGCGACCCTGCGGGCGCTGATCCGCGAGAGCAACCGCCGCGAGCGCTGCACCGCGACCCTGGAGGAGATCTCCCGCAACAGCCCGGCCCTGTGCGATCCCGGCCTGATGGGCGCGCTGTCGCACGCCGCCGAGGCCCTGTGCCCCGGGGGCTGGCAGGCGATGCCCTCGGGCGCCGGCCACGACGCGCAGAACGTCGCCAAGGTGATGCCCGCCGCGATGCTGTTCGTGCCCTCGATCGGCGGCATCAGCCACCACTGGACCGAGGACACCCGGGAGGAGGATCTGGCGCTCGGCGTGCGCGTGCTGGGGGCGGCCGCGGCGCGGATCCTGGCCTCAGCAGATTTCGCCGACGTGGACACCGGTTCGGCGGCGAAAATCTGCGACGAAACAAGAACCTGAGCGGGCGAAGCGTTGGCCTGCCAGCGCAAGTCTGCTTGGGGCGGCGCCCGATCGCGGTGCGATCGGACGCTGCTCACGATCTTTGATTTTGCATAACTTTCCATCGACGAACCGGTCTCCACCCCGTCGGACAACGCTCCAGCGCGCGCAGCCCCGGCGGGCCGCTTCGCCCGCCGGACCGCGGATGCGTCATGGCCCGCTGATTGTATTTGTAGTTATTATAATGAAGATCATTTTCTCCACAAATCTACAATCGTTCTGATTTATTCTGATTGTTGACAATACGTATCTCGTGCCGTAGGGCGGCCCGATCGTATCGGCCGGCATAAATCTGTGGTTGTGATTGTGAAGACTATCAAGCGTGGTGCCGCCGTCGCGGCGCTCGTCTCGACGACCTGCGTGGGGGCCTGGGGCGGCCTGGGGCCTCGGGCCGCGGCGGCGCAGGCCGCGGCCGATACGTCCCCGGAGATCCAGCTCGACGAGATCTCGATCGCGGGCGGGGGCGGCTCCGCGCCCCTGAGGGCCGAGGGCTATCTCGCCCTCACCAGCGTGAGCGCGACCCGCACGGACACGCCCCTGCGCGAGACGCCCCAGGCCGTGGTGCCGGTCCCCCGGCAGGTGCTGGAGGACGCGGCGGCGACGCGGGTCGACACCGCCCTCGACCTCGCCGGTGTCGGGCGCTCGAACAACTTCGCCGGCCTCGGGCTGACCGAGTTCACCATCCGGGGCTTCGCCACCGGCGAATATTACCGCAACGGCTTCCCGATCAACCGCGGCTACCCGAACTCGCCCGACATCGTGTCGATCGAGCGGATCGAGGTGCTGAAAGGACCCTCGGCCTTCCTGTACGGACGCGGCGACCCGGGCGGCACCTTCAACATCGTGACGAAGCAGCCGACCGCCGAGCGCTCCTTCGCGATCGGGACGCAATATGGCAGCTACAACGCCAAGCGCAGCACCTTCGACGCCACCGGCGCCCTCGACGAGGGCGGCACCGTGCTCGCCCGCCTCACCGGCGCGGTCGAGGACAACGGCAGCTTCCGCGATTTCGTCCACGGCGACCGCTACTACCTCGCCCCCGTCATCGCCTGGAAGCCGAGCGCCGACACCACGGTGACCTTCGAGGGCGAGTTCATCAGTGCCGGCCAGATCTTCGACCGCGGCATCGTCCCGTTCCGCAACGACCTGCGGGCGGTGCCGCGCAACCGCTACATCGGCGAGCCGGGCCTGGCCCCGTTCCGCAACGACAACGCCCTGGGCCAGCTGCGCGTCGAGCACAGGTTCGACGCGGACTGGGTGCTGAATGCGGGCGCCCAGGTGATGGCCGGCAACATTGCCGGCGATGCGGTCCAGACCGTCGGCTTCCTCGGCAACGGCAACCTGCTCCGGCGCACCCTCGACCGGCGCGAGCTGACCTGGTCGGACCTCGATCTCCAGATCAACCTCGCGGGCAAGTTCGAGACCGGCTTCCTGCGCCATGCCCTGCTGGTCGGACTCGAGCGCGACAGCCTGCGCTACCGCGAGGACATCACCCGCTCGAACTTCAACACCAACCCCTTCGTCCTCGACCTGTTCGCGCCGCGCTACGGCCAGGCCCTGCCGGCCCTGACCGTGCGGAGCAGCAACCTGTTGCAGACCACGACGAGCTACGCCGGCTACGTCCAGGACCAGATCGACCTCACGCCGAAGCTCCATGCCCTTCTCGGCGTGCGCGTCGAGGACATCGCCCTCGACACGACCAATTACATCAACGGGACGACGACGAAGCTCCAGGGCACGGCGGCGACGCCGCGCTTCGGCCTCGTCTACGACGTGACCGAGATCGCCTCGATCTACGGCAGCTACGCCCAGTCGTTCCGGCCCAATACCGGCGCCGACCGCTCCGGCCGGCCGTTCCCGTTCCAGCAGGCCGAGAGCTACGAGACCGGCGTCAAGCTGAGCCTGCTCGACGGACGGCTGGACGCGACCGCGGCCTTCTTCGACATCCGCCGCACCAACCAGCTCGTCACCGATCCGGTCGACCAGAACTTCAGCGTCGCGACCGGAGCGGCGCGCAGCCGCGGCTTCGACATCTCCGTCGCGGGTTTCCTCGCCCCGGGCTGGCGGGTCATCGGCACCTACGCCTTCGTCGATGCGGCGATCACCCGCGATTCGACGCTTCCCGTCGGCACCCGGCTCGCCAACATCCCGCAAAACAGCGTCGCGCTCCAGAGCGTCTACGAGTTCCAGAGCGGGCCCCTGCGCGGCCTCGGCCTCGGCGGCGGCGTCACCCACGTCGATTCCCGCGTCGCCGGCACGGCGCTCTCGACCTTCACGATGCCGGCCTACACCCTCGCCAACCTGATCTCCTACTACCAGATCAGCCCGGGCGTGCGGGTTTACCTGAACGTCGACAACCTGTTCGACGAGCGCTACTTCGACCGCTCGTTCCAGAACCGCTACGCGACGCCGGGCCAGCCGCGCACGATCATGGGCGGGGTCGCCGCCCGGTTCTAAAGGCTGACGGCGGGGCGGACTCCGCCACGAGGCAGCCATGAGCAGGGTGACCATGACCAGGGTCCACGACTTCGCGCCCGCCGCCCCGGACGGGACGCCCCACCCGCTGGCGCAGTATCGGGGCAGGGTGCTGCTCGTGGTCAACACCGCCTCGGCCTGCGGCTTCACCCCGCATTATGCCGGGCTGGAGGCGCTGTGGCGCCGCCACCGCGAGGCGGGCCTCGTGGTGCTGGGCTTTCCCTGCAACCAGTTCGGCGCCCAGGAGCCGGGGGACGCCGCCGAGATCGCCCGGTTCTGCACGCTGACCTACGACGTCACCTTCCCGCTCCTCGCCAAGGTCGAGGTGAACGGGGCGAGGGCCGAGCCGCTGTTCACCCATCTCAAGGAGGCCAGGCCCGGGCTCCTCGGCACCCGGGCGATCAAGTGGAACTTCACCAAGTTCCTGGTCGGCCGAGACGGCCGGGTGGTGGCACGGTTCGCGCCCCGGGTGACGCCGGCGGCGCTGGAAGGTGCGGTGGAGAAGGCGTTGGCGGAACGGGTGTGAGCGACGCCGAAATCCGCATCGCGAGACGATCAGCCGGATTTCGTGTCAGGCCATCATCCGGCCAAAATGGCCGAGCTAGACCTTCGGGGCAGGACCGCCCGTCGCCGGCCGGATCCGGACCCCCGAGGACCCCTCATGTCGCTCTCCCGCCGCACCCTGCTCGCCGCGTCCCTGGCGGCGCTGCCCGCCCTGGCCTCCGGCAGGGCCCTGGCGCAGGCGGAGGGCCAATGGCGCGCGATCACCGGCGACAACGGCCAGCCGCTCCCCAACACCCGCCTGCCGGGCGAACTCGTCTCCGAGATCGGTGCTTCGCGCGGCGTGACCTGGATCGGACCGCGCGAGGCCTCGGTCACGCTCTACGAATTCTTCGACTACAATTGCCCGTGGTGCCGGGCGGCGGCGCGCGACCTCGACGACCTCGTCAAGGCCAATCCCGACCTGCGCATCGGGCTCCTCAACAACCCGATCCTGTCGGTCCAGTCGGCCCAGGCCGCCAAGGTGGCGCTCGCCGTGCAGCGGGCCGGCGGCTCGGCGGCGACCGCGAAGCTCTACGCCGCCCTCTTGGGTCCCGGCACGTCGGGGCGCATCGACGGGACGCGGGCGCTCGACGCCGCGGCCCGCCTCGGCCACGACCGCGCGGCGATCGAGCAGGCGGCGGATTCCGACGAGGTGCGTGAGGCCCTGAAGGCCCAGATGCGGCTCGCGGCGAATCTCGGCCTGCACGCCACCCCGTCCTACGTCGTCGGCACGGCGGCGCTCCTCGGCTATCCGGGGCCGAAGAGCCTCGCCCGGGTGCTCGCGGCGGTGGCCGAGTGCGACGAGATCGCCTGCGCGAGCTGAGGCCCGCCCCGGGGCCCGAGCCCCGGCGCACGAACCGGCGCGCCCGAAAACTTTCGGAAACCATCACGAAACCTCTCGCTCCCGTCGCGGCGGACGCGGCGACGGGAGCGCCGCGCCGCCGGCCCGGTTTTTCGAGGGGCAATCCGACCATCGTCGAAGGCCCGCCCGCGGTGACGCGCGGACCGGCGCCGGATTGGATTAAACTCAGGGCCCGCCTCGCGATTGGCGTGCGCTTCCGCTCGCCTTGCGCCCCCCGAAAACCCATGCTAGGCCGGCGCCGCGCCGGGGGAGGGGGCTGTCTTCTCGCGCCGGAGCCTTTCCCATCATCGACGGGCCGCGCGCCGCCGCCGCTCTTTTCCAGACCGGCGCGATACGGCCGGACCCGTCGGGCCAGGACATGAAGAGAGAGCGCTGGTGGCTCAGAACGCATCGGAATCGGGTTCTCCCCTGGCGGGCGTCGCCGGGCGGTACGCCTCGGCGTTGTTCGAGCTCGCCCGCGAGGAGCGGTCCGTCGACGCGGTGGCCGAGGGTCTCGACCGGTTCGACGCCCTGCTGACCGAGAGCGCCGACCTGCGGCGCCTGGTGCGCAGCCCGGCCTTCTCGGCCGAGGATCAGGTCAAGGCGATCGAGGCGGTGCTGGCCAAGGCCGGCATCCAGGGCCTCGCCGCCAACTTCGTCCGCCTGTCGGCCGCCAACCGCCGGCTCTTCGCCCTGCCGGACATGATCCGCGCCTACCGCGAGCTGGTGCGCGAGTCGAAGGGCATCGTGCGCGCCGAGGTGCGGCTCGCCGAAAAGCCCTCCGACGCGGTGCTCCAGGACATCAAGGCGTCCCTGAAGGACGTCGCGAAGGCCGAGGTCGACCTCGACCTGCGCATCGACCCGAGCCTGATCGGCGGCATCGTCGTCAAGCTCGGCTCGCGCATGGTCGACGCCAGCTTGCGCACCAAGCTCAACAGCATCCGCCTGGCGATGCAGGGCGCCCGCTAAGGGCCCCGACGCACCCGCCGACCCAGAACAACGCCCGACACGAACGAACGAGGGAAGGTCCAGATGGACATCCGTGCCGCCGAGATCTCCGCCATCCTGAAGGAGCAGATCAAGAACTTCGGCCAGGAGGCCGAGGTCACCGAGGTCGGTCAGGTCCTGTCGGTCGGCGACGGCATCGCCCGCGTCTACGGCCTCGACAACGTCCAGGCCGGTGAGATGGTCGAGTTCGAGTCGGGCGTGCGCGGCATGGCCCTGAACCTCGAGCAGGACAATGTCGGCGTCGTGATCTTCGGCTCCGACCGCGAGATCAAGGAAGGCCAGACCGTCAAGCGCACCGGCGCCATCGTGGACGTGCCGGTCGGCAAGGGCCTGCTCGGCCGCGTCGTCGACGCGCTCGGCAACCCGATCGACGGCAAGGGCCCGATCGTCGCCGAGAAGCGCAGCCGGGTCGACGTGAAGGCCCCGGGCATCATTCCGCGCAAGTCGGTGCACGAGCCGATGGCGACCGGCCTCAAGGCGATCGACGCACTGATCCCGATCGGCCGCGGCCAGCGCGAGCTGATCATCGGCGACCGCCAGACCGGCAAGACCGCGGTGGCGCTCGACACCATCCTGAACCAGAAGCCGGCCCATGCCGGCACCGACGAGAAGGCCAAGCTGTACTGCGTCTACGTCGCGGTCGGCCAGAAGCGCTCCACCGTCGCCCAGTTCGTGAAGGTCCTCGAGGATAACGGCGCGCTGGAATACTCCATCGTCATCGCCGCCACCGCCTCGGACGCCGCGCCGATGCAGTTCCTGGCGCCCTTCGCCGGCTGCGCCATGGGCGAGTATTTCCGCGATAACGGCATGCACGCCGTGATCGTGTACGACGACCTGTCGAAGCAGGCCGTCGCCTACCGCCAGATGTCGCTGCTGCTGCGCCGCCCGCCGGGCCGCGAGGCCTATCCGGGCGACGTGTTCTACCTGCACTCCCGCCTGCTCGAGCGCGCCGCCAAGATGGGCGACGCCGCCGGCAACGGCTCGCTGACCGCGCTCCCGGTCATCGAGACCCAGGCCAACGACGTCTCGGCCTACATCCCGACCAACGTGATCTCGATCACCGACGGCCAGATCTTCCTCGAGACCGACCTGTTCTACCAGGGCGTGCGCCCGGCGGTGAACGTCGGCCTCTCGGTGTCGCGCGTCGGCTCCGCCGCCCAGACCAAGGCGATGAAGTCGGTCGCCGGCAAGATCAAGGGCGAGCTGGCGCAGTACCGCGAGATGGCGGCCTTCGCGCAGTTCGGCTCGGACCTCGACGCCTCGACCCAGAAGCTGCTCAACCGCGGCGCCCGCCTGACCGAGCTCCTGAAGCAGCCGCAATTCTCGCCGCTGAAGATGGAAGAGCAGGTCGCGGTGATCTACGCCGGCGTGAACGGCTACCTCGATGCGATCCCGGTCAACCGGGTCCGCGCCTTCGAGGACGGCCTGCTCTCGACTCTGCGCACCAAGCACGCCGACCTGCTCGACACGATCCGCTCCTCCAAGGAGCTGTCGGCCGACAGCGGCGCCAAGCTGAAGGGCGTGGTCGAGTCCTTCGCCAAGTCCTTCCAGTAAGCCTCCGGCTCGACACCAAAGGACCCTCCGATGGCGAGTCTGAAGGACCTGCGCAATCGCATCACCTCGGTGAAGGCGACCCAGAAGATCACCAAGGCGATGCAGATGGTCGCCGCCGCCAAGCTGCGCCGGGCGCAGATGGCGGCGGAGAGCGCCCGGCCCTATGCCGAGCGCATGGCGCAGGTGCTCGGTAACCTCGCCTCCAACCTGACGCCCGGGGCGGAGACGCCCCGGCTGCTCTCCGGCACCGGCCAGGACCGCACCCACCTGCTCCTCGTCTGCACGGCGGAGCGGGGCCTGTGCGGCGCGTTCAACTCCTCGATCTCGCGGCTCGCCCGTGACCATGCCCGGCGCCTGATGGCGCAGGGCAAGACGGTCAAGATCATCTGCGTCGGCAAGAAGGGCTACGACGTCCTGCGTCGCGAGTTCCGCGACCAGATCGTCGAGCTGATCGAGCTGCGCGGCGTGCGCCAGCTCGGCTTCGAGAACGCGGAAGGCATCGCCCGCAACCTGCTCGGCCGCTACGACGCGGGCGAGTTCGACGTCGCGACCCTGTTCTACTCGCGCTTCCGCTCGGTGATCGCCCAGATCCCGACGGCGCAGCAGATCATTCCGGCCGACATCGCCCCGACCGGCGCGGCCGCGGGTGCCTCGACGGACGCGGTCTACGATTACGAGCCCGGCGAGGGCGAGATCCTCGCCGCCCTTCTCCCGAAGAACCTCACCGTTCAGATCCTCCGGGCGCTCCTGGAAAACGCCGCCTCCGAGCAGGGCGCGCGCATGGGCGCCATGGACAGCGCCACGCGCAACGCCGGCGAGATGATCAAGAAGCAGACCTTGATCTACAACCGGACGCGCCAGGCGATGATCACCAAGGAGCTGATCGAGATCATCTCGGGCGCCGAGGCGCTCTGACCGCACGCAATCAGGGATTAGCATCATGGCGAACACTGCCACCCCCGCCGCCGGCGCGACCAAGACCGGCCACATCACCCAGGTCATCGGCGCGGTCGTCGACGTGCAGTTCGAGGGCCACCTGCCCGAGATCCTGAACGCCCTCGAGACCAAGAACAACGGCAACCGCCTCGTCCTCGAGGTCGCCATGCAGCTCGGCGAGAACACCGTGCGCTGCATCGCCATGGACACCTCCGAGGGCCTGGTCCGCGGCCAGGAGGTCACCGACACCGGCTCGCCGATCCGCGTGCCCGTCGGCGCCAACACGCTCGGCCGTATCATGAACGTCATCGGCGAGCCGATCGACGAGGCCGGCGAGATCAAGACTGAGTCGCTCCGCGCCATCCACCAGCCGGCCCCGTCCTACGCCGAGCAGTCGACCGAGGCCCAGATCCTCGTCACCGGCATCAAGGTGGTGGACCTGCTCGCCCCCTATGCCAAGGGCGGCAAGATCGGCCTGTTCGGCGGCGCCGGCGTCGGCAAGACCGTGCTCATCATGGAGCTCATCAACAACATCGCGAAGGCCCACTCGGGCTACTCGGTGTTCGCGGGCGTCGGTGAGCGGACCCGCGAGGGCAACGATCTCTACCACGAGATGATCGAGTCCAAGGTGAACATGGACCCCAAGGAGCACGGCTCCGCGGAAGGCTCCAAGTGCGCCCTGGTCTACGGCCAGATGAACGAGCCCCCGGGCGCCCGCGCCCGCGTCGCGCTGACCGGCCTCACCGTCGCCGAGCACTTCCGCGACGAGGGCCAGGACGTGCTGTTCTTCGTCGACAACATCTTCCGCTTCACCCAGGCGGGTTCGGAAGTGTCGGCGCTGCTCGGCCGCATCCCCTCGGCGGTGGGCTACCAGCCGACGCTCGCCACCGACATGGGCGCCCTGCAGGAGCGCATCACCACCACCACCAAGGGCTCGATCACCTCGGTCCAGGCGATCTACGTGCCGGCCGACGACCTGACCGACCCGGCGCCCGCCGCCTCGTTCGCCCACCTCGACGCCACGACCGTGCTGTCGCGCTCGATCGCCGAGAAGGGCATCTACCCGGCGGTGGATCCGCTCGACTCGACCTCGCGCATGCTCTCCCCGGCGATCCTCGGCGAGGAGCACTACAACGTCGCCCGCCGCGTCCAGCAGGTGCTGCAGCGCTACAAGGCGCTCCAGGACATCATCGCGATCCTGGGCATGGACGAGCTGTCCGAGGAGGATAAGCTCACCGTCGCCCGCGCCCGCAAGATCGAGCGCTTCCTGAGCCAGCCGTTCCACGTCGCCGAGATCTTCACCGGCTCGCCGGGCAAGCTCGTGGCGCTCGAGGACACCATCAAGGGCTTCAAGGGCCTGGTGGACGGCGAGTACGACAACCTCCCCGAGGCCGCCTTCTACATGGTCGGCTCGATCGAGGAGGCCAAGGAGAAGGCCCAGCGCCTCGCCGCCGCGGCCTGATCGGCAGCGATAAGACGGGCCCGGCTCGAGCGCCGGGCCCTTTCGCGCGCGTCTGACGAAACCGGAAACGACCTGACCCCATGGCCACCTTCCAGTTCGACCTCGTCGGCCCCGAGCGGATCCTGTATTCGGGCGCGGTCGATGCCGTGCAGCTTCCGGGTTCCGAGGGCGAGATGACGGTGCTGCCCGGGCACGCGCCCGTGCTCACCACCCTCAAGACCGGCGTGCTGGTCATCACCGAGAGCCCGCAGAAGGGCAAGCGGGTGCTGGTGCGCGGCGGCTTCGCCGAGATCAACGCCACCTCGCTGACCGTGATCGCCGAGCGCGCGACCCCGATCGAGGAGCTGACCCCCGCGATCATCGACGCCGACATCGCGGCGGCGGAGCTGCTCTACGACGCCACCAGCGATTACGACCGCAAGATCGAGATCGAGGGCCAGATCGCGCAGCTGCGCGAGGCCAAGGTGGCGCTGAGCTTCTGATCCTCGCGCCGCCGGCGACGGGCGACGATTCCCAAACGATGGTTTTTCGGAAGGGCGGCGGAGCTTTTGGGCTCCGCCGCCCTTCCGGCGTTTCAGGGATTGGCGGCGGCGAGGCCCGTGGCCGGGACGGGCACCGGCGAGAGGCGGATCCACGGCACCCGGCCGGGCGCGAAGGCATCGCGGGCATTCCGGCGCCACAGGGGCGGGGCGTGGTCGCCGACGAGCAGGATCTCGGTCCCCGGATGGGCGACGGCGAGGCGCGCGACCGCCGCGAACACGTCCTGCCACACCTCCACCATGGCGCAGACCTCCCGGTCGGAAAACCGGCTCTCCGGCGTGCCGCAATGCTGGCGCGGGGTGCCCGTGCCGGGCGCCACCGGCACGTGCGACGACAGGGTGAGCCAGTAGACGAAGGCGGGGCCCGGCTTGGCGATCTCGGTCGCGACCGCCTCGGCCACGTCGGTGTCGCAGGCGCCCGGGAACGGTCCGCCGCAGGGATGGGGGAAGCGGGGCTCCAGCTCGTGGGCGAACAGGCTGTGCTGAAATCCGGCCTGCGGGTACCAGTGCACCCGGTGATAGAAGCCGGCCTGGAACCCGTGCAGCGAGACCGTGCGGTAGCCGCGGGCGGCGAACCGCTCCGGCAGGCAGGCCGGGTCCTCGTCGACGAAAGCCTCGTCGTAGGAGCGGTAGGTCCCGCACAATTCACGCATCTCGCCCGATGCGGTCGCGCCGAAGAAGGCCGTGGTTCCGGTCGCGACGGTGTAGAGCCGGCGCAGGTCCGGATCCTCGAAGGGGGCGGTGAGGACCGCCTGCTCGCCCGGGTCGCGCAACAGCCCCAGGCTCTCCACCACCACCATCAGGACCCGTCGCGGCGGGCGGACCTGATCGGGCAGGGCGTCGAAGCCCGAGAGCAGGCTCGCCGATTCGAACCGGTGGCCGAGGCTCGCCACCGCGCCGAAATCGTAGGCCGCGGTACCGTTGGCGAGGCCGTCGCCGATCATCAGCGCGGCGGTCGCCGCCGCGAAGGCCAGGCGGCTGCCCCGGCGCATCGCCGGTCCCGCCCGCATCAGGAACGCCAGGTAGGCGACCGTGACGGCGACCATCACGGCGCTGCCCGCCGCGTAGGCCGGGGTCGCCAGGAGACCGGCCAGCACGTCGAGATCGATCGACCGCACGGTCGCGTCGAATCCGAGGAAGAACATCCGGCCGACGATTTCGGTGAGATCGAACAGAACCGTCGCGAGGCCGAGCAGAGCCAGGATCCAGCCGCGCATCCGCCCGGCCAGCAGGGCGAGCGCGGCGTAGAGCGCGATGGCACTCGTGCGCGCCGGCACTCCGGCGACCGTGCTCGCGGTGAGCGCCAGGATGTTCGGCAACACGAGGCCGCCGACCAGCAGCAGCAGATCCGGCCGCTCCGGTCGCAGCCTTCTCAGGAATCTCCGGGCGATCTGGAGCATTGCCACCGGCATCGAGAGGTCATGTCGTCATGACATGGCCGAGCTTGGCCGTCCCCGGTTAACGGCATCCTCCGAACTGGCCGGATTTCAGCGATGACCCAGGGTTATTCGGCGTGATGGAGAACGAGGTTGATGTTCTCGACATTTTGTTGGCAACAAATCAATAGGGTGCAATGAGACCGCTGCACCGGGGCCGGACGTCGAGGCCTGGGCCCGGCGGGATGCCCCGCGCGGGCGTGCCGAGGCGCGAAACGGGGCGCCGATCCGGCCTACGCCTCGTCCCGCAGCACGCGGCGGATGATCTTGCCGGTGGTGGTCAGCGGAAGGCTCGCCCGGAAGGCGATCTCGCGGGGATATTCGTGTGCCGAGAGGCGGGTGCGCACGAAGGCCTGGATCTCCGCCGCCAAGGCGTCCGAGGGCGCATGGCCGGGGCGCAGCACCACGAAGGCCTTGACGATCTCGGTGCGGACCGGATCCGGCTTGCCGATTGCGGCGGCGAGCGCGACGGCCGGGTGGCGCAAGAGGCAATCCTCGACCTCGCCGGGGCCGATCCGGTAGCCCGACGAGGTGATCACGTCGTCGTCGCGCCCGACGAAGTGGACGTAGCCGTCCGCGTCCATCCGGCCCTGGTCGCCGGTGGTCATCCAGTCACCGAGGAACTTGCGCTCCGTGGCCTCCGGGTCGTTCCAGTAGCGCAGGAACATCACCGGGTCGGGCCGCGCCACGGCGATCTGGCCGGTCTCGTCGACCGCCGCCGGCTGGCCGTCCGGGCGGATCACCGCGACCCGGTGGCCCGGCACCGGCCGGCCCGTGGAGCCCGCCCGCGCCACGCCGAGGCCCGAGCAGGAGGCCAGCACCAGGTTGCACTCGGTCTGGCCGTAGGCCTCGTTGATGGTGAGCCCGAGCGCCTGCTTCGCCCAGTGGAAGGTCTCCGGCCCCAGCATCTCGCCGGCCGAGGCCAGGGTGCGCAGGGCGCGCAGGTCGAATCGCCCGCGCGGATCCTCGACGATGCGCAGCATCCGCAGCGCGGTGGGCGGCACGAAGGCGTTGGCGACCGAAAGGTCGGCCATCAGCCGAAAAGCCTCCTCGGGATCGAATTTTTCCGCCTTGCGCGCCACCACGGCGACGCCGTGATGCAGGCTCGGCAGGAGCGCGTTGAGCAGCCCGCCGGCCCAGGCCCAGTCCGCCGGGGTCCACATCCGGTCGCCGGGCTTCGGCATGAAGTCGTGCATCATCGAGAAGCCCGGCAGGTGGCCGAGCAGCACCCGGTGGCCGTGCAGCGCCCCCTTGGGCGGGCCGGTGGTGCCGGAGGTGTAGATCATCAGGGCCGGGTCGTCGGCCCGGGTGTCGACGGGCGCAAAATCGGCCGAGGCCGCCGCCAGCAGGTCGGCGTAGCCGAGCGCGCCGTCGCCGGCCCCGTCGGTCGAGAGCATCAGGGCGAGGCCGGGCAGGGCGTCGCGCAGGGTCGCCAGCTTGGCGACGCCGCCCGCATGGGTCACCACCGCGGTCGCGCCGGCATCCGACAGCCGATGCAGCAGACCTTCCGGCCCGAACACCACGGCGAGCGGCAGCGCGACGGCGCCGAGCTTGTAGATCGCCAGGTGCGCCACCACCACGGCGGGGGATTGCGGCAGCAGCACCGCCACCCGGTCGCCGGCCCGGACGCCGTGGGCCCGCAGGCCGTTGGCGAGGCGGTTCGAGGCCTCGGCGAGGGCGGCGTAGCTCCAGGTCTCGACCCGGCCGGCCGGGTCGACGTCGAGGATCGCCGGGCGCGTCGGGTCGGCGGCGGCCCAGCGGTCGCAGACGTCGACCGCGATGTTGTAGCGCTCCGGGATCCGCCAGCGGAACCCGGCGACCCAATCCTCGTACGAGGTGGGGATCACGCCTCGCGCGGCGGGAACCCGCCCTCGAAGACGAAGTCGGCGAGGGGGTGGCGGCCGTTCGGGGTCTCGCGGGCGCGGGTCTCCTCCGGCAGGGACGCGGGATCCGCCTTGCGGCCGACCGCGAAGGCGGCCTCGACCCGGTGGTGGGGCGGCAGGTTCAGCGCGGCCGGCGCCCGCTCGTGGTCGAAGCCGGTCATGCCGTGGGCGTGCCAGCCCATCTTCACCGCCTGGAGCTGGAACAGCGCCGAGGCCGTGCCGGCATCGAAGGAAGCGCTGTAGGAGGGCTTCAGCCCGTCCGGGGTGTTCATCATCCCGTTCGAGGCCAGGAACACCAGCGCGCCGGCATTCTTCACCCAGCCCTGGTTGAACGGCACCAGGAGCCCGAACAAGGCCTCCCAGGCGGGGGTGTCGCGCAAGCCGTAGACGAAGCGCCAGGGCTGCGAGTTGTAGCCCGAGGGGGCCCAGCGCGCCGCCTCGATCATCGTCATCAGGTCGGCCTGGGGCACGGCCTCCCCGGTGAAGGCGCGGGGCGACCAGCGCTCGAGGAACAGCGCGTCGATCGGATGGTCGGCGGTACGGGAATTGGCGGTGGTCACGGGCGGAGGGTCTCCGTGGAACTCGCGCCGTCCTGCCAGCAAGCGCGGCGGTTGTCACGGCCTGCCGCCCCGGACTTCCGGGGGACCCGACCCGCGGAAACCTCATACCTCCGGCGGTGTTGTCCTCCACATGCCGGATCGGCCGCGACAGGAGACTTCCATGGACAAGACGGATCAGGCGCGGCCCAGCTTGCGCGACTTCGACCCCTATACCGACCGCAACGGCCAGGACATGGGGCAGGACTCTCCCCTCGATGTCGGGGTGCCGCCGCGCACGCAAGCCGACATGGACCACGACCCGATGGGCCAGGCCCGGGACGCCCGCGTCGCCTCCGACTTCAACCGCCGCGACGCGATCGGTGCGACGGACGGAAGCCAGGCGACCGAGGACGAGACCCCGCCCGAGAACCTGCGCCGGATCAGCGACCCCTCGACCGGCGGGCCTGCCGCCCAGAATCCCGCCGCGAAGGAAGCCATCGACCGGGCGACCGCCGCGGTCGGCCAGGACGAGGGGGAGTGAGGCGATGACGAGGAAGCCCGACGACGTGGTCGGCAGCCGGGGCGAGCCCGCCGTCGGCGGCGGCCACCAGACGCCCGAGCAGGCGGCGATCACCCGGCAGGAGGGCGGCGGACGCGACGAGGCCGAGTTGAAAAAGGACTGGTCCTCCGCCGGCACACCCGGCCGACCGCCGGTCTCGGTCGGCGGCAGCTCCGGCGGTCATTCCGACCAGATCGCCGCGCAGGGCCCCCGCGAAGGCCAGAAGGTGGCCGACGGCGGGTCACGGACCGAGAAGACCGGCGGCAAGACGGACTGGTGAGGAGGGCGAGATGGCCGAGCGCAAGGACGAATCGACCGATCGGGACAAGGCGCGCCGGGACAAGATCACGGCCGACGACCTGAAGGGCGTCGCGGCCGTGCCGCAGGACGGCGACGGCGAGAGCGAGGCCAACACCTCCGGCGCCAATGCAGGCGACCGGCAGACGGTCGAGGCCGACCCGGGGACGGGTTAAGCGGGCGGCGGTGCCATCCGGAAAGGGAAAGACGACGGGTTCTCCCCTCGCCCCGCCTGCGGGGGCTCCGCGCTCGGCTCTCAACGATGTGTGACCCGCCCGCACCGACCTGTGCCGTGTGATCGCTTGCGGCCAGGGCTTTGCGGGCGCAAACCGGAGCCGTGACCGACTCCGCCCTCTCCCCCGCCG
>NZ_JTHF01000218.1 GCF_001043895.1 Methylobacterium indicum
TTTCGCCACCGCGTGGACGGCAACGACTACCTCGCCGTCCACGCGGTGGCGAAATGGGCGACCGAGCGGGCGCGGCGCAACCTCGGGCCGACGATCGTCGAGTACGTCACCTACCGGGCCGGCGCACATTCGACCTCCGACGACCCCTCCGCCTACCGGCCGAAGACCGAGTTCGACGCCTGGCCGCTCGGCGATCCGGTCAAGCGCCTGAAGGACCACCTCATCGCCCGCGGCGCCTGGTCGGAGGAGCGCCACCGCCAGGGCGAGGCCGAGATCCTCGACGAGGTCGTGGCCGCCCAGCGCGAGGCCGAGACCCACGGCACGCTGCATGCCGGCGGCAAGCCTTCCCCGCGCGACATGTTCGAAGGAGTCTTCTCCGAGATGCCCCCCCACCTGCGCCGCCAGCGCCAGCAGGCGGGGTACTGACATGCCGCGCCGCACGATGATCGAGGCCATCCGGGACGCGATGGCCGTCTCGATGGAGCGCGACGACGACGTGGTCGTCTTCGGGGAAGACGTCGGCTATTTCGGCGGCGTCTTCCGCTGCACCCAGGGCTTGCAGGCGCGCTTCGGCAAGAGCCGCTGCTTCGACGCGCCGATCAGCGAGCTCGGCATCGTCGGCGCCGCCGTCGGCATGGCGGCCTACGGTCTGAAGCCCTGCATCGAGATCCAGTTCGCCGACTACATGTATCCGGCCTACGACCAGATCGTGTCCGAGGCCGCGCGCCTGCGCTACCGCTCGGGCGGCCAGTTCACCGCCCCGATGGTGGTGCGGATGCCCACGGGTGGGGGCATCTTCGGCGGCCAGACCCACAGCCAGAGCCCCGAGGCCCTGTTCACCCACGTGGCGGGCCTCAAGACCGTGGTGCCGTCGAACCCCTACGACGCCAAGGGTCTCCTGATCGCCGCGATCGAGGATCCCGATCCGGTGATCTTTTTGGAGCCCAAGCGCCTCTATAACGGCCCCTTCGACGGCCACCACGACCGGCCGGTGACCCCTTGGGCCCGTCACGACCTCGGCGAGGTGCCGGACGGGCACTACACCGTGCCGCTCGGCAAGGCGGCGATCCGGCGCGAGGGCTCGGCGGTCACGGTGCTCGCCTACGGCACCATCGTGCACGTGGCGGAAGCCGCCGCGGCCGAGACGGGAATCGACGCCGAGGTCATCGACCTGCGCACGCTGCTTCCCCTCGACATGGAGACGATCGAGGCCTCGGTGCGCAAGACCGGGCGCTGCGTCATCGCGCATGAGGCGACCCTGACCTCGGGCTTCGGCGCCGAGCTGGCGGCGCTCGTGCAGGAATCCTGCTTCTACCACCTGGAGGCGCCGATCGTCCGGGTGGCGGGCTGGGACACGCCCTACCCGCACGCCCAGGAATGGGCCTACTTCCCGGGGCCTACGCGCGTCGGCCGGGCCCTTCGCGCCGCGCTGGAGGGCTGAGCCATGGGCTTTCGCATCGTCAAGCTCCCGGATATCGGCGAGGGCGTGGCCGAGGCCGAGGTCTCGGCCTGGCACGTCAAGGTCGGCGACGTGGTCCGCGAGGACCAGCCCCTCGCCGACGTGATGACCGACAAGGCCACCGTCGAGATCCCCTCCCCGGTGAGCGGCACCGTAGCGGCGCTCGGCGCCGAGGCCGGCCAGATGCTGGCGGTCGGCGCCGAACTGGTGCGGCTGGAGATCGAGGGCGGGGATACCGCGCCCGCCTCGGTCCCGGAATCCGGCGTCGCGGTGGCGCCCGAGGTCGCGAGGGCGCAGGACGCGGCCGCAGGCCAGCCCGCCGCCGCCCTGGTCCCGGCCGCGGACGGCCTGGAGCCGGCGCAACCCGCGCCCGGATCCGCCGCCGCGCCGAAGCCGGTCGAGCCCCCGAAGCCTGCGCCGTCGAAGCCCGCTTCCCCCGCCCCGCGTCCCGCGGCGACTGCTCCCTCCTCCGGCCCGCCACGCCCGGCGGGCGAGAAGCCCGTCGCCTCGCCGGCGGTGCGCCGCCGCGCACTGGAGGCCGGCATCGACCTGCGCCAGGTCCGCGGCACCGGCCCGGCCGGCCGCATCGGTCACGACGACCTCGACGGGTTCCTGAACGCTCCGCCCGAGGAGACCGCGCCCGCGCCCGCCGGCCGCGTCGCCCGCACCGGCGTGGAGGAGATCAAGGTCATCGGGCTGCGCCGGCGCATCGCCCAGCGCATGGCCGACGCCAAGCGCCGCGTCGCTCACTTCTCCTACGTCGAGGAGGTGGACGTGACGGCGGTCGAGGAGCTACGCGCCGCCCTCAACCAGCGCCACGGCGCGAGCCGGCCGAAGCTCACCCTGATCCCGTTCCTGGTCCAGGCCCTGGTGCGCGCCCTGCCGGATTTTCCGCAGATGAACGCCCACTACGACGACGAGGCGGAGGTGATCCACCGCCATGCCGGCATCCATGTCGGCATCGCGACCCAGACCCCGTCGGGCCTGATGGTGCCGGTGCTGCGCCACGCAGAGACCCGCGACGTCTGGAACTCGGCCGCCGAGGTCCGCCGCCTGGCGGACGCCGCCCGCAACGGCCTGGCGGCCCGCGACGAGCTCTCGGGCTCGACCATCACCATCACGTCGCTGGGCGCGCTCGGCGGCATCGTGACGACGCCGGTGATCAACCGGCCGGAGGTCGCGATCATCGGCGTCAACAAGCAGGTGATGCGCCCGGTCTGGCGCGATAACGCCTTCGTGCCGCGGCTGACGATGAACCTCTCGGCGTCCTTCGACCACCGGGTGGTGGACGGCTACGACGCCGCCCTGTTCGTGCAGGCCCTCAAAGGCCTGATCGAGACGCCCGCGACCCTGTTCATGGAGGCCTGATCCTTGAGCGAGATCACCACCAAGCTCCTGGTGCTCGGCGGCGGCCCGGGCGGCTACGTCGCGGCGATCCGCGCCGGCCAGCACGGCATCGACACCGTGCTGGTCGAGGAGAACCGCTTAGGGGGCACCTGCCTCAATGTCGGCTGCATCCCGTCGAAGGCGATGATCCACGCGGCCGAGGCCTATCACGCAGCTTTGCTGCAATCCGAGGACGCCTCGCCCTTCGGCCTCTCGGCCGGTCCCCCGCGCCTCGATTTTTCCCGCACGGTGGCCTGGAAGGACGGCATCGTCGGGCGGCTCAACACCGGGGTGGCGTCACTGCTGAAGCGCGGCGGGGTCAAGATCCTGCGCGGGCGCGGGACCATGGTCGACGGCAAGACCTGCCTCGTCGAAACCGATACCGGGCCCGAGCGGGTGCGAGCCGAGCACGTCATCCTGGCCACCGGCTCGGTCCCGGCGGCGCTCCCCCACCTGCCCTTCGGCGGGCGGGTGATCTCCTCGACCGAGGCTTTGTCCTTATCCAAGGTCCCCGCCACCATGGCGGTGGTCGGCGCCGGCTATATCGGGCTCGAACTCGGTACCGCCTTCGCCAAGCTTGGCGCCAAGGTCACGGTGGTCGAGATGGCCGAGCGGATGCTGCCGGCCTACGATGCCGAGCTGACCCGGCCGGTGGCGCGGCGCCTCGCGGCGCTCGGCATCGACGTGTTGCTCGGCGCCCAGGCGACCGGGCTGTCGGGCGACGCCCTCGCCGTCGAGGTCGGTGGGGACTCCAGAAAAATTCCGGCCGAGGTGATCCTCGTCGCGGTCGGCCGCAAGGCCCGGACGCAGGATCTCGGGCTCGAGCGGCTCGACCTCGACATGAGCGGCCCGTTCATCCGCATCGACGAGCGCTGCGCCACCTCGATGCGCAACGTCTGGGCGGTGGGCGACGTCACCGGCGAGCCGATGCTGGCCCACCGCGCCATGGCGCAGGGCGAGATGGTGGCCGACCTCGTGGCGGGGCGCCGCCGCGCCTTCCACAAGGTGGCGATTCCCGCGGTCTGCTTCACCGACCCGGAGGTGGTCTCGGCGGGTCTCTCGCCCGACGAGGCGCGCGCCGCCGGCCACGAGATCCGCACCGGCCTCTTCCCCTTCGCCGCCAACGGCCGCGCCATGACGCTCGGCGCCGAGGACGGTTTCGTGCGGGTGACGGCGCGGGCCGACAACCACCTCATCCTCGGCATCCAGGCGGTGGGGGCCGGCGTCTCGGAACTGGCCGCGGGCTTCGGCCTGGCGCTCGAGATGGGCGCGCGGCTGGAGGACGTGGCCGGCACGATCCACGCCCACCCGACCCTCGGCGAGGCCTTTCACGAGGCGAACCTGCGGGCGCTCGGCGAGGCGCTGCACATCTGAAAGGCGGTCCCGCCGGACGGGGACGTCCGGCGGGACCCCGCAAGGCCCATCGCGAGGGCGCGGGCGTCAGACAGGCTCCGTCGGTTTGCAGGCCGGGTACCGGCTTCCTGAACGATCGCGGCTTGCCGTCCTCGACGAATCGTCAGCGGCGGTCCGGCTTCACGTCGGCACGCTTCATGGCGATATCGTCCGTACACCGAAGAAAAGCATTGTAAGTCTTACTCGATACTCTGCGCTTGATCCAGCTGTTGCGGCCGTTGTGACGCGTCTGGATCCCGACCGATTCCGCACATGTCTCACGCTCGGCACTCGACTGCGCCGATGCCGGCCGCACGGCAAGACCGGACATCGAAGCGATGATCTCTCCGGCCAGCAGGAAAGCCGAGATCATCACGATGTTTCTGATCTTTTCCATGGAAATCATTCCCTCCCGACACTAAAATCCTAACGTCATGTCTGCCGATCAACAACTATAAATGCGTGACATGCAGAGCGCTGGCGCCACTGACCCAAGGATGGGGTCGTCCGAGGGACGGCGCAGGTCGACCACACCGACGCCTTCGCGCCGGGGCGGCGCGAGCGGGGATGTCGAGATCGGCGTCAGGCTTGGGCCCGGCGCTCGGGGCGGGGGCGCGGATCCGTCGCCACGATGCACCCACCTCTGGGCGAAGCCTGATACGGGGCGAACGTCCGGGCGCCCGAAGAAGCGGTGCTAGATCTGAGACCGTCCCCCGGTGCTACCGACCGTGCGGAGATCCCCCATGCGCGGACCGATCGCATCGGGGGTGAACGGCACAGCGCCAGTCCGGGCCCGATGCACCGGACGCCCCGCTTAATCCCGCACGGCCCAAAGGTCTGACAGGCGTTGCATTTTTATGGCAGCCATGTCGGCCGGCATCGTCTCTAACCGGACGCATCGGAGCACTGCACATCTGGGGCCCTCGCGCGACCATGACGGGAATCATCGAGCCGATCCGATGCCTGTCGGCCGCGGCGGGCGTCCTGATGCTCGTCCTCTCCACTCCGGCGCCCGCGCGGGCTGCGCCGAGCGGCAAGTTCGGAACGGAGGGCAAGCCCGGGACGGAAGACCGATCCGGATCGGACCGGGACGGCGCGCGCGAGGCCGGCAAGGACGAGGGCCGGCAGGCAGGGACGTCCGGCAAGACGGGCGACGGCAAGGACGTCGATACCGAGCACCTGTTCGGCTTCACGGAGGGCGCCGATGCCGGCGAGAAGGGCGAGCAGGAAGCGGTGGTCGACACCGTCTCGCGCATCGGCAAGCGCCGGGACGGCCCCGGCCGGGCGGCCTACCGGGTGCTCGACACGCGGCTCGCCTATCAGTTCAACCCCATCGACAGGCTGAGCCTCGAACTCAGCGCGTTCGGCACGTTGCGGCGGCAGAGCAACGTCGCGGATCTGGACGACAAGTCCTACGGCACTTTCGACGGTGCCTCCCTGGAGGTGAAGTACCAGTTCCTGAAGGGCTCGGCGGAGCAGCCGCTCGGTCTCGCCCTGGAGGTGCGCCCGCGCTTCACCCGCGTCCTGCCGGTCGAAGGGCGCGGCGCCGACATCGTCGACGTCGAGAGCCTGCTCCAGCTGGACGTCCAGGTGGTGCCCGACACGCTCTGGTACGGCAGCAACATCAGCATCGAGCCCGCGGCAGGGCGCGAGCGGGGCAGCCGCGGCTATCGCTCCTCGACCTTCCTGTGGTCGAACGCCCTCGTGGGGCGTGTGGGGAAAAATACCTATCTCGGTCCGGAGGTGCGCTACCTGCGCGGCTACGAGGGGACCTTCCTGAACCGGCTGGAGAGCGAGGCGCTCACGGTCGGTCCCGCCCTGCACCACCGGTTCACCGAGAAGGTCTGGCTCACCGTGGCCTATGCCGGTCAGGTCTGGGGCCGCGATACCGATCCGGCCCTCGCCGGCCGCGCCCTCGGGCTGAACCAGTTCGAGCGGCACAACCTGCGGGTCAAGTTCGGCATGGAGTTCTGAGAGCCTGCCCGACCCGATCGACAGTCTTCATACCCTCATCGTCATTCCGGGGCCGCGTAGCGGAGCCCGGAATCCAGAACCGCTGACGGTTCTTTAGGACCATCGACAGCGTATCACTTCGGTCTTTTCCACCTGCGTGTCCGGATTCCGGGCTCCGCTTTCGCGGCCCCGGAACGGCAAGGCGGGCATCAGGACTGTCGTGCACGTCGAACGGGCTCTGAAGAGCCGGCGTTCGCCGCCATCGGCATCGGCCCGATGCCGTGCCGGGACCGCCGCCATGCCTCCCCGACCATGCCTCCCCCGGCCACGCCTCGCCCGGGAGCCGCACCCGGAGACCGGTCTCACGGCTCGGGCGCGAACATCTCGTCGAAGGAGTAGCCGGAGCCGCGCACGGTGCGGATCGGATCGGCGTCGCGGCCGCGGTTGATCGCCTTGCGCAGGCGGCCGATATGCACGTCGACGGTGCGCTCGTCGATGTAGACGTCGTGGCCCCAGACGCCGTCGAGGAGCTGCTCGCGGGAGAAGACCCGGCCGGGGCTCTGCATCAGGAATTCGAGCAGCTTGAACTCGGTCGGGCCGAGATGCAGCTCGCGGCCGTCGCGGCGCACGCGGTGGCTGACCCGGTCGAGCTCGATGTCGCCGGCGATCAGGAGATCGGCGACGTGGGCGGGCTTCGACCGCCGCAGGAGCGCGCGCACCCGGGCCAGGAGTTCCGGCACCGAGAACGGCTTGACGATGTAGTCGTCGGCGCCGGTGGCGAGGCCCCGCACCCGGTCGCCCTCCTCGCCGCGGGCCGTCAGCATGATCACCGGCAGCCGTTCGGTCTCGCGGCGGGCGCGGATGCGCCGGCACAGTTCGATGCCCGACAGCCCGGGCATCATCCAGTCGAGGAGGACGAGGTCGGGGATCTGCTCGCGCAGGCGGATATCCGCCTCGTCGCCACGGGCGACGGCGTCGACCTCGAAGCCCTCGGCCTCGAGGTTGTAGCGAAGGAGGAGGGTCAGGGCCTCCTCGTCCTCGACGATCAGGATGCGGGTACTCATCGGGGGCACTTCAGGGACGCCGCCACCCGAGACGGCCCGCCCGGCATCGCGGCCGGGCGGGCCGTCCGGTCAGGCTTTGGTCGGGGACTGGGACGAGGATTGGGGATCGACGGTGGCGAAGCTCGACCCGTCGTTCTTCGGCCGGTCGGTGGTCAGGGTCTCGCCGGTGGCGAGATAGTGGATGGTCTCGGCGATGTTGGTGGTGTGGTCGCCGATGCGCTCGACGTTCTTGGCGCAGAACAGGAGGTGCGTGCAGAACGTGATGTTGCGCGGATCCTCCATCATGTAGGTCAGGAGTTCGCGGAACAGCGAGGTATAGAGCGCGTCGATGCCGCCGTCCCGGGCCCAGACGTCGAGGGCCGCCACGGTGTCCTGGGTGGCGTAGGCGTCGAGCACGTCCTTGAGCTGGCCCTGGACCAGCTCGTTCATGTGCTCCACCCCGACGACGATCTTCTGGAGCTGGACCTGGTCGGCGATCGCGACGACGCGCTTGGCGACGTTCTTGGCCAGATCCCCGATGCGCTCGAGGTCACCCGAGACGCGGATCGCCGAGATCGTCTCGCGCAGGTCGATCGCCATCGGCTGGCGCTTGGCGATCAGGAGGATCGCCTTCTCCTCGATCTCGCGCTGCAGCCCGTCGAGGCGCTGGTCGGCGGTGATCACCGCCTGGGCGAGGGCGGTATCGCGGCGCAGGAGCGCCAGGCCCGAATCGGCCACCATCTTCTCGGCGATGCCGCCCATCTCGGCGATGCTGCGCCGCAGGTTCTGCAATTCCTGGTCGTAGGACGTGACGATGTGGTTCGACATGAGGTGAGACCCCCCGGAATGAGGCGGAGCGTAAGGGCGCGGGCCGGCCCGGCGGAAGGCGGGCCGGCCCCGGGAGCGGCTCAGCCGAACCGGCCGGTGATGTAGTCCTGGGTCTGGCGCTTCGACGGGTTCATGAACAGCCGGTTGGTCGGCCCGAACTCGATCAGCTCGCCGAGATACATGAAGGCGGTGAACTGCGAGATGCGCGCCGCCTGCTGCATGTTGTGGGTGACGATGGCGATGGTGAACTCGCCCCGCAGCTGCTCGATCAATTCCTCGATGCGGCCGGTCGAGATCGGGTCGAGGGCCGAGGTCGGCTCGTCGAACAGGATCACCTCCGGGCGCTGCGCCACCGTGCGGGCGATGCAGAGGCGCTGCTGCTGGCCGCCCGACAGGCCCATGCCGGACTGCTTGAGCTTGTCCTTCACCTCGTCCCACAGGGCGCCCTTGCGCAGGGCTTCCTCGACGCGGACGTCGAGGTCGGCCTTGCCGAGGCGCTCGTAGAGCCGGATGCCGAACGCGATGTTGTCGTAGATCGACATCGGGAACGGGGTCGGCTTCTGAAAGACCATGCCGACCCGGGCGCGCAGCTCGTTGAGGTCGATCGAGGGGTCCAGGATGTTGCGGCCGTCGAGCAGGATCTGCCCTTCCGCGCGCTGCTCGGGATACAGGCTGTAGATCCGGTTGAAGGTGCGCAGCAACGTCGACTTGCCGCAGCCCGACGGCCCGATCAGCGCCGTGACCTGGCGGTCGAGGAAGTTGAGGTTGATGTTCTTCAACCCCTTGAAGTCGCCGTAGTAGAAGTTGAGGTCCTTGACGGCGAGGCGGACCGGGGCGGACTCGTCGGCCGTGCTCTGGCCCACGACCGGCGCGGCGGTGGCGGTGGCGCTCATCGGTGTGTCTCCGGGCAGGAGCATTTTTCGACGAAAATCGTCGAAAGAAATGCGGCAAAATCAGATGAAGAGAGCAGCACCCGGTCGCGGAGCGATCGGGTGCTGCCGGAGATGCGGATCAGCGCCCCTTCGGGCCGCTCAGGACGAGGCGGGCCACGATCGACAGGCCCAGGATGGTGATGGTGATGAGGAGCGCGCCGGCCCAGGCCAGCTGGCGCCAGTTCTCGTAGGGCGAGAGCGCGAACTGGTAGATCATGACGGGCAGGTTCGCGACGCCGCCCATCAGGTTCGGGCTGAACCAGGAATTGTTGTTGAGCGCGGTGAAGAGCAGCGGCGCGGTCTCGCCGGCGATGCGGGCGAGCGCCAGCAGCACGCCGGTGACGATGCCCGATTGCGCGGCCCGCCAGGTGACGGAGCGGATCACGATCGAGAGCGGCGCGCCGAGCGCCGCGCCGGCCTCGCGCAGGGTGCCGGGCACGAGCCGCAGCATGTCCTCGGTGGTGCGCACGATCACCGGGGTGGCGATGATGGCGAGCGCCACCGCGCCGGCCCAGCCCGAATAGCCGCCCATCGGCCGCACCATCAGGGTGTAGACGAACAGGCCGATCAGGATCGAGGGCGCCGAGAGCAGGATGTCGTTGAGGAAGCGGATCACGTTGGCGAGGTGCGAGGCCCGGCCGTACTCGGCGAGGTAGGTCCCGGCGAGCACGCCGATCGGGGTCGCCACGACGATGCCGAGGGCGGTCATCACCAGGCTGCCGAGGATCGCGTTGGCGATGCCGCCGCCCTCGGTGCCGGGGCCCGGGGTGACGTTGGTGAACAGGGCCGGCGAGAAGCCCTGCACGCCCTGGACGATCAGCATCAGGAGGATCGAGCCGAGCACGATCGCGCCGAGCGCGGTCGCGACGGTGCAGCCGACGACCAGGACCTTGTCGGCGGTGCGGCGGCCGGCACGGACCCGGCCCCATTCGGGCGAGGCCGGGCGGGGCGGAGCGGCGGGGGTGGCCCCTGAGACCGCGGCGGGGGAGGCGCTCATCGGGAAACGTCCGTTCCGGGTGCGGGATCAGGCCACCTTCGCGCGGCGCACGAGCAGCCGGGCGATGATGAGCACGATGAAGGTGACGACGAACAGGATGCAGCCGAGCGCCATCAGCGAGCTGAGCTGGAGGCCGTCGGCCTCGTTGAACTCGTTGGCGATGCGCGACGCGATGGTCGAGCCCGGATCGAAGATCGAGGGCGAGAGGCGGTTGGCGTTGCCGATCACGAAGGTGACCGCCATCGTCTCGCCGAGCGCGCGGCCGAGGCCCAGCATGACCGCCCCGATGATCGAGACCGAGGCCTGCGGGATCAGGACGTGGCGCACGACCTCCCAGGTGGTGCAGCCGATGCCGTAGGCGCTCTCGCGCAGCACTGTCGGGATCTGGTCGAGCATGTCGCGGGTGATCGAGGCGACGAAGGGCACGATCATGATCGCCAGGATGATGCCGGCGGTGAGGATGCCGACGCCGGAGGGCACCTGGGCGTAGAACAGGGTGCCGACGATCGGCAGGCCCTCGACGAGGTTCGAGACCGGGATCTGCACGAAGCGCGCGAAGAGCGGCGCGAAGATGAACAGGCCCCACATGCCGTAGATGATGCTCGGCACGGCGGCGAGCAGCTCGATGGTCATCGAGACCGGGCGGCGGGCCCAGCCGGGGCAGAGCTGCGTCAGGTAGATCGCGATGCCGAGCGAGATCGGCACGCCGATGACGAGGGCGAGCAGCGCCGAGACCAGGGTGCCGATGATGGCGACGAGGGCGCCGTACTCCTCGCGGCCGACGTTCCAGGCGCTCGAGACCAGGAAGCCGGGGCCGAAGGCCTGGAAGGCCGGCCAGCCGCCATAGGCGATCGAGCCCAGGATGCCGGCGAGGACCAGGAGCACCAGCAGCGCCGACGCGAAGGCGGCGGTGCGGAAGATGCGATCGCCCACCGGGCTGGGGGCGCGGCGGGCGACTTCGCGCCTTGCCGCCATTGCGACGTTCTCAGACAACGCGACCATCCGGGTTTCCCTTGGAGTGAGCGGCCTCTAGCGCGCTCGGCGGATCGAGGCGAGTCGGACGCGACCCGCCTCGAGGCCCGGCGGGCGGCGGGATCTCGGCTTCGCGCCGGCGCCCCGCGCCGGCGAACGGGAGGGCGGGGCCCGTCCTCCCGGAAGTCCGTCACGCCGCGTGCGGCGGCTTACTGGGCGAGGACGGGCTTGCCGTCCTTGCCGACGACCGTCTTCCACTCGTCCTCGACCTGGCCGACGACCTTGTCGGGCAGCGGCACGTAGTCGAGGTCGGAGGCGAGCTTGTCGCCGTTCTTGTAGGCCCAGCGGAAGAACTTCAGCACCTCGGCGGTGCGGGCCGCGTCGGCCGAGGTCTTGTGGACCAGGATGAAGGTCGCGGCGGTGATCGGCCAGGCCTTGGCGCCGGGCTGGTTGGTCAGCGAGATGCCGAAGCCCGGGGCGGCCTTCCAGTCGGCGTTGGCGGCGGCGGCCTGGAACGCCTCGTCGCCCGGCATCGGGTACTGGCCGTCCTTGTTCTGGATCAGCGCGACCGGCAGGTTGTTCTGCTTGGCGTAGGCGTACTCGACGTAGCCGATGGCGTTCGGGACCTGCTTGACGACCGCCGTGACGCCCTCGTTGCCCTTGCCGCCCTGGCCGGCCGGCCAG
>NZ_JTHF01000219.1 GCF_001043895.1 Methylobacterium indicum
ACCTGATCACCGACCATCCGGTCCTGACGGTGAAGCGCCTAGCCGGGCTGCTCGGCGTGAGCGTGGCGCAGGCGCACCAAGCTGTCGGGCAGCTCGTTGATGCCGGTATTCTCTTCGAACGTACGGGCTATGCCCGCAACCGCATTTTCGCCGCGACGGAGCTGCTCACCATCGTCAACAGACCCTTCGGACATCCTCCCGCACTTCGCACGGAGGACGACGAAGAAGACAGCAATCAGCCGAGCAGAGGGCCGCCGCTGTAGAGCCCCTCGGCCTGAAACTGCGCCAGTAGGCGGCCCGCCTGCCTCTTTGCCGAGGCGTCCCACTTCTGCTCCTCGAAACCGTGCGCGAACATCGGCAGCAACGTGTTCGCCGCCCGCGCCATCGCCGAGCCCTCCCACAGGATCAGAACCTCGCGGTCGGTCAGGTCCTTCACGAAGTACCAGAGCGTCAGCATCACGCTGAGCGCCGGTCGGTCTCCCCAACCGGCGATCACGCCCTTCCCGATCCGTTCGACACGGCGCAGCAGCGCGTGCTGCTTCTTGCCCACGAGGTCGTTGAAGGGCTCGACGCAGGCCTGCGTCAGGTCGTTCTTCATCGCCGCGATGGCGACCTCGGCCTTCCCTGTCATTTCCGGCCCTGCCGGAACGATCACACCGGGGGCCGACGTCAGGGCCAGCAGGAGGTAGGCCGGGATCGCGACCTCGACCCGCTGGCGATCGGACAGAGCAGGCATGACAGCGTCCTCACGCAAACTGTGCCGGGAGATCTCCACGGCGCTGTCCTCCAATAACCCAGCCTCAGGCGCAAGAGCCAGAGCAAAAACTGCCAGAAAGAGGACTAGTCAGTGAGATGTAAGCATTCGCCCAGTTCGGCGATCAACCATTTCACCATACTAGGAAGACATTCCAATGACCAGCCAGTCCAGCTTCGTTGCTACAGCATTCTAGCATCGGTAGCAGACCAAGCGCGCCGCGCCTGCCCTACCGCGTGATCGCGCTCAGAGTAGAGCTTGCGGCGTCAGAGGTGCGCGCGGACCAGAGCGATGCCTACTCGGATGTGATCCCCTTGTGGTCGCGGCATGGTGCGTCGCGATAGGGCCATGACGGAGGCGCCTCACCGCGTGAAAGACTTTTCGCCGAGACGACAATTGCAACATAGCAAAAAGCACTTCCTCGGCACCGGGTTTGACGCAGGCTCAGCTGGCCGCCGCACGTACTAGTTCATTTCGCTAAATTACTAGTATAATAACTCAAACCCCATGGTCTGCAATCGAACAATTCGAACATGCCGTATTTACGACACATTGCATGGTAAATAGATCTCAGCGCATCTGTGGATGAGATTTGCGAATGGGGTGTACGATGTTGGGAATTGTCAAATTTTATTCACACAGTCGCCGTATCTAATCACACGCAGGCTTCATGCCAAAGATGCCGATGATTCAGACTTAGTTCTCTTTGCGGTTTATCGACTTGTCGACGCATCCTTGGCCAGTCTCATCGCCTCGACGCACTGAACCGTCCGCCTCCTTGACGGCGTAAGCGAACACGGGACGCTGGCGTCGTGCGAGCGTTAGTAGCCGTTGCCGCACTTTTGGATCCGAGTAGTGATTCTGCTGGACTGGAAATAATGGTCATATGGAACCAGATCGTGAGGTAGCCGAGGTTCCCGATTTTGAGTCTACAGTGACCAATTATATGATGCGGGACCTTGTCGCTACTTCTTTGATAGGCGGAATAAAATTATGAATAGCTACCTGATGCGGGCCATCACATTCCAGCCATGCTATGATGCAAAAGAAGCTAATAACCGTTTCAAATATTATCTACTGAATGCTATATTAGCCTATGTGTGGTTTTACGCTTTCAGTTTTATCTTGCCTTTAGTATATAATCTTAGAAGTATATGCCTGTGGCAAAGTATTATAGCAACATTTGCCGCCACACTGTATCTAATAAGGACTCCGATTAAATATGTAAAATGGTTTTTGATACCAATCACTGCAGGTGATTTTATTATTTATTTCCTGCTTGCAAATAGGTTCGTTGCCATAGCTATTGAAGCTAAAATGGACCACGAGCAGATCATGCTTGTACGTATATGTTTTTTCACGCTGTTCGGACTGACTGCGATTTGGCGTGCGGCGGTGGCAACTGTCCTGATGCGACAAATCGATCAAACGTAATCCAGGGGGGAGAGCAATGGACGTCAGAGGAACCTTCAGTCAATACCTGAGCGCTGCAGTCTCATATTTGACATATCAGTTCGGAAGCCCATCAAAAGCGGGAACAATACAAGGGCGCGGCGGTAATTTTACCGTAAACGCCGGTGGCTCCATTCAGACATACGGAGATCTCGGCCGCTCCAGCTTTCAGCAACTTTTAATTGGTGGAGGGGTAGCTGCAAAGTTTTCTGACCAGGGAGATGTAATCGTTAATAATTTTGGCTACTTAATGGGTATTGGCTATAATCTCAACTATAACACGTCAACTAACACATTTGAAACAGTGCAATTTGGCATCATCTCGGGGCTTGGATATTCTATCCTCGGTGGAGGGGCTTCAGTTCAAGTGGGGCTGGCAATGTTCGGCCTAGATACGATCAATGGGCAACGCCAATTGGCATTCTCAAGCTTTATCCAGGGCTCTGTTGGTGTTGGGGTTGTTGAACTTGTTGCTAGTCCGCAGTATCAAGTCGGTATTGTGCCCAATTTTGATCCGGGATCAAACAGAATCGAGTTTGGCGATCCCCAAAGTAATTTCTTCTTCAATTTTTCCAGCAAAAATACGGAGCTTAGTCCTTCAATAAGAGGTGATGTTGGGTCCCCCGCAGATGCGGCGACTGGCATCTTCAATGAGCCGAATACAGGCCCATCAGATTACGATAGGACAGGTCAGGGGTCGTTCGGCAATCCACGTGAGGGTTTATCCGACACCTATCTGACAGCGAGCAACAATCAAACTTTCCCGACTTATTCGGATTCGAGCGGATCATATCCATATACTGATGGCCCGCTTCAGAGCCCCAGCTCGGCCCAATCGAGCGCCGGGAATCCAGCCTCCTACGGTTTAGCAGATACCGGAAATCCAGCCCCCTATGGTTTAGCGGATAATACGGCGCTGACTGGTCAGTATCCGGGAAGCGTGGATCAGAACAGCATTCTTACACCTGGACAGACAAGCTCGTCCGATAAATCAATAGCGCTCGATACGATTGATGTCGCGCCCGGTCAGAACGCCGTTGATACGTCATCGACCACGTTTAATGACAAGCTCGCTTATAACGAAACTTCGGACTACACGCTTTCTGACGATACATATAACTATTTCGACAGGGAGTTTAGCGATGGGTCATCCTTCGGAAATGACTTCGGCGATCCCAGCTACAACGGGTACAGCGGCTTCGACGGATACGGGGGCTACGGGGGCTACGACGGATATGGCGGCTTCGACGGCGGCGGCTTCGACGGCGGCTCCGACTACGGCCCAATCGTCCTCGACCTGAACGGTGACGGCATTTCGATCACCCCGAAATCGTCATCAAACATCTTCTTCGACATGGCCGGTGACGGTCGCCAACACCACACCGCCTGGGCTGGCGCCGGCGACGGCGTACTCGTCTTCGACGCGGACAACGACGGCAAGATCACCCAGCAGAACGAGGTCGTCTTCACCGCCTGGGACCCGACCGCGGCGACCGACATGCAGGCGCTCCTCGACGTCTTCGACACCAACCACAACGGCGCCCTCGACACCGGCGACGCCAAGTTCTCGCAGTTCAAGGTTATGGTCACCAACGCCGACGGCACGACGACACTCAAGTCGCTCGCCGATGCCGGGGTCGCGTCCCTGAACCTCAAGGCCGACAAGACCGGACGTGTCTTCTCGGACGGGTCGACGATCGACGGCCAGGCGACCTTCACCCGGACGGACGGAACCACCGGAACCGCAGCGACGGTGTCGCTCGCCTTCGACGCCGCCGGCCAAACCGTCAAGTCGACCACGACGAAGAATACCGACGGCTCGACCACCCTCGACAACCGGACCTACGACCCGAGCGGCGAGGTGACCGGGGAGATCGTCTCGACCACCTCGGCTGACGGACTGACGCGTACCACGAAGTTCGACACCGGCGGCGACGGCGTGTTCGAGAACGTCCAGACCGTCCGGACCGCCGCCAACGGCGACGGAAGCCGCACCGAGACGCTGTCGAACGCGACGGCGAACGGGATCCTGCGCGACCGGACCACGACGACGACCAGCGCCGACCGGAAGACGATCACGATCCTGCGCGACCAGGACGGCAACGGCGCCAACGACCAGCGCGAGACCGTCCTCGTCAACGCCGACGGCAGCAGGGCCAATACCGTGTCCGACCTCGCGCCGAACGGGTCGGTCGTCGGCACGGTGCAGCACCTCGTCTCGGCCAACGGCCAGACCGGCACGACCGCACTCGACAGCAACGGCGACGGCGTCTTCGACCTCACCACCGTCGACCAGACGGTGACCAACGGCGACTCCTCACGGACCCAGACGGTGTCCACGACCAACGCCGACGGATCGCTGCGCGCGAGAAGCACTCTGACGACGAGCCCCGATGCCGCCACGCAGACGCTCCAGGCGGACGCGAACGGTGACGGGGTATACGACCTGACCCGCACCTCGACGATCGTCCGCAACAGCGACGGCAGCACCACGACGGCGCAGACCGAGAGAAACGCCGACGGGTCGCTCAAGGGCAGCCTGAGCACCCAGATCAGCGCGACCGGCCTGTCGATCACCCGCAAGCAGGACGCGGACGGCAACGGCACCGTCGACGTCACCGCAACCGATGTCACGGTTGTCAACTCGGACGGCAGCCGCACCCAGACCCTCTCCACCCTGAACGTCAACGGGACCCTGCTCGACAAGACCGTGATCGTGAAGGGGGCGGACGGCGTCTCGCGGACGACGAGCCTCGACGTCGACGGCAACGGTGCCTACGACACCGTCGACCAGGTCACGGTCGCCTCGGGCGCGGTCACCGAGACCGTCTCGAACTACCTGCCGAACGGGACGACGCTCAAGAGCCGGCTGACCAGCTCGGTCAGCGCGGACGGGCTGACCAAGACCGTCCAGAACGACTTCAACGGCGACGGCCGGGTCGACAGCACCAGCGTCGCCCAGATCGTCAAGAACTCGGACGGCAGCGCCACCACGACAACGAGCGAGAAGGGCTATAACGGCACCCTCGCCTCGCAGAAGGCGGTCACGCGCAGCGCCGACGGGCTGTCGTTTACGGCTCGCAGCGACGTCAACGGCGACGGCACCTTCGACTTCACCGCGACCTCCTCGACTGTGCTCAACGGCGACGGCAGCCAGACGATCACGACATCCCGGACCAGCCAGAACGGGACGCTGCTCGCCCGCTCCGTCACCGCGATCAGCGCCGACCGCAACACCCGGTCGATCACCAGCGATACCAACGGCGACGGCGCCTCCGACGCAGTCGAGACGGTCGTGACGCAGGCCGACGGCAGCGTCGTCGACACGGTGAAACGATATGCTGCCAACGGGGCGCTGATCGCCTCGATCACCGCGGCCACGGCGGCGAACGGCCTGTCGAGCACCGTCCGGACCGACGTCGACGGCGACGGTACGACCGACCAGACGACTTCGGCCGCCACTGTCCTCAACAACGACGGGAGCAAGGTCACAACAACGACCTTTAGCGGCAAGACAGGGAACCTACTGAAGAAGACCGTCTCGACGACCGATGCGACGGGTCTGACCACGACTGTGCAGACTGACGTCGACGGGAACGGCTCGGTCGATGCGGTGAACTCGGCCGCGACCGTGCTCAACCGGGACGGCAGCCGCACGACCACCGCCCGGCAAACTGCCGGCAACGTAGTCCTCGGCAGCGTAGCGACAACGGTCTCGGCGAATGGGCTCGCCACCACCACGGTGAGCGACCTCGATGGCGACGGCAGCACCGACCGTACGGTCTCGGACGTCGTCGCCCTCAACGGCAACGGCACGCGGACGGAGACGGTGTCCCGCAAGGCAGGCTCGGGCAGCCTCATCGGCCAGACAACGACGACCACCAGCGCCGACCGCAAGACGGTGACCGCCGCGATGGATCTCGACGGCAACGGCAGCACGGACACGACCGACACCACCGTGCTCCAGGCGAACGGCAGCATCGTCGAGACCAACGCCGCCATGAACGCCTCTGGCGGCCTGATCCAGAAGGTCGTCCGGACCACTGCAGCCAACGGGCTCTCGGTGACCCAGACGCTCGACGCGAACGGGGACGGCACCGTCGACGAGACTCAGAGCGACGCCATCGTCTTCAACGCCGACGGCAGTACCACCGAGACGTACTCGGACAAGAACACCAGCGCGAACGTGCCGGCCGGCACCTACGGCGACACCAGCAAGGTCGTGACCACGACGAGCGCCAACGGCCTGAGCAAGACGATCACGGTGAGCGGCAACAACGAAGGCTTCAGCATCGCCCACACGACGACGGACGTGATCGCCTTCGGGGCCGATGGCAGCCGGACCCAGACGACGACGGTCACGGCTCGGAATGGCAACACGCCCTACACGGTCAGCAAGCGGGTCATCACCGATTCCGCGCACGGTACCACCCACACCGAGCAGCTCGATGAGTACGGGACCGGGACCTTCAACATCGTCGATCAGACGGTGCTGAACACCGACGGAAGCACGACCCGGACCTACACCGAGAATACGCAGGCGGGTGCTCTCTTCCGCAAGGACGTGACCACCACCAGCGCCAACGGCCGGAGCATCGCCGTCCGGCGCGACACCGACGGCGATGGCAATGACGACCGGTTCGAGACGACGACCCTGAACGCCGACGGTACCCGCATCGACACGGTCTCGACCCGGAGCAATGCCGGCGCCCTTCAGAGCCAGACGACGAAGACCACGAGTGCGGACGGCCGCTCGACGTCCCTTGCCTACGACTACGACGGCGACGGCCTCACCGATGCGATCACCACCCAGGTGTCGGTGGTGAACGCGGACGGCAGCACGACGCAGACGCGTAGCGACCTCAACGCAACCGGGACCTTGCGGGACCGGATCGTCCTGACGACCTCGGCGAACGGCTACGCCGTCACCGGCACGATCGATCTCAACGGCGACGGCACCGCCGACGAGACCTTTTCCGACAGGATCGTGCTCAACAGCGACGGCACGCGGACGGAAACCACGAGGACGGTGTACGCCGACGGAGGGCTGAAGGCTCAGACCGTCCGGACCACGAGTGCCAGCGGCTTGATCGTCACCGTGAACACAGACCTCAACGGCGACGGAAAAACCGATCTCACGGTGGTCGACACGACCCTGAGCAGCGGCGCCAAGACCGCCACGATCAGTCACTTCGCTGCTTCGGGCGCGCTCGCATCCAGGGACGTCTTCACGACGAGCGCGGACGGGCGGCTGACGACCATCAGCCGAGATTTTAACGGAGACGGGACCCAGGACGTGCTGGAAACCCAGAACCATGTCGCCGACGGCAACGGCTCGTACGATGTCGGGGCGGCCGACGCCTACTCGGCCAAGTACGAGGGCAACCACTGCATCGACGAAAACGGGGTCGACCAGATCAGCATGACGCCGGACGGCGGACGCACTGGCTACTACGCGACACAGACCATGCGGCAGGAGGCCGAGAACCGCGCGAGCTTGGGCAGGATCTACGATGTCCTGCTCGACCGGGACACCTCGTCGGCCGAGAAGGAGAGCTACTTCCAGTACGCGGATTTCTACGGCGTGATCAACGCGATACTCGGCAGCAGCGAGTTTTCGCAGAAGTACGGGACCATGACGGATGCGCAGTTCGTCGAGGAGATGTATAGAAACGCATACGATAGGTCCGCGAAACTCAGCGAGCTGGATGATTGGCTGACCAAGCTGAAGTCCGGGGCAGCAACCCGAACGTCGCTCGTCGACACGCTGGCGGAGAGCGCGGAGCACCTCGTCAAGGGCAATACGCACGCTGTGACCAACAACAGCGAGAACATCTCCGGCTCATTCTCCTACGACCACAGTATCGACAAGGCTGATGTGGGCAACACTGTCGATCGCCTGTACGGCACGGCGCTCGGTCGAACCGCCGATGCGAGCGGCCGGTCGAGTTTCAGCGGCGTTATCCTCGACGGCAGCTATACCGAATCGCAGGTAGCCGGCGCCCTCATCGGTTCAGGGGAGTTCCAGCAGAAGTACGGCTCACTCTCCGACGCTCAGTTCGTGGCGCAGATGTATCAGAACGGCCGCAAGCAGGCCCCGACCGCGGCCGAGCAGGCGAGTTGGACGCAGAAGCTGGGAGCTGGGACGATCTCGCGTGCCGACCTCGTCGTTGCGATCGCGGACAGCCCTGCGCCAGGCCCGACGCAAGGGGACGACAATCTGTCCGGATCGTCCGGAGCCGACAACGTCAGCCTGGGGAACGGCAACGACACGTTCCGCGGAGGAGCCGGGGCCGACACGCTCTATGGCAACCAGGGCAACGATGTCCTCTACGGGGAGGAGGGCAACGACGTTCTCTATGGCGGCGAGGGCAACGACACCCTGTTCGGGGGCCTAGGTAACAATACCCTCCAGGGTGATGCCGGAGCGGATCGGTACGTGTTCACGGCGAACCAGGGAGCCAGGGACCTCGTCCTCGGCTTCAATCAGTCCGAGGGGGACCGGCTCGATCTCCAGGGTCAGACCTATACCCTAGGCACGGCCTCGAACGGCGATGCCCTGCTTACCCTGTCGGGCGGTGGGACGGTGGATCTCGCCGGGATCCAGCAGGCCCAGGTCAACGCGAACTACTTCGCCTGAGGCATAGGTCAGGAAGCGGTTCCAGTCCGCTGGCTAGGGCGCTCCTTTTAAGGAGCGCCCCCGCGGTGAGGCCCGCAAAGCAAAGCAAAGCTTCGGCGGCGGCGTCAAAGGATCCTGCAAATTAATATCCAACAATTATATCACACTTGATCTCGATATAACTATGCCAAACACATGCTGCCGCCTTTGTATTTAAATTCGCTTCAGAGAGCGAGTTCCCCACGGCTTTGTCGGGCCTTGGTTAAGATGATCGGGTTCGGCGTGGCGAAGCCAGACGACAATCGCCAGCGAGGCTGTACGGGCTATCAGCCGGCGCGTAGTCTGCAGCTGTGATCGGCAGAAAGCACAAGCAGGTTTCGCCACGATGGCTGTCTCGACCACCGGCAACGCAAGGGCCGCTGTTGGCACCCCTTCCCCGGTCGCGACTCAGGTCGCTCAACCAGACCCCATCGAGGCGTTCCTCCGTGCGCTGCGCCACACCGGATCATCGGGCTTCGAAGGTCTGATCTCGAAGCTTCTTGAAGCCGCGACCGGTCAACGTTTCGTCCTCGCCGCAAGCGGCTACCAAGCAGGCATGGACGCCAGCTCGGAATCCAGGACGGCACCGGCTAACCACATCAAGGCCGAGACCAAGCACTACTTCAAGAGCGGCCTCGACCTGCGGGAACTGACCGCTGAGATCCTGCAGGCAGCAAAGGCCTCCGATTTCGATCTGTGGGTCCTCGCCGCGACTTGCGCCGTGTCCGCCCAACACGCTGCCGAACTCGAAGCCCATGCCGCGGAACGTGGCGTCGAATGCTTGTTTCTCGACCGGCCTGGGCAAGGGTTGTCGCGGCTATACGTCCTGATGGCGGCGCATCGCGATGTTGTCGGGCGATTCGCCAGGGACGCTGCTTCACCTATCGGCTCGGCAGCTCTCGACGTGGCCCTCGAGGCAATAACCCATGACGCAGGCTACGCCGACGCACTCGCGCAGATCCTGGGTAAACTGAGCGGCACAGCGCTCGGCTACGAGGACGCCAGCCGGCGGGCGGCTCGAACCCTCAGCGGGTGGCTTTCGGACGACGGAACCGCCGAAGCGGAGTTCAACCAGCGCATCGCCGTCAAGGCCCCTGGCTCCGGCTATGTGCGCCGTGGGCACATACACGATCTTCTGACGACATGGTGGGCCGGAAACCCAGCAGAGCGCCGGCACGCCGTAGCCCTCGGCGAGGAGGGCGAGGGCAAAAGCTGGGCGGTGTTCGCGTGGGCCGAGGTGGGCGCGGGCAACGGTCGTTTGCCTCTCACGCTCGTCTTCAACGCTTCCGTTCACCCGCTCGCGAGAGGGGCGACGATCGCGACTGTCCTGCCGGAACTCCTGACCCGGCACACGGGGCTTCACGGAAAGGATCGTTGGGAGCGTCGCTTGCAGGCGTGGCTGGCCGATCAGCAAGCTCCGAAACCTCTGCTGTTGATCGTGGTCGACGGATTGAACGAGCGGACGGACGTCGACTGGATTAGCTTCTTCCGACCGCTGCTCCACACGCAGATGCGTGGTCGCGTCGTCGTGCTGGCTACCGACAGGCCGGGACACTGGGAACCCGAGTGCAAGCGACTCGAACGCGACGGTTTCTGTCCGATCCCGGTGGACGGCTATGCGGACGCGGAGCTCGCCGAAGCTCTCGACGGCAGCGGCGTGCCAATCTCTGAGATCCCGGATGGTTTGCACGAGTTGATCCGGACCCCGCGCTACTGCACCCTCGTCGGTAAGTACTTCGACGAGATGCGCATCAACAACGACTTCACGAAGGAACGCTTAATCCTCATCGACGCGAGATGCCGCCGCGATGACAAGCGCGGGCACCCGCTGTCGGAGGATGATTTTTACGAGGTGATCCGAGCCCTTGCATCGCGCTGGCAGCATTGTCCGAACTTCAGTCGGCAAGACCTGCACGCTCTTCTTCCTGGTTTCGACGCCAGCAGGCAGACGTATCAGGAAATCATCGACGGGGGCCTTCTCGTCAGAAGCGACAGCGCCACTGGTCGCCGTTTCACGGTAGAACCGACGCGGTTGGTGTTCGGCCTGGGCATGCTGCTCGCGGATGACGTGCGTGTGGCGTCTAACGGGCAGAGCGCAACGGCTACCGCGGAGATCGTGGCGAGATGGCTCGAGCCGCATGCCGAGATGGATCTGAAAGTGCGGATCTGCGCCTCCGCCATATTCCATGCGCTGCTCGATCCCGAGTATCCGGGGGTGGCCCGACGCGAACTGATCCGCATCTGGCTCTCGGCGCGCAATCGGTTCGGCGACGAAGACGAAGCGCGCCTCGCGTTCGTGTTGAGGGCGCCGGACGATTTCGTCTCCATCGCCGAATCATTCTGGTCGTCTCGCGGCGACAAGGGCTCCGCCCAGGCCTACCTGGCAATGGCCTTCAGCCAGTACCGAGAGCACGACGTTCTCGAACCGCTTCTAGTCGAAGCGGTCGAGCGCTGGGCGGGGTACGTGCATCCCGCCGGCTCGCCTCTCTTGCGGCACGGCGGAGCGGCGGAGGACTCCTCCCGCCGCGCAGCCATTTCGGCCAGGATCGGCCACACGCCGATCCCCGGACCGCTCGAGGTGGCCGGCAAGCGCCTGACCATCGTCGAGGATGACGGTTTGCTGAGGTTGATCCGCTTCGGGCTCCTCCTCATGTCCGCGGGTCGTCGTAGCCCGTTCGCAGGGGCGCTCGCGACCTGGGCGGTAGCCGCTGCTGTGTCGGGTGGCGCGACCGAGTGGGATGCCGCGGCGTGGGTCGTGAGGTTCGCAACGGACGATCCGGAATCCAGCATTGTCGACGAGGCCCGCACGCTCCTCGCTCGCGGAGAAGTCGTGGCGACAACAGCAGCCCACACCCTTCTCGAAGTTGCCGGGACTAAGGCCGCAGCCAAGCTGCAGGCAGAGTTTCCGCTGCCAGTGCCCCATGAGACCACGGAACGGATCGCCAAGCACAACGCGGATCCCTGCAACAGCTTCTACGCTTGGTCCGAGGAGCAATGCGAGCGTTGCATCGACGAGCAAGGAACTCGGCTCGATGCCCTGCTCAACCGGGCGGAACTCTCGCTTCTGGATCCCCAAAGGCTCGTCCCGGATCACCTCCTCACCCGTCTGTCGGAGGCTGTCGGCAGGATAGATCCCGCGGCCGTCCACGCGACCTTTGGTCCAAACTTCGAGACCCAACGATTCGAGGATTTGCTGCCATTCGCCGCCCGCGTACCCACGGATCTCCTGGCGTTCATGCGGCGTGTCGTAGCAAGCATGCCGGCACGTACGCTCCAGGGCAAACGACAGCTGGCGCTGCAACTGCCTGGGTTTCAACCCGTCATGCAGGATTCCGAGGCAGCAGCAGTGAGGGAGGTCGTCACCGACCTGCGCCGCGGTGGGGCGAGCTGGCCACGCCCAGATGCCGGCCCGGACGCCGCCCAGACCGCGGAGGCATTCTCGACTTTGGGGCTTCTGCCCGGCATGAGCCCCGACGAACGCCATCGCTACTTGATGGCCCGCCCTCCGAACGCCTTCGACCTCGACGATTTCGAACCGTGGCTCGAGCCGCCCTCCGAGGCCATCGCCCAAGAAGCTCTTCGGGTCATCCGGACTGGGGGAGAGGATGCATCGCCGATCCGGGCGCTCTGGTTGGCGGCGCACCATCGGGCGGAAGCGACCGCAGCCGACCGTGACGCGGTCGTGGCGCTGGCGTGCGCGTCCGACCCCTTGGCGCGCGGACTCGCGCTACGATTCGCGTGCATGACGGAAAACGAGGATATCGGACGGCAGATCGTCGACCTGGGGCTGTGCTACGACGACCCCGATAATCCTTGGGAGAACGAGTGGGGCAACAAGCTCCTATCCCGGTTCGGGGGCCACATCGCCTTCGAGGAATTGAGCCGGCGCGTGGACCCCGCCGCTGCCAGCTTTCACCTCGTCGAACGCGGATGCCTTGAGGACGACGTGCGACGTTTCGCCGCCGCCTTGAACGCCGTTTTGAACGAGGAGGTTTTCGTCGATGGTTCGCCGTCGCAGGGGGGCGTCCCACCCCAATTGCGGATGAGCCCCGCCAGTGGCGCCCTCAAACCGGGTCTGGCACCGTTGGCCGAGGCCGCCAGACCCGATCGGACGCTCCTCAGCGCCAGCGCGAGCTGGACAAGCGGTAGCGAAGCAGGTGGCGATACATTGGGTGAACTGCTGAACCCCCTCGACGACGAGACCGATATGCGGGCGGCGGCCTCGCCCCGCGATGCGGCCGCGGCGGCGCGGCGCATGCCTGCATTCAAATGGTATGCGCATCGCTTCCACCCGGACGCGCTAGCGGCGGTCATAAGGTCCAATCTCGAGATGGGCCAGCGCTGGGCGGACGAAGCTACGGCTCCCGGGCAGGCCGGCCGTCGGCTCAGGATGCGGTTAGGAGCATACTGCTTCAGCCTCTGCCAAGCTCTCCTCAAGGTTGATCCGGATCGGGGTATCCGATTGATGAAGGCCTTGAAGGACCCACGCGGCACCGTCAGCTTTGACGAGGCCGAACTTCTATTCGACGCTCCTCGGTCCACATCCGTACTCGACGCGCGGGAGTCGACGATGCGCAGGTGTCTGTCCGACGCATCGGTGGCCGCTTTCGCCCGCACAGCTCAACGCGGGGACGACGCTTGGCTGATCGCCACCATCGAGCGACTGGTCACGGCCCCCCCACTGCGGGATCGGGCTCTTGGCTTGGCGTTAGCGGCATTCAGCCGGCGGGAATCGGCGGAGATCAAGCGGTTCGCGGATCTGGCCGACATCCAGGGAACCTGGGTCGCTGACGTGATGCCCGCATTGCATCGGAATCACCGTCGGGACGTCCTGGCTGGTATGTGGTTCGATCGGTTTTGGGCCGAGACAGCGCCCGATGCAGCCTGGGTAGCTCTGCAGGTCGTCGCGCATCTGGCGGATCAACGCTTTGAGCTCAGATTCAGCGAAATCGAGGCTGAGTCGCACCGGGCTTCCACGCGGTCGCGAATGATTAAAATGAACCGGTTCGCGCTGAAGCAGGCGCTTAAGAATAAACGCGATCGGGAAAATAGGTTGTTCAGCATTAGAATCCAAAAGGACCAAATCTTCCCTTTCATCGGAGACGACGCGATGTTCTGAACGGCAGGGTGATCGCATCCGGCTAGCCATCCGCCTAGCTGCCGAAAATAGGCCCGCGCCGACGTATGTCCACTCCGTCGGGCTGCGTTGCTCGCTGACGCGCTGCCTGCCGGGTATCAGACGCCGACCGCGACCTCGAACCGGGGGCAACTCGCTGCGCCGTACGTCCTACCCGACCGTCTTGTGGCGGTCGGGGAAGGCTTCGCGTTGGGCATGCCGCGCTTCCAGGCGGGCTCACCCGGTTCCTCGCAGCGAACGCAGTGTTATCGGGATCGCCAGCGGGACGAGGCGGTGTTCTGATGCCTTGCGGTGTTCTGCCGCCTCAAGGACTTCCGCCTCCTCGCCATTCTCTATGACAAGCTCACCCGCAACTCTGCCACGGTGCTCGTCCTGGCCGCCGTCATCGTGTTCTGATACTAATTGAGTATTGACGCGTTGCGGTAAGCTAAAAGACAGCACCTTGCGCACACACTGACCACAAGGCATACCGGCGCTCCAAGGTAAAGATTTAGATCAATGAAAACGATATTGTTTTCAGTGTCCTTGGTGACTATTTCATCTATTTGTGCGAAGGCTCAATCAGAATATGAAACGGCTATTTATGTCCTAAATGGTGAACACAATCGCACAATTGCTAGCAAGGACTATCTAATACCGCCGCGCCTAAGCATTGACGCGTGCGATGTATGGGAAGTTTGCGATGGAGCGGACGCGCTCTGGCTCAGCGGTGAGTGCGTTCCAGGCGGTGCAGCAGGCCTCAACGATCGCCTCGTAGTCGGGGAAGACG
>NZ_JTHF01000022.1 GCF_001043895.1 Methylobacterium indicum
CCCTCCCGCCTGTTCATCCTGCGCCCGGTCGCGACCACGCTCCTGATGCTGGCGATCCTGCTCGTCGGCATGATCTCCTATTTCAACCTGCCGCTCTCGGCGCTGCCCTCGGTCGATTACCCCACGATCCAGGTCCAGACCTTCTATCCCGGCGCCAGCCCCGAGGTGATGACCTCGGCGGTGACGGCGCCGCTGGAGCGGCAGTTCGGCCAGCTCGCCAACCTCAACCAGATGACGTCGCAGTCCTCGGCCGGGGCCTCCGTCATCACGCTCCAGTTCAACCTCGATCTCGGCATCGACATCGCCACCCAAGAGGTTCAGGCCGCCATCAACGCCGCCGGCAACCTCCTGCCGGGCGACCTGCCGGCCCCGCCGGTCTACGCCAAGGTGAACCCCGCCGACGCGCCGATCCTGACGCTCGCGCTCACCTCCAGGACCCTGGCGCTGACGCAGGTGCGCGACCTCGCCGAGACGCGGCTGGCGCAGAAGATCAGCCAGGTCTCGGGCGTCGGCCTCGTCTCGATGGCGGGCGGGCAGCGGCCGGCGGTGCGGGTGCGGTTCAACGCCTCGGCGCTGGCGGCCTACGGCCTCAACATCGACGACCTGCGCACCACCATCAACAACCTCAACGTCAACACCCCGAAGGGCTCGATCGACGGGCCGACCCAGTCCTTCACCATCAACGCCAACGACCAGATCCGCGATCCCGGCGCCTATCGCGATGCGGTGATCGCCTATCGCAACGGCGCGCCGGTGCGGCTCTCGGCGGTGGCCGAGGTGGTGGAGGGGGCTGAGAACACCCAGCTCGGCGCCTGGATGGACACCACGCCCGCGGTGATCCTCAACATCCAGCGCCAGCCCGGCGCCAACGTCATCGCGGTGGTCGACCGGATCAAGGCGCTGCTGCCCCAGCTCCAGGCGACCCTGCCGGCCGCGATCCAGGTCACCCCGCTCACCGACCGCACGGTGACGATCCGGGCCTCGGTCGAGGACGTGCAGTTCGAACTCCTGCTGGCCATCGCCCTGGTGGTGCTGGTGATCTTCCTGTTCCTGCGCTCGCTGCCCGCCACCCTGATCCCGAGCCTGTCGGTGCCGCTCTCGCTCGTCGGCGCGCTGTCGGTGATGGACCTGTGGGGCTTCTCCCTCGACAACCTGTCGCTGATGGCGCTCACCATCGCGACCGGCTTCGTGGTAGACGACGCGATCGTCGTCATCGAGAACATCGCCCGCCACGTCGAGGAGGGCGACAGCCCGATGGAGGCGGCCCTCAAGGGCTCGCGCGAGATCGGCTTCACCATCATCTCGCTCACCGTCTCGCTGCTGGCAGTCCTGATCCCGCTGCTGTTCATGGGCGAGGTGGTGGGGCGCCTGTTTCACGAATTCGCCATCACGCTCGCCGCCACCATCGTGATCTCGGGAATCGTCTCGCTGACCCTCGTGCCGATGTTGTGCGCGCGGCTGCTCCGCCACGAGGCCCCCCAGGCCCGCGCCGCCGGGCGGATCTCCAATGCCGGGCGCCGGCTGATGGAGGGCGGCATCGCCTTCTACGGCCGGACCTTGCGGGGCGTCCTCGCCCATCAATGGCTGACGCTGCTGGTCGCGATCGGCACCCTCGTGCTGACCATCTACATGTACGTCGTGATCCCCAAGGGCTTCTTCCCGGTCCAGGATACCGGACTGATCCAGGGCATCACCCAGGCCGACCAGACCGTCTCGTACAGCGCCATGGCCGAGCGCCAGCAGCGCCTGGCGGAAGCGATCCTCAAGGACCCGGACGTGGTCAGCCTGTCGTCGTTCATCGGCGTCGACGGGCAGAACGTGACGCTCAATTCCGGCCGCTTCCTCATCAACCTGCGCCCGCGGGAGGAGCGGGCGGAGAATGCGGGCGCGATCATCCGGCGGATCAATGCCCGGGTGGCCGACGTGCCGGGCATCGCCTTGTTCATGCAGCCGGTCCAGGACCTCACCATCGACACGGCGGTGAGCGCCACCCAGTACCAGTTCATCCTGGAGAACCCGGACCCGGCCGCCTTCGACACCTGGGTCCCGCGCCTCGTCGATCGCCTCAAGGCCATCCCCGACCTCGCCGACGTGGCGAGCGACCGGCAGGCGAGCGGCTTGGCGGCCTACATCACCATCGACCGCGCGACGGCGGGCCGCTACGGCATCACCCCGGCTTCCGTGGACAACGCGCTCTACGACGCCTTCGGCCAGCGCATCATCTCGACGATCTTCACCCAGTCGAACCAGTACCGGGTGATCCTGGAGGCCGATCCGGCGCTGCACCGGACGCTGGATTCGCTCCAGCGGATCTACCTGCCGTCCTCCACGGCCTCGAACGGCCAGGTGCCGCTCACCGCCATCGCCCAGGTGAGCGAGCGCCGCGCGCCGCTCCTCATCAGCCATCTCGGCCAGTTCCCGGCGACCACGATCTCGTTCAACCTCGCGCCCGGCGCCTCGCTGGGGCCGGCGGTGGCGGCGATCAAGGCGGCGGAGCGGGAGATGGGCATGCCCGACAGCTTCCGGCTGATCTTCCAGGGCTCGGCGCTGGCCTTCCAGGCCTCCCTCGACAACACCCTCTTTCTGGTCCTCGCCGCGATCGTCACGGTCTACATCGTGCTGGGCGTGCTCTACGAGAGCTTCGTCCACCCGATCACGATCCTGTCGACCCTGCCCTCGGCCGGCATCGGGGCGCTGGCCGGGCTGATGCTGTTCAACCACGACCTCGACATCATCGGCATCATCGGCATCGTTCTCCTGATCGGCATCGTGAAGAAGAACGCCATCATGATGATCGACTTCGCGCTCCAGGCCGAGCGCGAGGAGGGGATGACTCCGCGGGACGCGATCTACGAGGCCTGCATCCTGCGCTTCCGCCCGATCCTGATGACGACCTTCGCGGCACTGTTCGCCGCGATTCCGCTGATCCTCGGGACGGGGACCGGCTCGGAGCTGCGCCAGCCGCTGGGCCTCTCGATCGCCGGCGGGCTGATCGTGAGCCAGATCCTGACGCTCTACACGACACCCGTGATCTACCTCGCCTTCGACCGGCTGGGGCGGCGCCTCTCCGGACGACGCGATAGCGGGCTGGCGCCCGGGGAGGCGGTGCCGTGAGGGAAGCGACGGCCGAACAAATTTCCACTTTCGGTCGCGCGCATCCCCTCTCCCCGCGGGCGGGGAGAGGGCTGCTGACCCCTTGTCGGGTCAGCAGCGAGGCGGTAGCCGAAGGTGAGGGGGTGTCTCCGGATGAGACTCTTCCGGCACCACCCCCTCACCCTCGCTCCGGCTTCGCCTGCGCTCACTTCACCCCCGACGAGGGGGGTGAAGTCCTCTCCCCGCCCGCGGGGAGAGGGGAAAACCTGCGTCGAGCCCCCGGGGCCCGCCCGTGAACCTCTCCGCCCCCTTCATCCTGCGCCCGGTCGCCACCACGCTCCTCACGCTGGGCGTGCTGCTCGCCGGGCTGTTCGCCTTCGTGCGGCTGCCGGTGGCGCCGCTGCCGCAGATCGATTTTCCGACCATCCTGGTCCAGGCGCAGATGCCCGGTGCCAGCCCCGACACCATGGCGACCACCGTGGCCGCGCCGCTCGAACGGCGGCTCGGCCAGATCGCCGATGTCGACCAGATGACCTCGACGAGTTCCGTCGGGCAGACCCGGATCGTGCTGCAATTCGGGCTCGACCGCGACATCAACGGCGCCGCCCGCGATGTGCAGGCGGCGATCAACGCCGCGCGGGCCGACTTGCCCACCGCGCTCCGCACCAACCCCACTTACCGCAAGTTCAACCCGGCCGACGCGCCGATCCTGATCCTCGGCCTGACCTCGAAGACGCTGAGCCCCGGCGCGCTCTACGATTCCGCCGCGACGGTGCTCGCCCAGAAGCTGTCGCAGCTCGAAGGGATCGGCAACGTCGATATCGGCGGCTCGTCGCTGCCGGCGGTGCGGGTCGAGCTCGATCCGAACGCCCTGTTCCATTACGGCATCGGGCTCGAGGGCATCCGCGCGGCGCTCGCCAGCGCCAACGCCAACTCGCCGAAAGGCGCGATCGAGGCCGGCGAGCGGCGCTACCAGCTCTACGCCAACGACCAGGGCCGCAAGGCCGCCGACTACCAGGACATCGTGGTGGCCTACCGCAACGGGGCCGGCGTGCGCCTGCGCGACGTCGGCCAGGTGGTCGACGGCGTCGAGGACCGGCGCAACCTCGGCCTCGTCAACGGCCAGCGCGGCGTGCTCCTGATCGTCTACAAGCAGCCCGGCGGCAACGTGGTCGAGACGATCGACCGGCTCAAGGAAGCGCTGCCGCAACTGAAGGCGGCGCTCCCGGGCGATACCGAACTGATCGTCACCGGCGACCGCTCGCTCACCATCCGGGCTTCCTTGGCGGAGGCCGAGCGCACGCTGATCATCTCGGTCGGCCTCGTGATCCTGGTGGTGTTCGGCTTCCTGCGCTCGGCGCGCGCGACGCTGATCCCGGCGGTGGCCGTGCCGATCTCGCTGGTGGGCACCTTCGCCGCCATGTGGCTGTGCAGCTACAGCCTCGACAACATCTCGCTGATGGCGCTGATCATCGCGGCGGGCTTCGTCGTCGACGACGCGATCGTGGTGCTGGAAAATATCCAGCGCCACATCGAGGACGGGCGCTCCCGGATCGAGGCGGCGTTGCTCGGCGCCCGCGAGGTTGGGTTCACGGTCCTGTCGATGAGCCTGTCGCTGATCGCGGTGTTCCTGCCGATCCTGCTGGCAGGCGGCATCATCGGGCGGTTCTTCCAGGAATTCGCCGTCGTCCTGTCCCTGGCGATCCTGATCTCGCTGGTCGTCTCGCTCACCACCACGCCGATGATGTGCGCCCGCTTCCTCAAACCCGAGATGCACGGCGCCCGGCCGGGCCCGGTGGCGCGGGTGCTGGAGGGCGCCTTCGCGGGCCTCCTGTCGGGCTACCGCGTCACCCTCGACTGGGCTTTGCGCCACGGCGTGACCGTGATGCTGGTGCTGCTCGCCGCGGTCGTCCTCAACGTCTATCTCTACGTGATCGTGCCGAAGGGGTTCTTTCCCCAGCAGGATACCGGCCAGATGATCGGCGGCATCCAGGCCGACCAGCGCATCTCGTTCCAGGCGATGAGCGCCAAGCTCCGGCGCGCCACCGCCATCGTCCAGGCCGATCCGGCGGTGGAGAGCGTCGTCGGCTTCACCGGCGGGCGCGGCACCAACTCGGCCAACGTGTTCGTCGGCCTCAAACCCCTCGGCCAGCGCGACCCGATCAGCGACGTGATGACCCGCCTGCGGCCGAAGCTCGCCGCGATTCCCGGCGCCCGGCTCTACCTGTTTCCGCGCCAGGACTTTTCCGTCGGCGGGCGCCAGAGCTTCTCGCAGTACCAGTACACGCTGCAAGGCGACACCAGCGAGGAACTCTACACCTGGACCCCGAAACTGCTGGAAGCCTTGCAGAAGGACCCGACCTTCACCGACGTGACCTCGGACCAGCAGCAGGGCGGCCTGGAGACGCGCCTCGTCATCGACCGGCCGACCGCCTTCCGCTACGGCCTGACCCCGGACCAGATCGACAACACCCTCTACGACGCCTTCGGCCAGCGCCAGGTCTCGACGATCTACAACCCGCTGAACCAGTACCACGTCGTGATGGAAATCGCGCCGCGCTACCTCGACAATCCCGAGACGCTGAAGATGATCTACGTCTCGACCTCGGGCGCGCGGGCCCGCGGCTCGGCCACCACCAACGCGGTCGCCGGCACTGTCGCCAGCGCCGCCACGGCGAGCACGGACGCGACCAGCGCCGCCGCGGTGGCGACCGATTCGGCCCGCAACGCCGCCACCAACGCCATCGCGTCGTCCGGCCGCTCCAGCGCCTCGTCGAGCGCGGCCGTCAGCAGCGCCAAGGAGACGATGGTACCGCTCTCGGCCTTCGCGAGCTTCGACACCGGCTCGACCCCGGTCCAGGTCAGCCACCAGGGGCTGTTCGTCGCCACCACGCTGTCGTTCAATCTGGCTCCCGGCAAGAGCCTGAGCGACGCCACCGCGGCGATCGACGCCCACATGCGCGACCTGCGGATGCCCGCCACCATCCACGGCGAGTTCGCCGGTGCGGCCAAGAGCTTCCAGTCCTCGTCCTCGCGCCAGCCGCTGCTGATCCTGGCGGCCCTGCTCGCGGTCTACGCGGTGCTCGGCATCCTGTACGAGAGCTGGGTCCACCCGCTCACCATCCTGTCCACCCTGCCCTCGGCGGGGATCGGGGCGATCCTCGCCCTGATGCTGGCGGGCGAGGAGTTCGGGGTGATCGCGCTCATCGCCGTGATCCTGCTCATCGGCATCGTGAAGAAGAACGCCATCATGATGATCGACTTCGCGCTCGACGCCGAGCGCACGCGGTCCCTGAGCCCGCGGGAGTCGATCCGCGAAGCCTGCCTCTTGCGCTTCCGCCCGATCATGATGACAACCCTGGCCGCGCTGCTCGGCGCGCTGCCGCTGATCTTCGACGGCGGCGAGGGCTCGGAGCTGCGCCGTCCCCTCGGCATCGCCATCGTGGGCGGCCTGATCGTGAGCCAGATCCTGACCCTCTACACCACCCCCGTCGTCTACCTGTACCTCGACCGGTTCCGGCTCTGGGTCGGCCGCCGCCGGGGCTCCGCCACGCGGGCGCTGCCGGCCGAATGACCTTCTCCACCGATTTCATTGCCCAGATCGATGCCGCCTCGCCGAACCCGCCCCCCTCTGCGGGGGAGTGTCCGGGGAACGGAAACGGCGCGGGTTTCCCCTCTCCCCGCGGGCGGGGAGAGGCCTTCACCCCCCTTGTCGGGGGTGAAGGAAGCCCGCAGGGCGAGGGTGAGGGGGTATTTCCGGAGGAGTCTCACTGGTCGAGACCCCCTCACCCTCGCTCCGGCTACGCCTGCGCTCACTTCATCGACGACAAGGTCGATGAAGTCCTCTCCCCGCCCGCGGGGAGAGGAGATTTCTTGCGCTATACTTTTTTTCAAACAGCCCTTCGCAGAGGGGGGAGGGTCATGGGCGGCGCCTCGCACCTCGCGGCGGGGATCGTCCTTCCCCTGACCCTCGCCGGCTGCCTCGTCGGCCCCGACTATTCCCGCCCCACCGTCGAGACCCCGCCCGCCTTCAAGGAGGGCGGCGCCCGACCGATGCCGCCGCGCAACTGGCGGCCGATCCGACCCCGGGACGAGATCGACCGCGGCGACTGGTGGCGGGTCTTTCGCGATCCGACCCTCGACCGGCTGATCCGCCTGATCGACGTCGACAACCAGAACCTGCGCGCCCAGGTCGCCGCCTACCGGCAGGCCCGCGCCCTGGTGCAGGAGGCCCGCGCCCAGCTATTTCCGACGGCGCTCGGCGCCCCCTCGATCAGCCGCGCCAGCACCGGCGGGGTCGAGCGCACGGTCCTGACGCTGCAGGGCTCGGCGACCTGGGAGCCCGACCTGTTCGGCCGCGTCCGCCGCACGATCGAGAGCGACGTCGCCGCCGCCCAGGCCAGCGCCGCCGACATCGCCTCGGTGCGCCTCGCCTTGCAGACGCAGCTCGCGACCGCCTATTACCAGCTGCGCTACCAGGAATCCTTGCAGCGCCTGCTCGAGCGCACCGCCCAGGCCTACCAGCGCTCGCTCGACATCGCGCAGAACCAGTACGCTGCCGGCGTCGCCGCCCGCTCCGACGTCATCACCGCCCAGACCCAGCTCCAGACCACCCAGGCCAACGCCATCGCGGTCGGGCTGCAACGGGCGAACCTCGAACACGCCATCGCGACCCTGATCGGCCGCCCGCCCTCCGAGGTGTCGCTCGCCCGCGGCAGCCTGCCGTCGAGCCCGCCCGCCGTGCCGGTCAAGCTGCCCTCCGACCTGCTGGAGCGCCGGCCCGACGTGGCGCTGGCCGAGCGGACCGTGCAGGCCCAGAGCGCCCAGATCGGCGTGGCGGTCGCGGCGTTCTATCCCACCGTCACCCTGTCGGCGAGCGGCGGCATCGCGGGCGATCCGGCCCGCACCTTCTTCTCGGCCGCCAACACGTTCTGGTCGGTGGCGGCCTCCGGCAGCCAGGTGCTGTTCGACGGCGGCGCCCGCACCGCCGCCCTCCAGGCCGTCGAGGCGGCCTACGACGCGGCGGTCGCCAATTACCGCCAGACCGTGCTCACCGCCTTCCAGCAGGTCGAGAACGGCCTCGCCGGCCAGCGCATCCTCGCCCGCCAGCAGGGCGCGCAGGACCTCGCGGTGCAATCCTCGCGCCGGGCGGTCGAGATCGCGCTCAACGAGTACCGGGCCGGCACCCAGAACTACACCACCGTCGTCACCGCCCAGGCGCTGGAACTCAACAACGAGGTCACGGCGCTCCAGGTCCGGCTCAACCGCTTCACCACCGCGGTGTCGCTGATCGGCGCGATCGGCGGCGGCTGGGACACCCGGAGCCTGCCGTCCGGCGAAGAATTGAAGCAGTTCCAGCCCCTGCCGATCGACAGCGGCCAGGCGCCGCGGGTGGATGAGTGAGAGGGGGTCCGCCCGATCTGTGTCGAGACCAATAAAGCTCGGGTTCTCTCCTCTCCCCGCGGGCGGGGAGAGGCCTTCGCCCCCCTCGTCGGGGGTGAAGGAAGCCCGAAGGGCGAGGGTGAGGGGGCGTTGCCGGAGGAGCCTCATCCTGAGACACCCCCTCACCCTCGCTTCGGCTGCGCCTCCGCTCACTTCATCGACGACAAGGTCGATGAAGTCCTCTCCCCGCCCGCGGGGAGAGGGGTTTCCGGCGATTTACCTTTTCCGGACCGCCCCGCCGCCCCGGTTCCCGCCCGCCCGCGAATGCCCTAAACCGGTCCACCGGCGCGACGCCGCCCTACATCCGAGCCGATGACCGACCCGCTCCTCTCCGTCCAGGACCTCTCCGTCGCCTTCCGCCAGGGCGGGCGCGAGACCCGCGCCGTCGATCGCGTCTCCTTCGCCATCGCACCGGGGGAGACCGTGGCCCTCGTGGGCGAATCGGGCTCCGGCAAGTCGGTGACGGCGCTCTCGATCCTGCGCCTCGTCGACGGCGCGGTGCCGGAGGGACATGTCCGGTTCAAGGGCCGCGACCTGCTGACCCTGTCCGAACCCCAGATGCGGGAGATCCGCGGCGCCGACATCACCATGGTGTTCCAGGAGCCGATGACCTCCTTGAACCCGCTCCACCGCATCGCCGAGCAGGTCGGCGAGGTGTTGCGGCTGCACAAGGGCAAGGATCAGCCAATGAGCGGCGAGGCGGCCCGGGCCCGTACCCTCGAACTCCTGACCCTCGTCGGCATCCGCGACGCCGAGCGTCGGCTCGGCGCCTATCCGCACGAATTGTCCGGCGGGCAGCGCCAGCGGGTGATGATCGCCATGGCGCTCGCCTGCGAGCCCGACCTGCTGGTCGCCGACGAGCCGACGACCGCGCTCGACGTCACCGTCCAGGCGCAGATCCTGTCGCTGCTCGCCGACCTCAAGGCGCGGCTCGGCATGGCGATGCTGTTCATCACCCACGATCTCGGCATCGTGCGCCGCGTCGCCGACCGGGTCTGCGTGATGCTGCAAGGCCGCATCGTCGAGACCGGCCCGGTCGCCGAGGTCTTTGCCGATCCGCAACACGACTACACGCGGCGCCTGCTCGCCGCCGAGCCGCGCGGCCGCGGCAACCCGGTGCCCGACGGGGCGCCGATCCTGGTCGAGGCCGGGCCGATCCGGGTGCATTTCCCGATCAAGACCGGGCTCCTCCGGCGCACCACCGGCCACGTCAAGGCGGTGGACGGGGTGAGCGTGAGCGTGCGCGAGGGCGAGACCGTCGGGGTGGTGGGCGAATCGGGCTCCGGCAAGACGACGCTCGGCCTCGCCATCCTGCGCCTCATCGCCTCGCAGGGGCCGGTGGTCTATCTCGGCCGGCGCATCGACGGGCTGTCTTCCGGCGCGATGCGGCCGCTGCGGCGCGAGATGCAGGTGGTGTTCCAGGACCCCTACGGCTCGCTCTCGCCGCGGATGTCGGTGGCCGAGATCGTCGCCGAGGGGCTCGAGGTGCAGGGCAAGGGCCGCAGCGATGCCGAGCGCCGGGAGATCGTCGCCCGGGCGCTCGCCGATGTCGGGCTCGATCCCGCCGCCATGGACCGCTATCCCCACGAATTCTCCGGCGGCCAGCGCCAGCGCATCGCGATCGCCCGCGCCATGGCGCTCGATCCGCGCTTCGTCGTCCTCGACGAGCCGACCTCGGCGCTCGACATGTCGGTCCAGGCCCAGATCGTCGAATTGCTGCGCGAACTCCAGGCCCGGCGCGGCCTCGGCTACCTGTTCATCAGCCACGACCTCAAGGTGGTCCGCGCGCTCGCCAACCGGGTGATGGTGATGCAGGGCGGGCAGGTGGTGGAGGAGGGCGCGGCGGACGAGATCTTTTCCGCGCCCCGCACCGCCTACACCCGGGCCCTGTTCGCCGCCGCCTTCGACCTCGCGGCGGCCCCCGCCGGGGCGGTGAGCGAATGACCCGGGCGCTCCTCATCGTCCTCGATTCCGTCGGCATCGGCGGCGCGCCGGATGCCGCCGCCTTCGGCGACGAAGGCGCCGACACGCTCGGCCACATCGCGGAGGCCTGCGCGGCGGGACGCGGCGACCGGGCGTCCTTGCGCGCCGGCCCCCTGCACCTGCCCCACCTCGCCGGCCTCGGCCTCGGCCTCGCCGCGCAAGGCGCGAGCGGCCGGATGCCGCCGGGCCTCGCGCCGGCCGGATTGATCGCGGGCGCCCACGGCCACGCGGTCGAGAGCGCGCAAGGCAAGGACACGGTGTCGGGCCATTGGGAGATCGCCGGCGTGCCGGTGGATTTTTCCTGGGGCCACTTCCCGGCGACGCGGCCGGCCTTCCCGCCCGAGCTGGTGCAGGCGCTGATCGCGGAGGCCGGGCTGCCGGGCATCCTCGGCGACTGCCAGGCCTCCGGCACGGCGATCATCGACGAGCTGGGGGCCGAGCACGTCCGGACGGGCAAGCCGATCTGCTACACCTCGGTCGACAGCGTTTTTCAGATCGCCGCCCACGAGGCGGCGTTCGGGCTCGACCGGCTCCATGCCCTCTGCGCCATCGCCCGGCGCCTGTGCGACCCCTACCGGATCGGTCGGGTCATCGCCCGGCCCTTCACCGGCGACGACACCTCGGGCTTCACCCGCACCGCGAACCGGCGCGACTACGCCGTGCCGCCGCCCGCCGACACGCTGCTCGACCGGCTCGACGCCGCCGGACGGACGGTGGTGAGCGTCGGCAAGATCGGCGACATCTTCGCCCACCGGGCGACCGGCCGGGAGGTCAAGCCCGGCGGCAACGATGCCTGCCTGACCGCGGCCCTCGACGCGCTGACCGGCCTGCCCGATGGCGGGTTCGTCTTCGCCAACCTCGTCGAGTTCGACACCGAATACGGCCACCGCCGCGACGTGCCGGGCTACGCCGCCGCGCTCGAACGCTTCGACGCGCGGGTGCCGGAGATCCGGGCGGCCTTAAGGCCGGGCGATCTCTGCCTCGTCACCGCCGACCACGGCAACGACCCGACCTGGACCGGCACCGACCACACCCGCGAGCAGGTGCCGGTGCTGCTGTTCGGGCCCGACGTGACGCCCGGCCCCCTCGGCCGGATGGGCTTCGCCGCGATCGGCCAGCGGATCGCGGAGCATCTCGGGCTGCCGGAAGGATTGGCGGAAGCGGGGCCGGTCGCGTAAGCCTCCGGGGAGAGACCACCGGAGACGCCCATCCGTGACCCTGACGGCCGCCCCAGAGGCTCACGCGCCGCCGGTGCCGGCCCTCGCCGAGCGGGTCGGCTGGCTCGGGCTCCTCGGCGCGTTCCGGCGCAACACCCTGGAGGCGTTTCCCCGCGCCTGCCTCGACGCGCCGGTGGTGACGATCCCGCTGCCAGGCGGCCGGATGGTGCTGCTCTCGACGCCGGCCGGCGCCCGTCACGTCCTGCTCTCGGCCGCCGACGACTTCGAGCGCCTGCCCGCCGGCCGGCGGGTGCTCGGGCCGATCGCCGGGCGCGGCCTGGTGCTCGCCGACGGCGAGGCCTGGCGCCACCAGCGCCGGGTGCTGGCCCCCGCCTTCACGCCCCGCACCCTGCCGCTCATGCTGCGCTTCGTCGCCCGCAGCGCCGAGGATTCCTGCCGCCGGCTGGAGGCGGGCCTCGGCGCTTCCGTCGACCTGCGGGGCGAGATGCAGCGCGTCGCCCTCGACATCGCCACCACCTCGATGTTCTCCCTCGAGACCGGCCCCCTCGGGGCGGAGATCCGGGACCTGATCTCGGGCTATCTCGGCCGGCTCGGCCGGCCGACGGTCGCCGACTTCCTGCTGCCGCCCGCCTGGCCGACCCCGTCGAGCCCGCGCCGGGCGCTGTTTCGCCGCCGCTGGCTGGCAACCGTGCGGGCGGTGCTGGCGGCGCGGCGCGCGCAAGGGCAAGGGCAGGCGCAAGAGCAAGGGACGCGCCACGACGCGCCGCGGGACCTGTTCGACCTCCTCGACGCGGCGCATGGCGACGCTCCCGGCGGGCTGCTCGCCGACGAGATCGGCACCCTGATCGTCGCCGGCCACGAGACCACCGCCTCGACCCTGTTCTGGGCCTGCACGCTGCTCGCCCGCGCGCCTGCCGTGCAGGACGCGCTCGCCGCGGAGGCGAGGGGCCTCGACCTCACCGAGGCGGGCGCCGCCGAGGCGCTGCCGCATCTTCGCCTCGCCCGGGCCGTGGCGCAGGAGGCGCTTCGGCTCTATCCCCCGGTCTACGTGATCGCGCGCCGCGCCGCGCAGGCGAGCACGGTCGAGGGCGTCACGATCCCGGCCGGCAGCATCGTGATGATCCCGACCTGGATCCTCCACCGCAACCCGCGCTGGTGGGACCGGCCGGCGGCCTTCGACCCCGGCCGCTTCCTCGACCGCCCCGAGCCGGACCGCTTCCTCTACCTACCCTTCGGCGCCGGCCCCCGGATCTGCATCGGGGCGCAGCTGGCGCTGGCCGAGGCGACCCTGGTGCTGGCGCGGCTGATGCGCGACTTTTGCCTCGCCCTCGACGGCGATCGGCCGGTCCTGCCGGTGGCGACGACGACCGTGCGGCCGGATCATGTGCCGCGCTTCCATCTGGCGCGCCGCGCCGGTTGAGCCTGCCGCCGGCGCGAAAATGCATTATGGCAGCGGGGAACAGCCGCCCCCGCCCCGAGAAGAGACAGAATCACCGTGCGACCCTGGCGCAGCGACCCGTCCGACCGGCGCGGCTACCATCACGGCAACCTCAAGGAGGCGCTGATCGAGGCCGCGCGCCGCTTCATCGCGGAGCGGGGGATCGGCGGCTTCACCCTGGTCGATGCGGCGCGCCTCGTCGGCGTCTCGCCGGCGGCGCTCTACCGCCACTTCCGCGGCCGCGAGGCGCTCCTGGAGGAGGTGGCCGAGCGCGGCTTCACCGAACTGGCCGCGCGGCTCGCCCGGGCGCTGCGCGGCCCCGGCACGCCGCTCGAGCGCTTCACCCGGATGGGCGAGGCCTACCTGACCTTCGCCGAGGAGGAGCCGGGCTACTACGCGGCGATCTTCGAGGCCCGGCCGATCGGCCCCGACGGCTGCAAGCCGGCCCCGGCGCCGCGGGACCGCGACGCCTTCGAGCTCCTGGTCGAGGCCCTGCGGACGACCTTCCCGGACGGGTTCTCGGCCGGCGTCGATCCGCGCTTCGTCGCCCTCGAGGTCTGGGCGCTCTCCCACGGCATCGCCACGCTCGCCGCCGCCGGCCGGCTGCCGACGGGCCCCGGCCTGCCGACCAAGCACGACCTCCTGCGCGCCGGCGTCGTCGCCATGGTGCACGGAGCGACCGCGCGGGCGGGGTAGGGGCTCGGGCAAGGTCCTCTTCCGATTCTCTACGGAATCGATACCCACACCGTCATCCCGGGGCTCGTCGAAGACGAGAACCCGGGATGACGGTGGAGGCTGTCGGCCCGGTCGGGCCGACCGAACTCAAGGTCACCCTCGAACCGCCCGGGCGGTCGCCCTCGCCGCGGCGCAGCCGGGAAAGCCCCCGGGCGCCGTCACCGCCCCCAGCGCAGCACCGCCGCATCGAGGCTCCGGGCGATCTCGATCAGGCCGGCCCGGGTCGCCGGGTGGGGCAGCTCGAGCGGGGCGCGCACGGCGTCCGAGCGGATGATGCCGCCCTCCTTCATCAGGATCTTGGCGGCGGCGAGCCCGGTCTGGCGGTTCTCGTAGTTGATGAGCGGCAGCCAGCGGCCATAGGCCTGCACCGCCTCGTCGCGCCGCCCGGCGAGGTAGGGGTCGAGGATCCGGCGGATGCCGTCGGGATAGCCGCCGCCGGTCATCGCCCCGGTGGCGCCGGCATCGAGGTCGGCCAGCAGGGTGATCGCCTCCTCGCCATCCCACGGCCCCTCGATCGCGTCGCCGCCGAGTTCGAGCAGCGTGCGCAGCTTGGCCGCCGCCTGCGCCGTCTCGATCTTGAAGTACGAGACGTTCTCGACCTCGCGGGCGAGCCGCGCCAGGAAGGCCGCCGAGAGGGTGGTGCCCGAGACCGGCGCGTCCTGGATCATGATCGGGATCGAGATCGCGTCGGAGACGGCCTGGAAGAACCGTTCGATGCCGGCCTCCGTCACCCGGATCGTCGCCCCGTGATAGGGCGGCATGATCATCACCATGGCGGCCCCCAGTTCCTGCGCGCGGCGCGAGCGCTCGGCGCAGATGTGGGTGGCGAAATGCGTGGTGGTGACGATCACCGGCACCCGGCCGGCGACATGCGTGAGCACCGCCGTCATCACCTCGTCGCGCTCGGCATCGGTGAGGACGAACTGCTCGGAGAAGTTGGCGAGGATGCACAGGCCGTGGGAGCCCGCCTCGATCATGAAGTCGATCGCCCGGCGCTGCCCGTCGAGGTCGAGGGTGCCGTCCTCGTGGAAGATCGTCGGGGCGACCGGAAAGACGCCGCGATAGGGGCGGGGCGCGGGAGCCATCTGTGCGGTCGTCATCTGTGCGGTTGTCATGGCGTTTCCTCCGGGGTTCGGTCAGGCCGCGGCGCCGTGGCGGCGCAGGCCGTTATGGATGACGCGGCGGACGGCCTCCGCCGCGCCCGCCGGGTCGCGGTCGGCGATGGCCGCCACGATGGCGGCGTGGGCGGCAAGCGTGGCCTCGCGCTCCGCCGCCTCGACGGGGGCGCTGAGCTGGAACGAGGCGCGCAACGCCACCTCGATCACCCCGCCGATCGAGCGCATGAACGGGTTGCCGGAGGCGACCGCGATCGCGACGTGGAGGGCGAGATCGCCCTCGGCGAAGCCGGCGGAATCCGAGGCCTCGCGGCGCATCCGCGCCAGGCCCGCCTCCAGGGCGGCGAGGTCGTCCGGGCCCCGGCGCTCGGCGGCCAAGGCCGCCGCCGCCGGCTCGACGGCGAGGCGGATCTCCGCGAGGTCGCGCAGGAAGCGCCGGTCGATGCCGGCCTCCAGGTGCCAGGCCAGCACGTCGGCGTCGAACATGTTCCAGGCCGCGCGCTCGCGCACCACCGTGCCGACCCGGGCCTTGGTGGTCAGGAGCCCCTTGGCGGCGAGCGTCTTGACGCTCTCGCGCAGGACCGGCCGCGACACCCCGAAGGCGGCGAGCAGCTCGCCGTCCCCGGGCAGCCGGGCCCCCGCCGGATAGCGGCCGGCGATGATCGCGGTGCCGAGGCTGCGCGCCACCTCGGCGTGGTTCGACCGGGCGCGCCCGGCCGGGATCACCACCAGACCGGTCCCCGCCGGCGCGTCGCCGGCGGCCCTGACGGGATCCGCGGCGCGGGAGGTGGCGAAGGGGGTGCGCATCCGGGACCGGGCTCGTCCGACAGGGCGCCCCGCGGCGCCGGCCGGCCCGTTACAGCACGGGGCCGCCCGGCTGAAAAGTCATACTGTTTGACTTTTATGACCCGCTAGGACGAGGCGGCTTCGCGCGCCTGCGCCACCGCCTCGGTGGCCTCCTGCCGGTCCTCGGCATCGGCCGCCGGAGGCTCCTGCACCGCCTCGGCGCTGGCGTCGCGGCACAGCTCGATCAGGATCGGGAAATGGTCGGAGCCGACATGCTCCAGCCGCTCGAGCCGGGCGAGCAGGAAGTGCTCGGAGAAGAAGACGTGGTCGAGGGGCCAGCGCAGGATCGGCCAGTCGGCGTGGAAGGTCGGGTAGGCGCCGCGCCCGACCCGCGGGTCGAGGAGGCCGCCGATGGCCTGGAAGAGCCCCGTGGTGCGCGACCAGGCGACGTCGTTGAGGTCGCCCGCCACCACCGTGGGCCCGGCCTCCCGCGCGACCTCGCGGGCGACCAGCACCAGTTCGCCGTCCCGCGTCGCGCTGCTGTGGCCCGGATGGGGCGGGCGCGGATGCACGCCGTGGAAGGTGAAGCGCTCGCCCGAGGGCAGGGTGACCCCGGCGCGCACAGAGGGTACGTCGTCCTCGATCAGGAAGCGCACCCGCACGTCGTCGAGGGGCAGGCGCGAGTAGAGCATCAGCCCGTAGGTGTTGTCCTGCGCCTGGTCGACCCCGTGGGGGTAGCGCGCCCGCAGCGGCGAGAGCGCGTCGCGCCAGCCCGCATCGGTTTCGAGCGCCAGGACCAGGTCGGGGTCGTGGCGCTCCACCACCCGCAGGAGCCGGTCGTAGGCGCGGTTCGACTGCAGCACGTTGACGATCAGGATCGCGACGCGGCGCTCGGGGTCGGCCTCGGCCGGGGCGGCCTTGGCGGTCGGCCGCGCCAGCCGCGTGAAGGGCAGGATGTGGCGCAGTTGCAGGCCGAGCGCGGCGAGCAGCCCGGCCCCGAGGGCGAGCGAGACGGGATCGTGCCCGGCGACCACCAGCAGGACCAGGACCGGCAGGATCGCGCTCGCGATCTGGAAGCGCGGAAAGTCGAAGGTGCGCACCAGCCCGGCGCGGCTGCGCCAGAACGGCAGCAGCGTCGCGGCGACGAGGCACGCCGCCAGGATCTGCGCGACGAGGGACAGGGTCGAGACCGGCACGTGCGTTTTCCCCCCCGCGGCTTTTCCGCCGCACCGGGGGACGAGATAGGTCGCGCCCGCTCCCGCGTCACCCGGGGCGGGGGGATCAGGCGCTCGCCAGCGGGTGGAGGTCGCGCACCATCTGCTTGAGGCGCTCGTCGAGGACGTGGGTGTAGATCTGCGTCGTCGAGATGTCGGCGTGGCCGAGCAGCTCCTGCACCACCCGGAGGTCGGCGCCGTTCTGCAGGAGGTGGCTGGCGAAGGCGTGGCGCAGGACGTGCGGGCTGATCTTGTCGGTGCGCAGGCCGGCGGCGGCGGCCACGGCCTTCAGGTCCCGGGCGAAGGCCTGGCGGGTCAGGTGGCCGGTCTCGCTGTCGGCGGGAAACAGCCAGGGCCCGGGCGCCGTCAGGGTCGCGAGATGGGCCGCCATGGCGGAGCGCGCCACCTCGGTCAGCGGCACCAGGCGCTCGCGCCCGCCCTTGCCGCGCACCACCAGGAAGCGCTCCTTGGTGGCGCCGGCGGCCCGCGGCAGGGCGACCAGCTCCGAGACGCGCAGGCCCGTGGCGTAGAGAAGCTCGATCAGGCAGTGCATCCGCCCGGCCCGGGCCGCCTCGGCGGGGTTCGGCGCCTTGACGGCGACCTCCTTGGCGACCGCGAGCAGGCGGTCGACCTCGGCCACCGAGAGCACCTTGGGCAGGCCGCGGCCGCGCTTGGGCCCCGAGACCGGGGCGGTGGGATCGCCCTCGGCCAGCCCCTCGGCGTAGAGGAAGCGGTGGAAGCCGCGCACGCAGGAGAGCCGGCGCGCCGCCGAGGTGGTCTTGAGGCCGCGCGCCTCCAGTTCGGCGAGGTAGGCCCGGATGCCGGCGGGCTCGACGGCGCCGGGATCGAGGCGCCGGCCCGCCAGATGGGCGAGGTAGTCGTCGAGGTCGCGCCGGTAGGCCGCGAGCGTGTTGGCGGCGGCGCCCCGCTCGGCGGCCAGCATGTCGAGATAGGCGTGCATCAGGCCCTGGGGGCCCAAGGTGCTCATGCCCCGCCGCTCACTTCGGCTGCAGCTTGGCGTTGGGGATGGTGACGGAGATCTCGCGCGGGGTCGGCTCGACGAAGGTGGCGAGCGCGAACATCGCCGCGAAGGCGATCCCGGCCAGGACGGCCACCACGACGAGGAAACGGAAGAGGGTCGGCACGTCGGACGGATCCCCGCGACTACGCGTGACAACGAGCGGCGCGGAGGAGAGGGCGCCGGCCACCTTGGCCGTCGGTTCGACCACGCGCCGCACCGCGAGGCAAGGCCGGCATCCGCACCGCCGCGCGGAATGCCGGCGCCTGTTGCGCGGGTGCCGAAGCGGACGCAGAGACAACGCAGACGGACCGGCGGCGCGCGTGGTTTTTCCCCGATATCCGCCGTTTCGCCCTGCGCGAAAAACAGGCTAAAGAACGCCGCATGAGCCAGCGTCCCCCTCATGAGCCATCGATCGAGTCGCGCGTGCGCCGAGGCCTCGGCCTGCGCTCGATCGTGCTGGTTGGCCTCATGGGCGCGGGCAAGAGCACCGTCGGCAAGCGCCTGGCGGGCCGCCTCGGCCTGATCTTCAAGGACGCCGACCACGAGATAGAGGCCGCGGCCGGCCTGACCATCCCCGACATCTTCGCCATCTACGGCGAGCCGAGCTTTCGCGACGGCGAGGAGCGGGTGATCGCGCGCCTGCTGCGCGAGGGGCCGATGGTGCTCGCCACCGGCGGCGGCGCCTTCATGCGGCCCGAGACCCGCCAGCGCATCGGCGAGGCCGGGGTCTCGGTCTGGCTCAAGGCCGAGCTCGACGTGCTGATGCGCCGGGTGCGCAAGCGCCCCGGCAGGCCGCTGCTCCAGAACGAGGACCCGGAGGGCACGATGCGTCGCCTGATGGACCTGCGCCATCCCATCTATGGCGGGGCCGACGTGATGGTGGTCTCCCGCGAGGTCTCCCACGACCGGGTGGTGCAGGACGTGCTCGAAGCCCTCGACGCCCACATGCTGGGCGACCCGGGAGACGGCTATGCCGGAGGCGCGGCGGGCGATCCCACGGGCTCCCCGCCCGAGACCGGCGGCGAGCCGGAGACCGCCGGCCACAGCGTCGCCGCCCATTGACCGCTCGACAACGGACGACGCCGTGACCGCGCAGACACAGACCGTTCACGTCCCCCTCGACGGGGGCCGGGCCTACGACATCCTGGTCGGCCGGGGACTCCTCGCCGAGATCGGCACCCGCGTCGCCGCGCTCAAGGCCCGGGCCGTCGCGGTGGTGAGCGACGAGACCGTGGCGGCGGAGTACGGCGAAGCCGTCACCGCCGCGCTCGCCGAGGCGTCCCTGCGCACCGCGCTCATCACGGTGACGCCCGGCGAGGGCTCGAAGAGCTATGCGGGCTTCGCCCAGGTCTGCGACGGGCTGATCGGCCACCGGATCGAGCGCGGCGACCTCGTTCTGGCGCTCGGCGGCGGCGTCGTCGGCGACCTCGCGGGCTTCGCGGCGGCCTCGCTGCGCCGGGGCGTGCGCTTCGTCCAGGCGCCGACCAGCCTGCTCGCCCAGGTCGATTCCTCGGTCGGCGGCAAGACCGGCATCAACTCGCCCCACGGCAAGAACCTCGTCGGCGCCTTCCACCAGCCGAGCCTCGTCATCGCCGATACCGCCACCCTCGACACCCTGGCACCGCGCGAGCTGCGCGCCGGCTACGCCGAGGTGGCGAAGTACGGGCTGATCGACGACCCCGAGTTCTTCGCCTGGTGCGAGGCGAACCTCGCCGAGATCTATGCCGGGGGGCCTGCCCGCGAGACGGCGGTGGCGTCCTGCTGCCGGGCCAAGGCCGGGGTGGTGGTGCGCGACGAGCGCGAGGACGGCGAGCGGGCGCTGCTCAACCTCGGCCACACCTTCGCGCACGCCCTCGAGCGCCTGACCGGCTACCAGGCGGCGCGCCTCGTCCACGGCGAGGCGGTGGCGATCGGCCTGTGCCTCGCCTTCCGGTTCTCCGCCCGGCTCGGCCTGTGCCCGGGCCAGGATGCCGGCCGCGTCGCCAACCACCTGGCGCTCGCCGGCCTGCCGACGCGGCTCGACCAGGTCCCGGGCGGGAGCGGCGACGCCGACCAGCTCCTCGACGCGATGCGCCAGGACAAGAAGGTCCGCGACGGGGCGCTGACCTTCATCCTGGCCCGCGGCATCGGCAAGAGCTTCATCGCCCCCGGCATCGAGGCCGGGGCGGTGCGGGAGTTCCTGGTGGACGAGCTGCGCGGCTGACGGGGCATCGGGTCCCGGCACGGCCCGGGTCATCCCCGGGCCGCGAAGCGGAACCCGGGATCCGGAGCCGCGGATGGCGCAGGGGTGGCCGAACGCCGGTCGCCTCGTCCGGGCCCCGCACCGGGACCCGGGGTGGGGTCGTCAGGCCCGCCGCGCCATCAGCCGCTCGACCAGCGAGCCGCCCTGGTTCAGCTCGTCGAGCTCGTCGGCGAGCACCGTCACGGTCTCGCGGATCTGCTCGGGCGTGTGCTCCGAGGTGATGAAGAAGCGCAGGCGCGATGAGCGCTCCGGCACCGCCGGGTGGATGATCGGCTGCACGTTGATGCCGCGCTGGAACAGCCGGTCCGATAGGGTCACGGCCTTGAGCGAATCGCCGAGGATCACCGGCACCACGGCAAGCCCGAGGCTGGTGCCGACATCGAGGCCGCGCTCGCGGGCGCAGGCGAGGAACAGGGAGCCGTTGCGGCGCAGCCGCGCGACCCGCTCCGGCTCGCGCCGCATCAGCGCCAGCGAGGCGGTGGCGGCGGCGGCGAGCGGCGGCGACAGGCCGACCGAGTAGACGAAGCCGCCCGCGGTGCACTTCAGGAGCTCGATGAGCGCGCCCGCTCCCGCGACGTAGCCGCCGCAGGACGAGAGCGTCTTCGACAGCGTGCCCATCCAGATGTCGACGCTGCCGGGGGGCACGTCGCAATGCTCGTGCAGGCCGTGGCCGTCCTTACCCAGCACGCCGAGGCCGTGGGCGTCGTCCACCATCAGCCAGGCGCCGTAGCGCTCCTTGAGGGCGACGACACCGGCGAGGTCGGGGGCGTCCCCGTCCATGCTGTAGAGGCCCTCGATCACGATCAGCGCCCGGCGGTGCTCGTGGCGCGTCGCGTGCAGCAGCGATTCGAGGGCCTGGAGGTCGTTATGGGCGAAGCTGCGGCGCTGGGCGCCCGACAGCTGCGCGCCGGTGACCACCGAATTGTGGATCAGGGCGTCGTGGTAGATCACGTCGCCGGGTTCGAGCAGGGCCGCGATGGTCGTCACGTTGGTGGCGTGCCCGCTCACCATCACCACGCAGGACTCGGTGCCGTAATGGGCGGCGAGCGCCTTCTCGAGGACGAGGTGGCCGGGGCGCTCGCCGGCGACGATCCGGCTCGCCGAGGCCGAGGTGCCGTAGGTCGACAGCGCGGCTTGCGCCGCCGCGTTCACCTCCGGATGGCCGTTGAGCCCGAGATAGTCGTAGGACGAGAAGTTGGTGAAGGTCCGCCCGTCGATCGTCGTCGTCGCGCCGGCCTTGGCGTCGTGAACGCGGAAGAACGGGTTGCCGAGGCCGATCAGGTCGGCGGCCGAGCGCTGGAGCTTCAGCTCCTTGTAGGCCGGCAGGCTGTCGAAGCTCTGGGCCTGCGCGAGGGCGGGCTTGGGCTCCGGCCGGGCCGGGGCGGGGCGGACGGGAGCCTTGCCGAGGCGGGCGGCGACGAAGCCCGCCAGGGCCTCGCGCCCACCCGCGCCGTGGGAGGATCCGCTACTCATTGGGTGATGACCTTGATGTCCTGGCTGTTCTGCTCGACCAGCGCCTGGAGGGACTGGAGCGAGGCGGCGTCGACCGACTCGGCCCCGCCGTGGCGCTGCGACAGGCTGACGACCGCCGCCGCGCTCTCGTCGACCGGGGCCGCCACCGACTGGATCAGGGTGTCGGCGAGTTCGGTCACGGTCTGGCCGCTGGACACGCCCGACGGCGGCGCGTCGAGGCCGAACCGCTCCTGCAGGCTGGCGCCGAGCTCGACGCCCATCAGCGAGTCGAGGCCGATCTCCGAGAGCTGGCGCACCCGGCTGATGTCGTCCTTTGGCAGGCGCAGGATGCGGGCGATGTCCTCCACGATGGCGTCGGCCACGGTCTTGCGGACGTCGTCGAGGTCGTGGGCACGCAGGAGACCCGGGATGCTGATCGCGACCGCGCCGCCGGCCTCCGCCTGCTGCTCGGAGCCGAGGCTGGCGTAGCTCGGGGAGCGCAGGGTGGCGAGACGCTCGCGCGCCTTGCCCCAGTGCATCGCCGCGATGGCGATCACCGCGTCGTCGGAGGCGCCGCCCTGCGAACCCAGCGCCTCGGCCATCAGGTCGAGGGACTTGCGGGCATCGACCGGGGTGACGCCGACCCGGCCGGCCAGCGTCTCCATCACCGCCTTGTTGCGGGCGAGGACGCCGACATCGCCGATGGCGCCCCAGGCCACCGCCAGGGCCGGCAGGCCGAGGCGGCGGCGCTGGCGGGCCAGCCCCTCCATGAAGCCGTTGGCGGCGACGTAGGAGCCCTGGCCCGGATTGCCGATGAAGGTCGTGGCCGAGGAGAACAGCACGAAGTAGTCGAGCACCCGGTCGCGGGTCAGCGCGTCGAGGTGGCCGGCGCCGATCACCTTCGGGGCGATCACCGCTTCGAGGGCGGCCGGATCGAGGTTGGCGATCAGGCCGTCCTGCAGCACCATCGCGCCGTGGATGATGCCGGCGAGCTTGACGCCCTTGCTCTCCACCCGATCCAGCAGGCGCTGGACCGAGGCGCGATCGGCGATGTCGCAGGATTCGACCTGGACCGAGACGCCGCGGGCCTCGAGTTCGGCGATGGTCGAGAGCGCCGGCTCGCCGGACGGCGCCTTGCGGCCGACGAGCGCGATGTGGCGCGCGCCCCGGTCGGCGAGCCAGCGCGCCGCCTCGATGCCGAAGCCGCCCAAGCCCCCGGTGACGAGATGGACGCGGTCGGGCGCGACCACGAAGGGTTTCGTCGTCTCGGCCGGGATCGTGCCGGCCTTCGGCGGCGCGATCACGATCTTACCGACGTGACCCGATTGCTGCATCAGCCGGAACGCGTCCGAGACCTCTTCGGCCGCGAAGGGCTGGTAGGGCAGCGCCTTCAGGCTGCCGTCGGTGAAGAGCGCCATCACCTCGCGGAACAGCCGCTTGCCCTCGTCGGGCTGGAACTGGAGCAGCTGGTCGAGGTCGACGCCGAAATACGACAGGTTCCGGCGGAACGGCCGCAGGCCGATATGGGTGTTGGCGACGTAGTCGCGCTTGCCCAGCTCGACGAAGCGCCCGAAGGGCTTCAGCGAGTTGAGGCTGCGCTCCATCGCCTCGCCGAACAGGCTGTTGAGCACCACGTCGACGCCGTCGCCGGTGATGCGGCGGATGTCGTCGACGAAGGCGAGCGAGCGGGAATCGAGCACGTGCTCGGCGCCGAGCGCCTTGACGAGCGCCCGCTTCTCGTTCGAGCCTGCGGTGGCGATGACCCGGGCGCCGCGCATCCGGGCGATCTGGAGCGCCGCGAGGCCGACGCCGCCGGCGCCGCCATGGACCAGCACCCATTCGCCGGCCTTGAGGCGGGCGAGCGTCACGAGGCCGTAGAAGGCGGTGAGGAAGGCGACCGGCGTGGTGGCGGCCGCCTCCGACGACAGCCCCTCGGGGGCCGCCGCCACGACCATCTCGGGCACGACGATGTGGGTGGCGAAGCCCGACTGGGCGAAGGCCACCACCCGGTCGCCGGGCTTGAACGCGGTCACGCCCGCACCGACCGCCGCGACGCGGCCGGCGCATTCGAGGCCGAGGCGCGGACCGGCGAAGCCGTCCTCGAGGATCTCCTCGGGCAGCATCGAGAGCGCCCAGAGCACGTCGCGGAAGTTGAGGCCGGTGGCCTCGACCGCGATCTCGATCTGGCCGACACCGGGGGCGGACCGTTCGGCCGGCCCCCAATGCATCTCGTTGAGGCCGCCGGTGGTGCTGCGCTCGAGCCGGGCGGCGGGCGCCGCGGCACCCGAGCGGCGGACGGGCCGCGCCCCTTGCGCGAAGCGGACCACGCGGGTCGCATCGTCGTCGACCACGATCTCGGTCTCGGGGCTGCCGGACAGGATCAGGTCGCGCAGGCGCTCGGCGGCGCGCTTCGAGGAGATCGACGGCGAGAGGTCGATGCGGCGCACGTCGAGGGACGCCACCTCGTTGGCGAGCGTGCGGGTGAAGGCCCACACGCCGGCCTCGACGCTGCAGGCCGGGCCGCCGCGGTCGCGGGTGGCACCGGGGCAGACGACCCAGAGCCGGGTCTGGCGGGTGCCGAGATGCTCGACGCAGCGCTTGAGGCCGAGGCAGCGCTCGCGCAGCCGCTCGGCGGCCTCGCCGCCGCGGTTGAAGGCACCGGCGAGGTAGACCACCGTGTCGGGGGTCTCGCGCTCCAGTTCGCGCAGCGACGCCTCGGAATCGAGGATGATCGAGACGTGGACCCCACCCGCGACCAGGAGCGTCGCCAGGGAGGAGGCGGTCTCGGCCGCGAACTCGTCCTCGGAGCCGATGACGAAGGCGAAGGTCTGGCCGGCGGCGGCCTTCGGCCGGGGCGGGGCCTCGGCGAGCAGCAGCAGGTCGTTGCCGTTGCGGGTGACCGCCCGGTCGGCCGCGACCTTGACGAGGCCGACGGCGCTCAAGGAGCGCTGCCAGCCCGCCACGTCGTCGAGGCGCCCGACCGGCACGGTGCCGGCCATCTCGAACCAGCCGGCATCGAGGCCGAACACCATGTCGCGGAACAGCGAGGCGCCGGGCTCGACTGCCGCGAACAGGCCGCCGGCCGCCAGCGACGCGGCGAGCGGCGTCAGGAGATCGCGGGAGGCGCGGTGGAGCACGTCGCTCGCCAGCACCGCGTCGAAGGCCGCGAGGCCGAGCTGCGCCGGGTCCTCGACGATCGTGACGCCGGCCGGCAGGGCGAGGCGGGCCCGCTCGGCGAGGCGCCGGTCGGCCTCGAACACGGTGAGGCGCGCCTCGTGCAGGCCGGCGAAGGTCGCGACCTGGGCCGAGAGCGGCCCGAACCCGACCTGGAGCAGGCGGAGCGCCCGGTCGCGGGGGAGCGCGGCGGCGCTGTCGTCGAGGAGCCGCATCACCGCATCGGCCGAGGCCCGCACGGTGGCGCCGCGCAAGCAGAAGGCGTCGAGCGCCGCCTGCGGCAGGGAGGGAGCGTCCGACAGCGTGCCGGCGAGGATCCGCGACACCACGGCGCCGAGATCGGCGCAGAGCAGGAGCTCGGCCGACAATTCGGGATGGTCCGCCGCGATCCAGCGCATGATCTCGTCGGTCGCCGGCAGCGTCACGTCGGCGCGCAGGCGCCAGCGGTCGTCGCCCGCGGCCTCGGCCAGGCCGCTGACCTCCAGCGCCGCGAGCTGGTTGACGAGCCACGGGCGCAAGGCCGCCGGCAGCCGGCGCGAGGCCGCGACGTCGACGACGCCGCCGACCGCGAGACCCCGGGCGAGCCGGTCGGCGAGCGAGGTCGCCCAGCCTTCGAGCAGCATGTGGCCGGCGCCGAGCGCCGCGTCGCCCTTGGCGGTGACCGCGCCGGCCTGGCGCCGCACCAGGGCGGCGACCGCCGGCTGCGGCTCCAGGGCGATCGCCGTCGGCTCGGTGGCGAGCTCGGTGAACTGGCGGATCGCGAAGGCGTCGAGGTCGCCCCCGGCCTTCATGCGCAGGGCCTGGAACCGGCCCTCGCGCAAGGTGGCGATCACCTCGCCGGCCTCGTCCACCAGGGTGAAGTCGGCCAGGATGCTGCGCTCGTTGCAGCGCCGGGTGCGGATCACCGCCCGGGCGATGGCCGCGCCGGGGCGCACCAGCCGGATCTCGCCGAAGCGGATCGGCACGTAGGCCCGGCTCGCCGCTTCGCCCAGGAGGTCGGCGAAGAGCAGGATCAGGCCGTGGAAGCAGGAATCGAGCCGTGCCGGCGACAGGCCGTAGCGGGCTTCGGGCCCGGACGGCTGCAGCTCGGACACGATCGTGGCGTCGTCGAGCCGGGCCGAGCGGGCGACCTGGCGGAAGGACGGGCCGAAGCCGAGGCCCGACGCCCGGGCGCGGGCGTAGAGCGCCTCGCCGTCGATCGTGGTCTCGGAGGGCAGGGCCGCCACGGCGAGGCGCGCCGGGGCCGGGGTCTCGCCCTCGACCAGCTTGGCGACGGCGTGGAGCTGCCAGGGCGCCTGGCTCAGGCGCGGCCGGGACAGGATCTGCACCAGGTTGGCGCCCGGGGAGAACCGGGACAGCACCTCGCGCACGGTCTCCTCGGCGAAGACCATCGGCTGCTGGATCTCGAGATCGGCGAGCGTCACGCTCTCCGAGCGCACGACCTCGCGGCCGACCGCCAGCGCCATCTCGGCGAAGCCGGCACCGGGCAGGATCGCCTGGCCGTCGATGCGGTGGTCGTCGAGTTCCGGCACCGTGGCGACGTCGAGATGGGCCAGCCATTCCAGGCCGTCCGCGCCCTGGCGGGCGCCGATCAGCGGGTGGTAGGGCCGGGCGCTCGCCGGGTTCATCGCCTCGGTGGTCTCCGGCAGGCGGAAGACCTTGCGCTGCCAGGGATAGTGCGGCAGCGCCACGCTGCCGGCCGGGTCGGTCCCGAAGGCGATCGTCTCGTCGACGGCGGCACCCGCCGCGAGGGCCGCGGCCAGCGCGCGCCGGAACGGGTCGGTGGCGAGGGTCTTCTTCGGCAGCACGCCGACGGTGGCGCCATCAAAGCCGAGCGGCTCGAGGCAGTCGCCGATATGCGGCAGCAGGGTCGGCCGCGGGCCGACCTCGACGAAGATCCGGGCGCCTCCTTGCGCCGCGGCCTGGACCGCCGCGCTGAACCGCACCGGCTCGCGGATGTTGCGCCACCAGTAGCCGGCGTCGAAGGCGGTGCCGTCGAGCACGCCGCCGGTCACCGTCGAGGCGAGCGGCACGGTGCCGGCGGAGGGCGCGAGCCCCGCGAGGTCGCGCCGCAGCGGCCCCTCGATCGGGTCCATCAGGCGGCCGTGGAAGGCGTAGTCGAGGTCGAGCTTGCGGCCGCGGCGGCGCTTGCGCGCCAGCGCCTTCATGGCGGCGTCGATCATCGCGACGGGGCCCGCCACCGTCACGGCCTTGGGGCTGTTGAGGGCGGCGATGTCGAGCTCGGGATAGTCGACGAGGAAGGCCTCGACCTCCTCGACGGGGGCGAGCAGCACCGCCATGGTGCCGAGCCCGCGGGTCGCCTCCTGGTGCTTCGAGCGGTAGAAGATGACCTTCACCGCCTGTTCGAGCGTCAGGATGCCGGCGGCCTCCGCGGCGCCGATCTCGCCGACCGAGTGGCCGACGATCGCGGTCGGGGCGAGGCCCACGGCCTTCAGGGCGGCGGTGGAGGCGGCCTCGATGGCGAAGATCAGCGGCTGCGACACGCTGGTGAGCGCGAGCCGCGCCTCCAGGTCGTCGGCGAACAGCGCGTCCTTGAGCGACCAGCCGGCGAGCGGCCGGAACAGGGCGTCGGTCTCGTCGAAGCGGGCACGGAAGACGGGGTTGAGGGCGTAGGCGTCCCGGCCCATGCCGGCCCACTGGCTGCCATTGCCCGAATACACGAAGGCGACGCCGCCGGCGCGCTCGACCGCGGTGGCGAGGGACGCCGCGGGCGCCTCCTCGCCCTCGGCGACGGCGCGCAGCGCCTCGGTCACGGCCTCGGCGTCGAGGTCGCGCAGCGGGATCGCGGCGCGCACCGGCAGGCGCTCGCGGCGATGCGCGGCAGCGGCGGCGACGCGCGACATCTCGGCCGTGTCCGCCCCGTCGAGGCGGGCGGCGTAGTCCTGGGCGAGGTCGGCGAGGGCCGCCTTGGTCTGGGCCGAGACCAGCAGCACCTCGGGGGCGGGAACCGGCGCGGAGGCCGCCGCCGCGACGGGCGCCGGGTCGGTCAGGATGACGTGGGCGTTGGTGCCCCCGAAGCCGAACGAGTTGACGCCGGCAAAGCGCGGCTCGCCGGTGCGGGGCAGGGGCAGGAGCGTGCGGTTGACCGCGAGATTCAGCTCGTCGAACGGGATCGCCGGGTTGAGCTCGGCGCTGTGCAGCGAGGGCGGCAGCAGGTCGTGCTCCAGCGCCAGGCTCGCCTTGAGCAGGCCGGCGAGGCCCGAGACCGGCTCGGTATGGCCGATATTGGTCTTGATCGAGCCGATCGGGAGCGGCGTGGCGCGGCCGCGGCCGAGCTTGCCGCCAATGGCGCCGGCCTCGATCGGATCACCCACCGGGGTGCCGGTGCCGTGGGCCTCCATGAAGGTGATCGCGTCGAGGGCGACCCCGGCCTCGCGGTAGATCTCCTCCAGCAGCGCGCCCTGCGCGTAGCCCGACGGCAGGGAGATGCCGGTGGTGCGCCCGTCCGAGTTGACCTTCGAGGCGGCGATCACGCCGCGCACGGTCGCGCCGGTGCGGGCGGCGGCCTCAGCCGATTGCAGCACCAGGACGACGCCGCCCTCGGCGCGGACGTAGCCGTCGGCGCTCGCCGAGAAGGCCTGGCACAGGCCGGTGCGCGACAGCATCGAGGCGTTCGAGAACGACACGAAGTTGAACGGGCTGACCAGCAGGTTGACGCCCGCCACCACCGCCGTGTCGATCCGCCCCGAGGCGATCGCCGCGACCGCGGCGTCGAGGGCGACGAGGGACGACGAGCAGGCGGTGTCGAGGGTGAAGCTCGGCCCCTTCAGGTCGAAGATGTAGGAGATGCGGTTCGACAGGATCGACAGCGTGTTGCCGGTCGCCGCGTAGGCGTCGCCCGAGGCGCTGTCGAGGACCCGCAGGTTGCCGTAATCGAGCGAGGAGGCGCCCACGAACACGCCGATCGGGCTGCCGGCCACCGCCGACGGCCGTAGCCCCGCGCTCTCCAGGGCCTCCCAGGTCAGCTCCAGCAGCAGGCGCTGCTGCGGGTCCATCTGCTCGGCCTCGCGGGGCGAGATGCCGAAGACCGACGGGTCGAACGACCACGGATCGTCGATGACGCCGGCCGCCCAGGTGTAGCTCTTGCCGCGCTCCTGCGCCCGGGGGTGACCCATGCGCTCCAGGGACCAGCGGTCCTCCGGGATGCGCGAGACGGCGCACCGTCCCTCGATGAGCATCTGCCACAGGCTGTCGACGCCGGAGGCGCCCGGCAGCCGGCAGGACCGACCGATGATCGCGATGTCAGGACGCTGTATCACGTTCGCTTCGCACACGCTCATTTACGGAGGACGGGACGCGGCGGCGCCGCACCCGGGCAATTCACCCCAACCCATAGTATGAGGCCAGCACCGCGCCAACCCCGGAACGGCGCCACCCATCCCGACACGACAAGACTTGGCCTACCTGTGACATGCCTTCATCAGTCGAAGTCCTGCGACATGGCGGAGCAGAAGCACCGTAGCTGGGCCGCAAAACTGTCATCCGGTAGAAATACCGGATCTCACCGGTAATGCTGTCAAGCTCGAACGCGCCCCGGCCCGGACCGGACGCACGCGACACGTCTTAGACCCGATGAATCGGGTCGCAATGGGGCGGAGCGGCGCACGGGTGCCGGACCCGGCCCCGCGCGGGGTCGCGCTGCCGTCGCGCGCAACGCCAAGCCGTTGACGGCACCGGGATTTTCGCGACGGGCCGGCATCCGTTCCGCCGGACGGCGCTGCCGCCGGTCCCGCTCAGAAGGCCTTGAAGGTGATGATGGTGCGGGTATCCTGGATGTCCGCGATGGTCTGGACGTGCTCGGCCACGAAATGCCCGATATCCACACCGTCATCGACGTGGAACTTGGCGAGCACGTCGTAATGGCCCGCCGTCGAGTAGATCTCGGAGGCGATCTCGCGGTCGGCGAGGGCGCTCGCCACGGTATAGGTCTTGCCCAGGCGGCACTTGATCTCGACGAAGAAGGTCTGCATCGGCTCGCTCCCGGCGATCATCGAACAATCTTTAGGCTGGAACGGGTCTCGAACGATCCTCGAATCCCGCGTCGCGTCGGAGGCGTGCCGCTCAGGGCCGCCCGACGCTGGCATAGGTGAAGCCGTGCTTGCGGGCATCCTCGGGCCGATAGACGTTGCGCAGGTCGACGAGGACCGGCTCGGCCATTGCCTCGCGCAGGCGCTTGAGATCGAGGGCCCGGAACGCGTCCCACTCGGTCACGATCACGAGAGCATGCGCGCGCTCCGCACAGGCATAGGGGTCGGCGGCGTAGTCCACGCCGGTGAGGAGCGGCCGGGCCTGCTCGACGCCCTCCGGGTCGTAGGCCGTCACCGTGGCGCCGGCATCCTGGAGCCCGGCGATGATCGACAGGGACGGGGCGTCGCGCATGTCGTCGGTGTTCGGCTTGAAGGTCAGGCCCAGCACCGCGATCCGCTTGCCCCGCACCGAACCGCCGCAGGCGGCGATCACCTTGCGGGCCATGGCGCGCTTGCGGCTGTCGTTGACCGCCACCACCGTCTCGACGAGGCGCACCGGGCTGCCCGCATCCTGGGCGGTCTTGACCAGCGCCAGCGTGTCCTTGGGAAAGCAGGAACCGCCGTAGCCCGGGCCGGCATGCAGGAACTTGCGCCCGATGCGGTTGTCGAGGCCGATGCCGCGGGCGACCTCCTGCACGTCGGCGCCGACCTGCTCGCAGAGATCGGCGATCTCGTTGATGAAGGTGATCTTGGTGGCGAGGAAGGCGTTCGCCGCGTACTTGGTCAGCTCGGCGGTGCGCCGGCTCGTCACCAGGATCGGCGCGTGGTTGAGGTAGAGCGGGCGGTAGAGCTCGCTCACCACGGCGGCCGCGGCGGGATCGTCGGCGCCGACGACGATGCGGTCGGGCCGCTTGAAGTCGGAGATCGCCGCGCCCTCGCGCAGGAATTCGGGGTTGGAGGCGACCGCGATGGCGATCCCGGGCCGCGCTTCGCGGACGATGCGCTCGACCTCGTCGCCGGTGCCGACCGGCACCGTGGACTTGGTGACGACGACGGTGGGCCCGGTGACGGCGGCGGCGATGTCGCGCGCCGCCTGGTAGACGTAAGAGAGGTCGGCAAAGCCGTCGCCGCGCCGCGACGGGGTGCCGACGGCGATGAACACGGCGTCGGCCCCGGCGACCGCCTCGACGAGGTCGGTGGTGAAGGAGAGTCGGCTCTGGCGCACGTTCTCGGCGACGAGCGCATCGAGGCCGGGCTCGTAGATCGGGATGCGGCCGTCCTTCAGGGCGGCGATCTTCTCCGGCGCCGTGTCGACGCAGGTGACGGTGTGGCCGAAATCGGCGAAGCAGGCTCCGGAGACCAGGCCGACATAGCCCGCCCCCACCATCGCAACGCGCATCTCACGTCCTCCCGGCAGCGGCGCGGCGCGGCGCCCGCGGGCACCGCTGTAGCGTTGCAGTGCAAAACGGGCAACGGCCGCACCGTTACCAGAGGCGGAACAGCGCCTTCGCCCGGGCGAGGTTCGGGTTGTAGTAGGGATCGTTGCGCAGCTCCGGCCCCCAGCGCTCGGTCATGGTGGCGACCTCGGCCTCGAAGCGGGCGCGCTTCTCGGGCGTGTCCTCCTTGCCGCGGCTCTTCGATTCGTGGTGCGTCAGGGCGGCGTGCGGCGTCCAGATCACCCGGTAGCCGGCCTGGCGCACCCGCAGGCACAGGTCGATGTCGTTGAAGGCCACCGCCAGGTGCTCCGCGTCGAAGCGACCGACCGCCTCGAACACCGCGCGCCGCATCATCAGGCAGGCCCCGGTGACCGCCGAGACCTCCTGCGCGATCACCATGCGGCCGAAATAGCCGGGATCGTCGGGTCCGATATCCGGGTGGCTGTGGCCGGCGACGCCGCCGACGCCCAGCACCACGCCGCCGTGCTGGAGCGTGCCGTCCGGATAGGACAGCTTGGCGCCGACGGCACCGACCCCGTCCTCGACCGCGATCGAGGCCAGTTCCGTGAGCCAGCCCGGCGCGACGACCTCGATGTCGTTGTTGAGGAACAGGAGCAGCGATCCGCGCGCGGCCGCGGCGCCGTCGTTCGAGAGCCCCGAGAAGTTGAACGGGCCGGGGCGCGACAGCACCCGCACCCGCGGATCGGCGGCGGCCCGCTCCAGGAGCGCCAGGGCCGAGGGCTCGGTGCTGCCGTTGTCGACCACCACGACCTCGATCGCCGGATACTCGGTTCCGGTCAGGAGTCCGTCGAGGACGACGCGCAGCAGCTCGGCCCGGTCCTTGGTCGGGATCACCACCGAGACGAGCGGGGCCGGGTCGGGCAGGGCGCGCACCAGACGGTTGAAGCCCAGCGGCCCGCGCTCGACCCGGTGCGGCCAGCCGCGCCGCGCCACCAGCTCCTCCAGGGCCTGGAGGCGCGCCGCCTCGGCCCGGGCGAGGAAGGCGTCCGAGAAGGTGCCGGAGCCGATCGCGGTGCGCCAGTGGTACAGGATCGCCGGCAGGTGACGCACGCGGGCGGGGTCCAGCCGGTCGCTCAGACGCAGGAGCAGGTCGTGGTCCTGGCTGCCCTCGAAGCCGGGGCGCAGCCCCCCGACCGCCTCGACGAGGCTGCGGCGCACCACCGTCAGGTGGTTGAGGTAGTTCTGGCCGTAGAGGAGCTCGGGGTTCCAGTCGCCCTTGAAGTGCGGCTCGAAGCGCCGCCCGTCGGCGTCGATCTTGTCCTCGTCGCTGTAGATCAGGTCGAGGTCCGGATCGCGCCGGATCGCCTTGACCACCTCGTAGAGGGCGTGCGCCGGCAGCACGTCGTCGTGGTCCATGAAGGCGACGTAGGTGCCGCGGGCGAGGGCGAGCGCGGTGTTGGTGGCCGCCGCGATGTGGCCGTTCTCGGGCCGGCGCTCGACGCGGATGCGCGGGTCCTCGGCCGCCGCCCGGGCGAGCAGGCGCGGCACCGCCGGATCCGTCGAGGCGTCGTCGGCGATGCAGAGTTCCCAATGCGGGTAGAGCTGCCCGCGCACCGAGCGCAGGGCCTCCTCCAGGACCCTGGAGCCGGGGTTGTAGACCGGCATGACCACCGAGATCAGCGGCGGCTCGCGCCACTGCGCCACCTCGGCGCCGATGCGGGCGCGATCGGCCTCGCTCAGCGTGTCGAAGTGACGGACCCAGGCGTCGTAGCCGGTGAGTCCCGCCGGCACGAGGGCGCGGGCGAGGCGGTGCTGCGAGCGCACGCGCTTGCCGACGGAGCGCCAGAACAGGGCCTGGGCCGTGAGGAGAGGCCGGCGCACGGCCGCCCGGCCGACGAGGGCGGCGCGGCGCCGCACCGTGACGGTGAACTCGGCGACGGCGAGCGCCGGCTCGCCGAGCATCGGGGTGAGCCGCAACGAGGTGGTGCCGGCGGGCAGCCGCCCGAGCCAGGTGAAGCGCCCGTGGCCGAAGGCGCGCTCGTCGAGGCTGGTGCCCTGCGGCCCCTCCGGGCCGTCGACGACGGCGGTCAGCTCGACCCGGCTGAAGGCGCCGTGATTCTCGTCCTTGAAGGCGATCGAGACCCAGCGCGCCCCGAGCCCGAGATCCGCCACGTCGAGGCTCAGCCCCTCGGCCCCGAATTCGAGCCGCAGGCGGGTGAAGTCGCGCGCGACGGTGCGACCGCGCCCGAGCCGGAGCGACGCCCGCAAGGGAGAAGGAGCGGGGGACGCGGAAGGGGTCTGGGCCGTCACCTGTCCTCGCGCCTCTCGCTGTCGCGAGGCCGGCGAGCGGTGCCGCGCCTCGTCATTCTCAATGAAATCAATTGGTTATGCCAAGTTGAGCGGTCGGACGTGTAGCAGGGGGCGGGAGCGGCTGGCAAGAGTCGCCGGCGCGGGTGGCCGGCCGGAGCGGCGACCGGCCGGAAGCCGGGTCGCACGGGAAGGACGGGGCCCTGCAAGGGCGAGCCGGCTGCGGCCCCGTCTCCCGCCCGGCATAGTCCCCCTCGGGAGCCGGCAACGGAAAACCGCGCCGACCCACGGAACCGTCTTGTCACCTGCTGCGACTGCCTCTATACGCCCTCTCACACCGGGGCCGCCCACACGGCCTCGAGGGCGCGTAGCTCAGCGGGAGAGCACTACGTTGACATCGTAGGGGTCACAGGTTCGATCCCTGTCGCGCCCACCATCGCACCTCCGGATGTCAGGGGTCATCCCCTCGGAGTGTGAAGAGACCGAGGCATCTCGGTCGATCGGAGTAGACGAAGGCGACCCGGTTTCGGGACAGCCTTGCAAGACGACCGTTGGCAGGCCATGCCTGCACGGGTCGATGGGCGCGTAGCTCAGCGGGAGAGCACTACGTTGACATCGTAGGGGTCACAGGTTCGATCCCTGTCGCGCCCACCATCGTCCCCCAACTCGTTTCATCGGAACCGCCCGATCCACACCGGATACCGCCCGTGGGCGGCCGGCTTCCCGACGGTACGGAATCCTCTCATGACCGATCAGGATGTAGGCGTCGCCTTCGCCACTTTGGCGACCGCGCTCGCAGTGGCCCTGCACAAGCAGGGCGTCGCCGATGGCGAGGCGCTCCTGGCCGAGACCGTCGGCACCCTCGAGAGCGTCCTGGACGGCGATTACCCGGAGACCGCGCGGGCAATCCTCTCGGCCTGCGCCCGCTCGCTGCGGGCGGCGGAGGGCTGAGCCCCGCTGACACGCGGCCCTGCGCCGTCGCGGCCCGCGGCCACGGCGCGCCGAGGTCGCGGCTGCCGCGCTCGGCGGGGCTTCGAGGACCATACCGCGATGGACCGCATCCCGAAGGGCCTCGCCTTCAGAGCCAGAACCGCGCCGTCATCTTCTCGTCGCTGTCGATCTCGGACGTGCTCACCACCTGAAGCTGCTCGAACAGACGCTCGATCCCGATCTGGCGCAGATCGTACGACAGCATCTCCCTGCGCAGTGCATTGTAGTTGTCCTTCAGGAACGACGAGCCGGGATCGAGGTTCGTGACCAGCAGGAGCCCGGTCGGAGCGGAGTCGAGCGCCAGGATCTCCAGATCGGGCCGGACCGTCTTGAGCAGCAGCGCCGTCCGCCAGACATCGCCCGTCCACCACCCCGTGCGCGACGGCCTGACCGGAACGATCCCCTCCTCGGTGCGCGCCGTCATCGGCAGTTCCACCGGCAGGCAATCATGGATGGCGATCACCGAGTTCGGCGCGCACGCCGCCTCCGTGTTGTAGAAATCGCGGAGCAGGAACTCGCACCGGTGCATGCCGTCCAGGAAGGCGAACTGGACGGGCTCGCCGAACAGGTTCCTGGGGTCGAACCTGGCGAAGAAGTCGTCGGACGTCATCTGGTACAGCAGCGACATCCGACGTGTGGACAAGATGCCGGGATCCGCGATGACGAAGGCAGGATCGACCGCGATCGCGTCGCACCGCGCCAGGGCCAACGTACCACCATCCCTGGTGCCGATCTCGAAGTAGTTGCGCGGCCGCAAGGTCGCGTGGATCTGCGCCAGAATTTTCCCGTAGTTTGAGCCGGCATGGCCTTCCAGATCGCATTGCGGCGAAGAACTATCCATCCACCTGCCTCCGCCTATTCGATCTTCAAAGATCACGCTACAGCGCAGAAACGACACCAACGACGGTCAAGCCGAAGGTTGCGTCTCGTTCGGCACTGACGCGCGATCATTGCTGTCTTGGAGTTTTACGATTTCATCTGAGCCTATGCGTGGATCACCCGCCCATAGGCGTCGAGCACGCTCTCGTGCATCATCTCCGAGAGCGTCGGGTGCGGGAAGACGGTGTGCATCAGCTCTTCCTCGGTCGTCTCGAGGGTCATCGCCACGACGTAGCCCTGGATCAGCTCGGTCACCTCGGCCCCGACCATGTGGGCGCCGAGCAGCTGGCCGGTCTTGCGGTCGAAGACCGTCTTCACCAGGCCGTCGGGCTCGCCGAGCGCGATCGCCTTGCCGTTACCCGCGAAGGGGAAGCGGCCGATCCGCACGTCGAAGCCCTGCTCCTTGGCCTTCGCCTCGGTGAGGCCGACGGACGCGATCTGCGGCTGGCAGTAGGTGCAGCCCGGGATCTTGCCCTTGTCCATCGGGTGGGTGTGCAGGCCCTTGATGGTCTCGACGCAGATGACGCCCTCGTGCTCGGCCTTGTGGGCGAGCATCGGCGGGCCGGCGACGTCGCCGATGGCGTAGATGCCCGGCACGCTGGTGCGCCCGAGCCCGTCGGTGGCGACGATGCCGCGCTCGATCTTCACACCGAGCGTCTCCAGGCCGAGATTCTCGATGTTGCCGACGACGCCGACCGCCGAGATCAGGATCTCGGCCGTGATCTCCTGCGTCTTGCCGCCCTCGGTCTCGACCGTGGCCGTCACCGCCTCGCCCTTCACGACCTTGGTCACCTTGGCGCCGGTGAGGATCCTGATGCCCTGCTTCTCGAACCGCTTGCGGGCATGCGCGGCGATCTCGTGGTCCTCCACCGGCAGGATCTGCGGCAGCAGTTCCACCACCGTCACCTCGGCGCCCATGGTGCGGTAGAACGAGGCGAACTCGATGCCGATCGCGCCCGAGCCCATGACCAGCAGGCTCTTGGGCATTTTTTCCGGGACCATCGCCTCGTAGTAGGTCCAGATCTGCTTTTTGTCCGGCTCGATGCCGGGAATCGCCCGCGGCCGGGCGCCGGTCGCCACGACGATGTGCTTGGCTTGGTAGGTACCGGCCGCCTTGGCGCCCTTCGGCGCCTCGGCGCGCTTCGTCTCCTTGACCACGACCCGGCCGGGCTCGTCGCCGTTGGGCGCCGCCTCGATCGCGGCCTCGCCCCAGATCACGTCGACCTTGTTCTTCTTGAGCAGCATGCCGACGCCGCCGTTGAGCCGGCCGGACACGCCGCGCGAGCGCTTGACGATGGCGGAGACGTCGAACCCGACATTGTCCGCCGTCAGGCCGTAATCCTTGGCGTGCTGCATGTAGTGGTAGATCTCGGCCGAGCGCAGCAGCGCCTTGGTCGGGATGCAACCCCAGTTGAGGCAGATGCCGCCCAGGTGCTCGCGGTCCACCACCGCGGTCTTGAAGCCGAGCTGCGCGGCCCGGATCGCCGCCACGTAGCCGCCGGGACCGGCGCCGATGATGAGGACGTCGTAGGTGTCGGACATTCAGGTCTCCGGGGAGGGCGGGGCAGCCAGGGCCGCGATGATCGTGTCGAGGGTGTTGCCGATCGCGCGCATCACGTCTGCGTTGGAGAAGCGCAGCACCCGGAAGCCCCGCGCTTCGAGGGCGGCCGTGCGTGCGGCGTCGTAGGCTTGCTGGTCGGGGAAGCCGTGCTGGCCGCCATCGACTTCGACGATCAATCGTGCGCCGAGGCAGCAGAAGTCCGCCACGTAAGGACCGAGTGCGACCTGCCGGCGGAAGTGCGATCCCTCGACCGGCAGCCTATGGCGCAGGTGCCACCACAATCGCTTCTCCGCCGGTGTGAGGGCGTGCCGCATGACCTTGGCGTTCGCCCTGGCTCGCGGTGATGCCGATTGATCGGGCGATCCGTTCCAGGGCATCCGGCGATTCCTCCCGCAGATCGGCAACGAAGAAGGCGCCTTCCCCTCCCCCTTGTGGGGAGGGG
>NZ_JTHF01000220.1 GCF_001043895.1 Methylobacterium indicum
AGTTCGACATCGCCTCCGCCGAGGCCAAGGTCGCGGCGGCGAACGTCGCGGCGTCCCAGGCCGCGATCGAGGCCGACAAGGTCCGGCTCGACTACACCATCGTGCGCGCGCCGATCGCCGGCCGCCTCGGCCGGGTGCTGGTCACCACCGGCAACCTCGTCAAGGGCAACGAATCCGCCGGGACCGGGCTCGTCACCATCACGCAGATGCGGCCGCTCCGCGCCACCTTCTCGCTCCCCGAGCGCGACCTCGACGGCTTGCGGGCGGCGCTGATGCGGCCCGGCACCGCGCCGGTCCGGGTCTTTTCCAGCGGCAGCGAGGCGGTGCTGGCGGTAGGCCGGCTCTCCTTCGTCGATTCGAGCGTCGACCAGGCATCGGGCACCGTCACCGCCTGGGCGCTGTTTCCCAACGAGGACGACCGGCTCTGGCCCGGCCAGTACGTCCGGATCGAGGTCGATCTCGGCTCGCGACCCGGCACCGTGACGGTGCCGCAGGCGGCGGTGCAGCCGGGGCAGGAGGGCAGCTTCGTCTGGGTGGTGCGGCCCGACCGCCATGCCGAGCGCCGGACCGTCGAGGTGATCACCTCCCGCGACGGCAAGGCCGCCGTGAGCCTGGGCCTGCGCCCCGGCGAACGGGTGGTGGTCGAGGGCCAGTTCCGGGTCCGCCAGGGCCTTCCCGTCACCGAGCGGCCGCAGGACGCGACCGAAGCGCAGGCCGCAGCCGGCGCGCCCACGCGGATCGAGTGAACCGATGAACCTCTCGGCCCCGTTCATCCGCCGGCCCGTCGCCACGATCCTGCTGTCGATCGCGCTGACGCTGTCGGGGCTGTTCGCCTACCGCTTCCTGCCGGTGGCGGCCCTGCCGACCGTGGATTTCCCGACCATCTCGGTCACCGCGCAGCTCCCCGGCGCCTCGCCGGAATCGATGGCGGCCTCGGTGGCGACGCCGCTGATCAAGGAATTCTCCACCATACCCTCGATCGCCACGATCTCGGCGACGAACTACCAGGGCTTTACCTCGATCACCGTCGAGTTCGAGCTGTCGCGCAACATCGACCAGGCCGCCGCCGACGTGCAGGCGGCGATCACCCGGACCCTGCGCCGGCTGCCGGTCGAGCTGACCATCCCGCCGAGCTTCCGCAAGCTCAACCCCGCCGACGCACCGGTGATCCTGCTGGCCCTGTCGAGCGAGACCACGCCGCTGCCGACGCTCGACGCCTTCGCCCAGACGGTGATCTCGCCGTCCCTGTCCACCATCACCGGCGTCGGCCAGGTGCTGGTCTATGGCAGCCAGAAATTCGCGGTGCGGATCCAGCTCGATCCCAACGTGCTCGCCGCCCGCGGCATCGGCGTCGACGAGGTGCAGGCGGCGATCCAGAACGCCAACACCTCGACCCCGGTCGGCGTGGTGGAGGGGAGGGGGCAGAACCTCACCATCCAGACCAACACCCAATTGATGAACGCCGACGGTTTTCGCGATGTGATCGTGGCGGTGCGCAATGGCCGGCCGGTGCGCCTCGGCGAGGTCGCCCGGGTGATCGATTCGGTCGAGAACAACCGCATTGCCTCGTGGAAGGACGGCACCCGCGGCCTGGTGCTCGCCGTCCAGCGCCAGCCCGACGCCAACACGGTCGACGTGGTGGATCGCGTGCGCGCCATGCTGCCGAAGTTCCAGGAGCAATTGGGGGCGAGCGGCACCATCGACGTCGTCAACGACCGCTCGCTCTCGATCCGCGAGGCGGTGCACGACGTGCAGTTCACGCTGGTGCTGACCATCGTGCTCGTCGTCGCGGTGATCTACTTGTTCCTCGGGCGGCTCGCCGCGACGCTGATTCCCTCGGTGGCGGTGCCGATCTCGATCATCGCTACCTTCGGGGCGATGTACGTGCTCGGCTACTCGATCGACAACATCTCGCTGCTCGGCCTCACCCTGGCGGTCGGCCTCGTCGTCGACGACGCGATCGTGATGCTGGAAAACATCGTCCGGCACGTCGAGGAGGGGATGAAGCCGTTCGAGGCGGCGCTCAAAGGCGCGGGCGAGATCGGCTTCACCATCCTGTCGATCACCATCTCGCTCGTCGCGGTGTTCATCCCCGTCCTGCTGATGGGCGGCGTCGTCGGGCGCATCTTCAACGAATTCGCCATCGTGGTGACGATCGCCATCGTCGCCTCGGCGGTGATCTCGCTGACGCTGACCCCGATGCTCGCCGCCCGCCTGCCGGCCGACGCCGCCGGGCACGGGCAGAAGAAGAACCTGTTCGAGCGCGGCTTCGCCCGGATGCAGGGACTTTACGAGCGCGGCGTCGATCTCTGTCTGCGCTGGCCCTTCGCGGTGCTGATGGTGTTCTTCGCCTCCGTGGCGCTCACCGCCTGGATGTTCGTCGTCATCCCCAAGGGGTTCTTCCCCTCCGAGGATATCGGCCAGCTCCAGATCGCCACGGAAGCCGGCCAGGACGTGTCCTTCGACGCGATGAGCGCGCTCCAGCACGAGGCCGAGGTGATCCTCGCCCGCCATCCGGCGGTGGCCCATGTGGTGAGCCGGGCGGGCTCGAACGGCTTTTCCGGCACCCTCAACCAGGGCTCGTTCTTCGTCGAACTGAAGGACCGCGACCAGCGTCCGCCGCTGTCCAGGACCATCACGGAATTGCGCCGGGACCTTGCCACGGTCCCGGGCCTGACCTCGTTCATCACGCCGGTGCAGAACCTGCGGCTTGGCGGGCGCCAGTCGAAGAGCCAGTACCAGTACGTCGTGCAGGGCCTCGACCGGCCGGGACTCGAGCGCTGGTCCGAACGGCTGACCGAGGCCCTGGCGAAGGACCGCGCCACCTTCACGGGCGTCACCAGCGATCTCCAGAATGCCGCGCTCCAGGCCAAGGTGACGGTCGATACCGACAAGGCGCAGGCGCTCGGCATCACCTCCGACCAGATCCGTCAGACCCTCTACACGGGCTTCGGCACCCGCCAGGTCTCGACGATCTACGGCACCGCCGACAGCTACCAGGTCATCACCGAGTTCGACCCGCGCCTGAACTGGACCGCCGACCGGCTCGACGAGATCCGCCTGCGCTCGTCGAGCGGCAAGCTGGTGCCGCTCTCGGCGGTGGCCGGCGTCACCCGCGTCCCGGGACCGCTCTCGATCAACCAGCTCGGCCTCCTGCCGGCGGTGACGATCTCGTTCGACCTCGCCCCCGGCGTGGCGCTCGGCCAGGCGGTGAACCGCATCGCCGAGATCAAGGAGTCGCTCGGGGTGCCGGGCACCATCACGACGACCTTCGCCGGCACCGCCCAGGTGTTCCAGGACGCGCTGGCGAACCAGGGCCTGCTCTTGGCGGCAGCGGTCATCACCATCTACCTCGTGCTCGGCATCCTCTACGAGAGCTTCATCCACCCGCTCACCATCCTCACCGGCCTGCCGGCGGCGGCGATCGGGGCGCTGGGGGCCCTCCAGCTCTACGGGATGGACCTCTCGGTGATCGCGATCATCGGCGTGCTGATGCTGATCGGCATCGTGAAGAAGAACGCCATCATGATGATCGACGTCGCCCTGGTGCTCCAGCGCGAGCAGGGCTGGAGCCCGGCGGCGGCGATCCGCGAGGCCTGCTCCTTACGCTTCCGCCCGATCATGATGACGACGGCCGCGGCCGTGATGGGCACCCTGCCGATCGCCATCGGGCACGGGGCCAGCGCCGAGTTGCGCCAGCCGCTGGGCGTCGCGGTGGTGGGCGGGCTGCTGGTGTCGCAGCTCCTCACCCTGTTCATCACGCCGGTGCTCTACCTCTACATGGACCGTCTCGGGACGGGCGTGACCCGGACGGTCCTGGCGCTGCGTCGCGGCCGCCGGCCGGCGGCCCGGCCCGACGACGCGGAGGGCCGGCTGCCGGCGGAGTGAGCCGGGGCCGGCCTCAATGCTCCTTGGCGGCGGCCGTGACGGCGATGACCGGCTCGGGCATCGCCGAGGAATGATGGTGCGCGATCAGCCACTCGCCGTCCTTGAGGACGTAGACGAAGCTGTAGCGGGCCGGCACCACGACGGACTCGCCCGGCTTCTTGCCGTCGACCAGGAAGGTATAGGTGCCGACATCGGTCGCCAGGTTGCAGCCGATGCGGATCGTGTGGGTGTTGATGACGCCCTGCGGGTGCTTCTCCAGGAAGTGCACGAAATAGTCCTGGATCATCGCCCGGTCGGTGCGCGGCGTGTTCGAGACCGTCGGCAGCAGCACGGCGTCGGGGGCGTAGTTCGCCGTGACCTTCGCCGGGTCGAGGGTCGCAAGCGACGCGTTCCAGCGGTCGAACAGGCCCTCGATCTGGCGCTCGCTCACCGCGGCGCAATCCATCGCCTCGGCCCGGGCCGGCACGGTGCCGGCCAGCGCCGCCCCGACCGCCAGGGCGGCCGCCATCATCCTCGTCGTCATCCGATCGTCCCCTGCCTTCGTGAAGCAGGGGAACGGTACGGCGGCCGTCGCGCGCAATCGACGTTAAATCCACGCGGTTTCGCGAGGACTCCGAAATCTTCCGAGGTAGTTCGGATGACCGAGGGGCAGGACGCCCCTCTTCTAACGGTTAGAGGCTTGCGCCACCGCGGAATCAGGCCGCGGCGAGCGGGCGCGTCGCCTCCGCCAGCCACGCCCGGGTCTCCGGGTCGACGAGGTCGTCGAGGGCTTCGCGCACCCGGGCGTGATAGGCGTCGAGCCACGCCGTCTCCGCCGGGGTGAGCAGCTCCGGCGCCACCAGGGCGCGGTCGAACGGTGCCAGCGTCAGGGTCTCGAAGCCGAGCATCGGCCGCTCGGCGCCCGGCAGGCTCGTCTCCTCGACCAGCACGAGGTTCTCGAGCCGGATGCCGAAGGCCTGCACCTTGTAGTAGCCGGGCTCGTTCGAGACGATCATGCCGGGCTGGAGCGCCACCGTGCCGGTCTTGGCGATGCGCTGCGGCCCCTCGTGCACCGACAGGAAGGCGCCGACGCCGTGGCCGGTGCCGTGATCGAAGTCGAGGCCGGCCTCCCAGAGCGGCCGGCGGGCGAAGGCGTCGATCTGCGCCCCGGTCGTGCCGCGGGGAAACATCGCGGTCGCGATGGCGATGTGGCCCTTGAGCACCCGGGTGAAGCGGTCGCGCATCTCCGGGCTCGGGGTGCCGACCGCCACCGTGCGGGTGATGTCTGTGGTGCCGTCGGCGTATTGCGCGCCGGAATCGATCAGGAACAGCTCGCCGGGCTGCACCCGGCGGTCGGTGCCGCGCGAGACCCGGTAATGCACGATGGCGCCGTTCGGGCCCGAGCCCGAGATCGTCGGGAAGGCGATCTCCCGCAACAGGCCGGTCTCGGCCCGGAAGGCCTCGAGCCGCACCACCGCGTCGATCTCCGAGATGCCGCCCCCCGGCGCCTCGCGGGCGAGCCAGGCGAGGAAGCGGGTCACCGCCGCCCCGTCGCGCCGGTGGGCGGCGCGGGTGCCGGCGATCTCGGCGGCGTTCTTCGCCGCCTTCATGGCGGTGATCGGGTCGGGCCCGACATCGACGCTGCCGCCCGCCGCCTCGATCCGCCGGCGCAGGGCCACGGCGCCGGTCGCCGCGTCGAGGCGCACCCGGGCCTTGCCCGCGCCGAGGGCATCGAGCGCCTCGGTCAGCACTTCCGGGTCGTGGCGCTCGGCGAGGCCGTCGAGGGCGGCGAGCGCCTCGGCCGTGACCTTGCGGGCGTCGAGGAAGAGGCGCGGCAGGCCGTCCCGCGGGATCACCGCGTAGCCCAGCGGCAGGGGGGTGTGGGAGACGTCGCCGCCGCGCAGGTTGAACGCCCAGGCGAGGTTGTGCGGGTCCGACACGACGAGCGCGTCGAGCCGCGCCTTGTCGAGGGCGGCGCGCACGCGGTCGAGCTTGGCCGAGGCCGCCTCGCCGGCGAGGCGGCCTCGGCCAAGCT
>NZ_JTHF01000221.1 GCF_001043895.1 Methylobacterium indicum
CCGAGCGGGTCGGGCTGTCGCCCACCGCCACCGGCGAGCGGCTGCGACGATTGCAGAAGGACGGGGTGATCACCGGGTTCGGCGCGCGGCTCGACCCGCAGCGTCTCGGCCTGAGCCTTCTCGTCTTCGTCGAGGTCTCCCTCGACAAGACCACGCCCGACGCCTTCGCGCGCTTCGCCGCCGCGGTGCGGCGGGCGCCGGAGGTGCTGGAGTGCCACATGGTCGGCGGCGGGTTCGACTACCTGGTCAAGGCCCGGGTGGCCGACATGCCGGCCTATCGCCGCTTCCTCGGCGAGGGGCTCTTGTCGCTGCCAGGCGTCAACAACACCCGCACCTACGCGGTGATGGAGGAGGTGAAGAGCGACGGGGTGCTGCCGCTGTGATGCGATCGCGGTGCGATGATCGACACTGCACGACGGGCGGTCTCGCTCCCGGTCCGCTCCGGTGCTCCTCAGGCCGGTGGCGGCACCGCCAGCAAATCCCGGTGTCCGATCACCGCCCCCGTCCCGGGCGCCTGCCGGGCCTCGCGCCACGCCTCGGCCTCCTCCGGGGCGACCCGCCCGGTCTCCGCAGCCGCCCGGGCCGTGCCCTCGGCGAGCTGATGCAGCAGGTCGGCCTCGTCCGGGCCGAGGCGCCAGGGGCTGTTCGCGGTCTCGACCGCGTAGCCGTGGCTCCGGAAGGCCCGGGCCAGGGCTGCGGTGGCGGCCGGGCCGGTCGAGGGGCCGAACCCCTTGTCGCCGCCCTGGTGGGCCAGGAAGGCGGCATGGATCGCGGCGTCGGCCGGGTGGGGCGGCGTCCAGCGCTCCTGCCCGTCATAGGTGAGCGCGGTGTAGAAGACGGCGCCCGCCGCCGCGACCGCCCGCGCCAGGGCGGCGATCCAGGCCTCCGACACGAGGTCGAACAACGCCGCCGCGGTGACGAGACGAGGCGCCTCCGAAAGGGCCGCCTCCGGACCCGCCGCGAGGTCGAGGACCCGGAACCGCACGGCGATCCGGGCGCCGCCCCGGTCCAGGATCAGCCCGTCGCCGGCCTCCTCCGCCCGCTCGGCCCAGGCCGCGAGCCGGGCGCGGGCGGCGGCGAGGAGCGCGGGATCGTGATCGACCAGCACCCAGTCCTGGGCCGGGCCGAGATGCGGCGCCAGAGCCCGCAGGTTCGAGCCGGTGCCGCAGCCGAGATCGACCGCCCGCACGGGCGCCCTCAGCGACCGGCCGAGCGCGGCGACGAGGCCCGGTTCGCGGGCGGCGTGGTCGGCGGGCTCGCGCAGGGCGAGCCAGTCGGGACTGAAGCCGCTCATGACATCCTCAGGGCTGCGGCGATCGAGGCCGCGGTGTCGGGCCAGTCCGGCAGCCGTTGCCCGGCCGCCCAGGACGCGGCGGCGGCCTCGGCCCGCCGGGCGGGATCGGCGATGAGGTCGCGCAACGCCGCCGCGAGGGCGGGAGCGTCCCCGGGCGGCACCGTGCGGCCGGCCCCCGCCGGCACCGTCTCGGCGGCGGCGCCCCCGGTAGAGGCGACGAGGGGCAGGCCCCGGGCGAGCGCCTCCGTCAGCGCCATGCCGTAGCCCTCGAACAGGGACGCCGAGACCGCGATGTCGGCGCCGGCAAAGAGGGCGCCGAGGGCGTCCGGCGTCACCGCGCCGGCGAGCGCGACCCGCCCGGCGAGGCCCGCCGCGGCGATCTGCCGGCGCAGGGCGGCGGCGCTCTCCGGCACCCGGTCGAGGCTGCCCGCGATGGTGAGCGACCAGTCGAGATCGGCGAGCGTCGCGAGCGCCCGCACCAGGATGTCGTAGCCCTTGCGCGGGCTCACGGTGCCGACGGCGAGGAGCCGGAGGTGGGGTCCCGGGCGCGGCGCCACCCGGGCGGCCGGAGCGGTCCCGGGCTCCGCCACGGTGATCCGCTCCGGCGCCACGCCGAACGCGGCCGTGAGAAGCCGGGCGGTGTAGCGGCTCGTCGCGACGACGTGGCTCGCGAGCGCCAGGGCCGCCCGCTCGCCCGCCACCAGGGCGGCCGCGCGCTCCGGCGACAGCCCGGTCTCGTAGCCGAGGGGATGATGGACCAGTGCCGCCATCGGCCGCCCGGCGGCGCGGATCAGCTCCGGCGGCAGCGCGCCGTAGGCCAGCCCGTCGACGAGGAGCGCGGCCTCCGCCGGCACCCCCGCCAGGGCGGCCCGCGTCCGGGCGAGGTCGTCGGCGCCCGGATCGGGGAAGCCGTCCGGCAGCGCCAGCGACTCGGCCGCGACCCCTCGAGCCGGCAGGTGCCGGAGGATCTGCCGGGCATAGGCGTAGCCCCCGGTCGGGGCCGCGAGGTCGCCCGGGACGGCGAGGACCAGGCGCATCAGGCGAGCGGCGCCTCGAACCAGGCCCGGGCCAGATGCGATTCGTGCAGGGTCACGCGCAGGCGGCTCACCCCCTCGCCGCCGGGGCCGAGATCGCCGGCCCGGGTCGCGGCGGCCATCGCCCGGTGGATGTGGCCGCACAGGAACTCGGTGGTGGTGTTCTCGCCGGAAAATTCCGGCAGGTCGTCGAGGTTGCGGTAGTTCAGCGGCGCCAGGATCCTTTTGAGCGCCTCGCTCGCCCGGCCGATATCGACCACCACTCCGTCCGGGGTCAGGCTCTCGCGGAAGAACGCCACGTCGACCACGAAGGTCGCTCCGTGCAGGGCTTGCGCCGGCCCGAACAGATCGCCCCGGAAGCTGTGGGCGATCATCACGTGGTCGCGGACCTCGACGGCGTACATGGGCGGGTTCCTCAGTAGCGGATCACGGTGCACAGGCCCGGCGCGCCGGGGCTCAGCAGGCGGGGCAGGGCGGCGGGCAGATCGGCGAAGGCGACCTCCTCGGTGAGGAGGGCGTCGAGGCGCGGATCGCGCAGCAGGGCGAGGGCCTTGAGGAGCCGCCGCCGGTGGCTCCAGCGCGGCCGGCGCGAGGCCGCCACCGCCCCGACCTGGCTGCCGACGAGGCGCAGGCGCCGGGCGTGGAAGGCGAGGCCCAGCGGCGCCGCGACCGGCTCGGTGCCGTACCAGCTCAGCTCGACCACCGCCGCCTCGTCGCCGGCGAGCGACAGGGCGAGGTCGAGCCCCGCCGCGCTGGCGCTGGCATGGACCACGATGTCGGCCTCCGGCGTGGCCGCCTCGGGTCGCGCGAAGGCGAGGCCTAAGGCGTGCGCGGTCGCCTCGCGGGCGGGATCGCGATCGATCAGCTGCACCTCCGCTCCCGGCAGGCCGGCGCAGAGATGGGCGACGAGGAGCCCGACCACGCCGCCGCCGACCACCGCGATCCGATCGCCCGGGCCGGCGCCGGAATCCCACACGGCGTTCAGCGCCGTCTCCATGTTGGCGGCGAGCACGGCGCGGCGCGGCGGCAGGTCCGGAGGCAGCGGGCAGAGCGTCGCCCGGGGGGCGACGAAGCCCTCCTGGTGCGGCTGGAGCGCGAAGACGCGTCCGCCCTCCTCGGTCTCGCCGACCGCGCAATAGCCGTACTTGACCGGGAACGGGAACTCGCCGCCCTGCGCCGGCGCACGCATCCGCCCGGCGACCGCCGCGGGCACCCGGCCCTCGAAGACCAGGCGCTCGGTGCCGCGGCTCAGGGCCGTCCACAGGGTGCGCACCCGGGCCTCGTCGGGATCGGGCGGGGGCAGGCGCTCGTGTCGCAGCTCCGCTTGCCCGGCCGCGCTATACCAGAGCGCCCGCACGGTCTGAGCCGTGTCGCCCTCGGATGCCTGACGATGCCGCAAACCGACTCCTCGGTGGTCGCCCGCGCGGAGAGTTCCGCCCGCGCTCCTCTCACGACGCCGACGGGCCTGCAAGCCTGCATCACCCTGCGTCGCCGCCGCCTCGCGGTGCTCGGGCTGACTCTCGTCACCGGCCTCGGCTTCGCGCTCGCGCTGGCCGCGGTGCTGGCGCAGGACGGGTTCGACGGTCTCGACCTCGCGCTGCTGGCCTGCGGGCTCGCGACCCTGCCCTGGACGGTGCTCGGACTGTGGAACGCCGCCATCGGCTTCCTGCTGCTGCGGGCCGGCCGCGCCGGCCTGCTTGCCGCCGCGCCGCACGCCGCGGCCGGGGAGGGGGATGCGCCGCTCCACCTGACGACCGCCGTGGTGATGACCCTGCGCAACGAGGATCCGGGCCGGGCGCTCGCCCGCCTCGCCCTGGTGCGCGAGAGCCTGGAGCGCACAGGCCATGGAGCGGCCTTCTTCTACCATGTGCTGAGCGACAGCGACCGGCCCGTGGTGGCGCAGGCCGAGGAAGACTGGGTCGCGGCGTGGCGCGCCGGGCTGCCCGAGGCGGAGGCCGCCCGGATCCGCTACCGGCGGCGCTCGGACAACGCGGGCTACAAGGCCGGCAACCTGCAGGAATTCTGCGCCCGCAGCGACGCCGACCTGATGCTGCCCCTCGATGCCGACAGCCTGATGACCGGCCCGGCGATCCTGCGCCTCGTGCGGATCATGCAGGCCCATCCGCGCCTCGGCATCCTCCAGAGCCTCGCGGTCGGCGCCCCCGCCGCGAGCGCCTTCGCGCGGCTGTTCCAGTTCGGCATGCGCCACGGCATGCTGCCCTACACGCTGGGCGCCGCCTGGTGGGGGGCGGAATGCGGCCCGTTCTGGGGCCACAACGCGCTCGTGCGCATCGCCCCCTTCGCGGCGCAGTGCCGGCTGCCCCCCTTGCGCGGCGGCGGCGCGGTGCTGTCGCACGATCAGGTCGAGGCGGTGCTGATGCGCCGGGCCGGCTACGAGGTCCGGGTGCTGCCGATCGAGGAGGGCAGCTTCGAGGACAATCCGCCGACGCTCCTCGACCACCTCGCCCGCGACGCCCGCTGGTGCCGCGGCAACCTGCAATATCTCCGCCTGCCGCCGCTGCCGGGTCTCGAGCCGACGAGCCGGTTCCAGCTCGTCTGGGCGGTCCTGATGTTCCTCAATCCGCCGGCCCTGACCCTGGCCCTCCTGCTCCTGCCGTTTCGCGCCGCGACCCAGGACGGCCCGGCGGCGGGGGCCGCCGCCCTCTACCTCCTCTGGCTCCTCCTCTCGCTTGCCCCGAAGCTCGCCGGCTACGCCGCCGTGCTCGCCGACCGCGAGGCTCGGTCGGCCCATGGCGGGGGGATGCGCTTCCTCGCCGGGGCGCTGGCCGAGGTCGCGGCCTCGTTCCTGCTGCTCGGCGCCTCGTCGGTGCGGCTCACCGGCGCGATGATCGGGCTCGCGCTCGGCCGGGCGGGAGCCTGGAGCGCGCAGGACCGCGACGCCCGGGGCCTGCGCTGGGGCGCGGCCATCCGCGCGCTCGGCGGCGTCACGCTGTTCGGGGTTCTCGTCTGCGGTGCGCTCGCCGCCGTCTCGCCGGTGCTGCTCGTCTGGAGCCTGCCGCTGACGCTGGGCAGCCTCATGGCGGTGCCGTTCTGCGTCCTCACGGCGGCGCCGGGGGCGGGACGCGCCATGGTGCGGTCCGGCCTCTGCGCCACCCGGGAGGAGATCGCGCCGCCCTGGGAGATCGCGCGCCTCGGCGCGGGGCGGGCGGCGTGATTCCATGCGGGGCATCGCGTTTCGGCCCGATTGCCCTTATATGCCCGCTTCACTCCGTTTCATCCGAAGGTTTGACGTATCATGGCGACGGCGTCGTTCGACTCCGCCCGGCGCGGGAATGGCGCTGGTCCCGGTGAGGCCCATCCCGGTCCGGCTCCCGCGATCGAGAAGACGCCTGAGATCCGCCCCGAGGCGCTGGAGACCACCGGCCCGACCTCGCTGGTCGGCCTCACCCGCGAGGCCCTGAAGGCCCGTCTCGCCGCCATCGGCGTGCCCGAGCGCGAGCAGCGCATGCGCGCCGGCCAGCTCTGGCACTGGATCAACGTGCGGGGCGCCTCGTCCTTCGACGAGATGACCAACGTCAGCAAGGTGCTGAAAGGTCAGCTCGCCGGCATCCACACCCTCGACCGGCCCGAGGTGGTGAGCGAGCAGGTGTCGCGCGACGGCACCCGCAAGTGGCTGATCCGCATGCCGCCGACCGGCAAGCACGACCACAATCGCGGCGCCGAGATCGAGTGCGTCTACATCCCGGCCAACGACCGCGGCACGCTCTGCGTCTCGTCGCAGGTCGGCTGCACGCTCACCTGCTCGTTCTGCCACACCGGCACGCAGCGCCTGGTGCGCAACCTGTCGTGCCAGGAGATCGTCTCGCAGCTGGTGGTCGCCCGCGACCGCCTCGGCGACTGGCCCGGCAAGACCCCGCCGAAGGGCGCCTTCGTGCCGGTCGACGGGTCGCGCTTCGTCTCGAACATCGTCTTCATGGGCATGGGCGAGCCGCTCTACAACGTCGACAACGTCATCGACGCGGTCGGCGTGATGAGCGACCACGAGGGCTTGGGCCTCTCGCGCCGGCGCATCACCGTCTCGACCTCCGGGGTGGTGCCGCAATTCGAGCGGCTCGGCCTCGAGGCGAACGCCATGCTGGCGATCTCGCTCCACGCCGTGCGCGACGAGTTGCGCAACGAGCTGGTGCCCCTCAACCGCAAGTATCCGATCCGCGAGCTGCTCCAGGCCTGCCGCGACTATCCGGGCGTGTCGAATGCCCGCCGCATCACCTTCGAGTACGTGATGCTGAAGGGCTTCAACGATTCCGACGCCGATGCCCGCGAACTGGTGCGCCTGCTCAAGGGCATCCCGGCCAAGATCAACCTGATCCCGTTCAATCCGTGGCCCGGTTCCAAGTACGAATGCTCGGACTGGGAGCGGATCGAGCGTTTTTCCGAGATCGTGTTCAACGCCGGCTACGCCTCGCCGGTGCGCACGCCGCGGGGCCGCGACATCCTGGCGGCCTGCGGCCAGCTCAAGAGCGAGACCGAGAAGCTGCGGGCCCGCGCCCGGATGATGCTGGAAGAGGGCATCGGTGCCGAGGGCGTCTATGCCGGCGCCCACGACGACGACTGAGCGGGCCGAAGGAATGTCCCTCGGGCGCCTCCTCGCGGTCGCGACCGCGCTCCTGATGGCGATCGCCTGCGGCGGTCTCGCCCTCGGGATCGGCGTCGTGCTCGACCCGGTCCTGCGCGACCTCCTCGGCACTCTCGGCCTGTCGGGGCTCGAAGCCGTGCTCTCCGACCTCGCCGAGGGCTACGCCCCCGATCCCGGCATGGTCGAGGGTGCGGTCAATCTGGGCCGGGCGATCCTGCTCCTCGTCGCGGTGCCGCCGGCCCTCAACGCCGTCGTGGGCGAGGTGCTGCGGTTCCGCTCGCTCGCCTGGTACGGCGGCGCCACCGGCCTCCTCACCGCGCTGCTGCCCTGGCTGATGCGCGGGCAGGCCGGGCCCGCCGGGGCCGGGGAGGGGCGTGTGACCGCGATCCTGTTCTGCGCCGGGGGCGTCGCCGGTCTCGTCTACTGGCTCGCCGCCGGGCGCTTCGCCGGGCGTGGGGCGCCGACGCTCTGGGCCGCCCCGCGGCGGTGACCCCGGCCGCCCTGCGGGCCGGCTCGATATTCGGTGTGTCAACAAACGATCGCCGCTCCTTGCCGAACCGGTAACCGCACCGGTGAATCTATCCGAAGGTTCGTGCAACCGAACGATAGAATCCGTTTGCGCGGGACGGCCGTGAAAGTCCTGTTTAGAGGTATGGGTGCCAAGTTGCACCTCGCAGGCCGCCTACCCGAGAGCTCCCGAACCATGCCGCTGCCACGCCGCCTCCTCGCCGGCTCCCAGGCCGTCCGGGTCAGCATCGTGCTCGGCCTGCTGGCGCCCCTCGGCATGCTCGTCGTGTCGGGCTTCATGCTCTACGAGATGCGGCAGGAGATGTGGGCCCGGGCCGAGGAGACCTCCCGCAGCCTGCTGCAGGTGATCGAGCGCGACATCGCCCGCAACATCGAGATCACCGACCTGGCGCTGCAGGGGCTCATCGCCAAGGCCGAGAACCCCTCCGTCGCCGCGGCACCGGAGTCGCTGCGGCGCCTGGTGCTGTTCGACCGCGTGGTGACCGCCGACGGCCTCGGCATCCTGGTGCTGTTCGACGAGCACGGCACCGGGATCCTGAACTCGCGCTATCCGTCGGGGGCCGGCGGCACCTTCGAGGACCGCGACTACTTCCGCGTCCACCAGACCAACCCGGATGCCGGGCTCTACATCAGCGAACCCTACCTGTCGCGGATGTCGGGGGCCTACACGGTGGCGTTCAGCCGGCGGATCTCGAAGCCGGACGGCTCGTTCGGCGGCGTAGCGGTGGCGACGCTGAAGCTGTCCCACTTCACGCAGATCCTCGAGAAGGTCGGCCTGGGCCGCGACGGCAGCATCAACCTCGTGCGCGAGGACGGCATCCGCATCGTGCGGCTGCCCTACACCGTGCGGGATGTCGGCACCGACCTCTCCACCATGCCGAATTTCCAGCGCGTGCTGCACGAGCGAAGCGGCAGCTTCGCCGACCGGGCGGCCCGCGACGGCGTGCACCGGTTGTTCACCTTCGGGCAGGTCGGCGACCTGCCGCTCTTCCTGGTGCTCGGAATCGGCACCGAGGAGATCGAGGCCGGCTGGCGTGCCAAGGCCATGACCATCGGCGGCACCCTGCTCGCGCTCTTCTGCGTCGCCGTGCTGCTCGCGCTGCTGTGCGGCCGCGAGCTGCGCCGCCGCGGCGCCGTCGAGGCCGAGCTCGCCCGCCTCTCCCTCACCGACGGGCTGACCGGGCTGCCGAACCGTCGCCGCTTCGACGCGGCGCTCGACGAGGCCTGGCGGGGCGCGGCCCGCTCCGGCCGGCCCCTGTCGCTGCTGATCGTCGATGCCGACCACTTCAAGCGCTTCAACGACCGCCACGGCCACGCCGTCGGCGACGAGATCCTGCGCGGGCTGGCACGCTGCCTGTCGGCGGCCGTCCACCGGCCGCACGACCTCGTCTGCCGGATCGGCGGCGAGGAGTTCGCCCTGATCCTGCCGGAGACCGACGAGGAGGGCGCGGCCCGGGTCGCGGAGGGCGTGCGCGCCGAGGTGGCGACGCTCGCCCTGGGCCAGGCGGGCATCGCGGCCGGCGCGGTGACGGTGAGCGTCGGCCTCGCCCCGTCGACCGCCGCCGACACGCCGGCCGAGCTGTACCGGGCGGCGGATGCGGCGCTCTACGAGGCCAAGGCCGCCGGCCGCGACCGCGTCTGCCGGGCCGCGACGCGCCCGGCGCCGACGCATCTGCGCCTCGTCGCCTCCTCCGGCGGGGCGTGAGCGCTCAGCGCACCGTGAGCAGGATGCGGGCCGCGAAGGTCCCGAACAGTCCGGCGAACAGCCAGTCGATCCCCCGCATGAGCCGCGGCCGGGCCTGGAGCGCGCCGGTGATCCGGGCGGCGGCGAGCACCATCAGGATCCCCAGCGGCAGCGCCAGGCCGACGAAGGTGAGGCCCAGGACGGCGAGCTGCCCGGTCGGGTTCGGGGCATCGGCCCGCACGAATTGCGGCAGGAAGGTCAGGAAGAACAGCACCACCTTGGGGTTGGTGAGGTTCACCCCGAGGCCGAGGCAGAAGGTGCGCCACGGGCCGCCCCGCACCGTCTCGGGCCGCACGGTCAGCGCCGAACCGTGGCGCAGGGCGTCGATGGCGAGCCAGGCGAGGTAGAGCGCGCCGACCACCTTCAGCACCGTGAAGGCGGTGGCCGAGGCGGCGATCAGGGCCGAGATGCCCAGCACCGCGGCGAGCGTGTGGAGCAAGGTGCCGAGGCTCGTGCCCAGGACCGTCACGATCCCGGCCCGGCGCCCCGAGCCGATGGTGCGGGCGAGCGTCAGGCTCATGTCGGGCCCGGGGGTGACGAACAGCACCAGGCAGGCGGCCAGATAGGCGATCAGGGTCGGGGCGTCGGGCAGAAAGCTCATCGGGCGGCTCCGCGGCGGCTGCCCCGGTCTGTAGCGGTTCGCCGCCCGGCCGCCAATTCCGCACGAACGGAAGCGCCCGCCCGGGAGGGTCCCGGGCGGGCGCGGATGACGCAGCTCGGATCGAGGCCGTCGATCAGAAGGTGATGCCGCCCTCGATCATGTAGCGGTCCTGCGAGGTGCGGTTGCCGGTGCGGCCGAAGCCGGTGCCGAGCGTGCCGAAGGCGAGGTCGCCGCGGCTGATGTCGTAGAGCTGCACCCGCGAGTACTCGCCGCGCACGAAGTAGCGGTCGAAGGTGAAGGTCGGGGTGATGGTGAAGGACAGGGCCGAGCTGCCCGCGCCGTAGAGCAGGCTGGTGCCGCCGGCGAAGCGGTCGCCGGTCTGGGCGATGTACTCGACGCGGCCGGCGAGCGCGAAGTTGTCGTTGAAGGCGTAGCTGGCGAGAACCGCGCCGCCATAGGTCGAGGCGCCCTCGGCGATGCCGATCTTGAAGTCGCGCGCGACGTTCGTGTACTGGAAGTAGGGCGTGATCGTCCACGGCCCGTTCGAGTACGTGTAGTTGATCGACAGGATGCCGCTGTTCTGCTGGAACAGCGGGGTCGCGTAGGAGTAGCGCAGGCTGCGCGACAGCACGTCGGTGCGGTCGAGGTTGAGGCCGCCGTTGATGCCGAAGGTGTTGTTGTCGTCGAGCTTGTAGGTGATGGCGCCGGTCAGCCAGCTGATGTTGCCGGAGAAGAACCCGTCGGTGCCGGCGACCGAGGCCGACCACGGCCCGTCGCTGTAGTTCACCTGCACGCCGTGATTGATGATGTTCTCCTGGTTGAACAGGAGGCCGCGCGAGATGTTCAGGTTCTGGAAGGTGAACGGCGCCTCGGTGCCGATCAGGGTCGGCATGCGGCCGCCCTGGATCGACCAGTTGTCGTTGAAGACGTACTTGCCGAAGGCGACCGGCAGCGGCGAGAACAGCAGGTCGGTCTGGTCGAGGGCGCTGTAGTTCAGGAAGCCGAGCGCCGGAATCGCGTAGGCGCCGGCCTGGACGTAGAACTGGAACGGGCCGTCGGCCTTCTGGATCCAGCCCTGGATGTTGGTGAAGTCGACCCGGGCCGCCCGGTCGCTCGGCAGCGGGGCGGCCGAGAACGGGAAGGGATTGGTCTGGGTATAGGCGTAGCCGGTGATCGCGCCGCCGACATAGATGTCGCCGAAGCCGCCGAGGGTGAAGCAGGACGGGTTCGGGTTCGGCTTGATCACGCCGCCATAGGCCGGCAGCGACAGGGTCGCCTTGCAGTGTTCGACAACCGCCACCGGGGCCGGGGCCGGGGCGGCCAGGTCGGCGGCCAGGGCGGAGCCGGTCGACAGCAGGGCGACGGTCAGGCTGCTGAGGGTGAAGCGCATTGCCACGGTGACAAGTCCATCTGGGGCCGGTGACGGCCGGGCCAACTGCAGCCAAGCTGGCAGTATGGCCGGAACGTGGCAAAACCGAATGTTGTGCATCTGCTCAAAAAATATGCAAAATTAGCCATGTTCAGTCAGGGCTTGTTGCTGCGTGTCTTTCCCGCAACGCAACGGCATACTTGCCGCCTGTGTCGACCGCCGAGATCGGGCGATTGCCGGCTCTGTGTCGGACGCGCCGCCGGGACGGTGAAAGGATTCGGTAACCTGTGGCGGTGCGGCGCCGGCCTCACGCCTCCTCGGCCAGCATCCGGCGCAGCCACTCGATGAAGGCCGCGGCCTCCGGCGAGAGCGGACGGTCGGGTGCCGGCAGGGCCGCGAAGCCGTTCTCGAACCGGTGGAAGCCCGCGGGCGCGACGAGGCGGCCGGCCGCGAGGTCGTCGCGCACCAGCATCTGTTCCACCAGGGCGACGCCGAGGCCCGAGAGCGCCGCCTCGATGCACAGCCCGTTATGCGGGAAGGCGATGTCCCGTGCCGCTGCGAGCGCGCGGCCGGTCGCCGCCTCCCAGGCCGGCCAGGAATGCGGCGTGTGCTCGTGCCGGATCCGGGTCTCGGCGAAGAGCCGCCCGTCCTCCGCCCGGACCGGATAGGCCGGGGCGCAGACGATGCCGAAGGCCACGTCACCGAGCCGGATCGCCCGGGCCTCGTCGCGAATCGGCCGGGCGAGCCGGTCCCAGCTCAGCATCAGGTCGGCGCCGTCGTCCCGCGGCGCCCGCGCCGAGGTCATCGAGAGCCGGACCTCCACCGTCGGTCGCTCGCGGTAAAATCCCGACAGGCGCGGGACGAGCCAGCGCATCGCGAAGGTCGCCCCGCAGGCGAGGTGGACGGTAGGCCTGCCCCCGGCATCGCGCAGACGCTGGTAGCCCCGCTCCAGCTCGTCGAGCACGCCCGCCACCACGCCGCGAAACGCCTCGCCGGCCGGCGTCAGCCGCAGGCCGGTCCCGGCCTTCTCGAACAGGGCGGTGCCGGCCTGCTCCTGCAGCGCCCGCACCTGGCGCGACACCGCCCCGTGGGTGCGCCCGAGCTCGTCCGCCGCCTTCGTGACCGAGCCGAGGCGCGCTGCGGCCTCGAAGGCGCGCAAGGCGGAGAGGGGCGGCAGCTGGCGCATCGGTCCCATTCGTGAGTTTTACGCACGAAGCGCGCGGAAGAACTCAATATACGGCGTCGTGGTGCCCGGGTAGGCATGGGGAGCGAGACAGAAGGAGATCCGCCGTGGCCGCCACCGTCATCCCGTTCCCGATGCACCGCGTCGCCGGCGCTCCGCGGACGCTGACCGTGAGCCGTGCGCACGAACCGCGTTTGGCCGGCGTGGCGATCCTGCGGGGCTGGTTCCGCCGCTGGTCGGCCCGCCGCACCCTCTCCCGCGACCTCCCCTTCATGACCGACGAGACCCTGGCCGATGTCGGGCTGAGCCGCCCGGAGGCCGTGGCGGAAGCCAGGCGCCCGTTCTGGCAGGCCGGCGCGCACGACGCGGCGTGAGCCGTCCGCAGCCGGTGCCGGCCCCCGTCATGGCATGCGCCGCGGCCGGTTGACCGGCAGGGGAGCCGCTGCCAGCCTGATCGCGCCGGGGCCCGCACCAAGACGCGCCCCGCCGGGAGGATGAATCGTGCCCCTACGCGTTCGCGCCGCCGTGCTGCACCACGCCCCCGTGGCGCGGCCCTATGCCGAGACCCGGCCGCTCACCATCGAGACGATCGAGCTCGATCCGCCCGGGCCCGACGAGGTGCTGGTCAAGATCGCGGGCGCGGGCCTGTGCCATTCCGACCTCTCGGTCATCAACGGCGACCGGATCCGGCCGGTGCCGGTGGCCCTCGGCCACGAGGCGTCGGGCATCGTCGAGGAGCTCGGTCCCGGCGTCACCGACCTCGAGCGCGGCGACCACGTCGTGATGTCGTTCGTTCCGACCTGCGGCGGCTGCGCGCCCTGCCGCGAGGGGCGCGGCGCCCTGTGCGAGCCCGGCAATGCCGCCAACGGCCGCGGCACGCTGTTGTCGGGCGCGCGCCGCATCCGCTGCGACGGGGTGGACGTGAGCCACCACAGCGGCGTCTCGGCCTTCGGCGAGTATGCGGTGATCTCGCGCCGCTCGATCGTGCGGATCGATCCCGACATCCCCCTCGTCGAGGCGGCCCTGTTCGGCTGCGCGGTGATGACCGGCGTCGGCGCGGTGGTGAACACCTGCCGGGTGCAGATGGGCCAGAGCGTCGCGGTGGTGGGCCTGGGCGGCGTCGGCCTCTCGGCGCTGATCGGGGCGGTAGCGAGCGGGGCGGGCCGCGTCGTCGCGGTCGATCTCTCGGAAGACAAGCTCCGGATCGCCCGCGAGCTCGGCGCCACCGACGCGTTCCTGGCCTCCGATCCCGACGCGGTCGCGGCGATCCGCGACGCCACCGACGGCGGCGTCGACTACGCCCTGGAGATGGCCGGCTCGGTGAAAGCCTTCGACACCGCCTATCGGATCACCCGCCGGGGCGGCACCACGGCGACCGCCGGCCTCGCCAACCCGAACCACAGCTTCACCCTGCCGCCGGTCGGCCTCGTCGGCGAGGAGCGGGTGGTGCGCGGCAGCTACATGGGCTCCTGCGTCCCGGCCCGCGATATCCCGCGCTACATCGCGATGTACCGCCAGGGCCGCCTGCCAGTGAACAAGCTGATGACCGGCACCCTCACCCTCGACCAGATCAACGAGGGCTTCGACCGGCTCGACCGCGGCGAGGCGATCCGGCAGGTCATCGCCATGTGAGGGGAGTCCGGCGAGGGGAGTGTGGCCTCGCGCGCGTTGCGGGCGGGGCACGCCGGCGGTTTTTCGTGTCTGGCGCGCTCTCCTCGGCACTCCGCACCGCTCCACGGGCCGGTGCCGGCCTTGCCCGGGGGCGCGGGCGCAGGCATCCAAGATCGGCCGCATCGATGATCGACCGCGACGAGGGCTGCCGGCGGCCGGCCCGAGGACCTTCACCGAAGGACGTGCCATGGGGCTGTTTCAGGATGCCTTCACCCGGGTCGGCCGGGTCGTCATGTCCTATGCGGGAGACACCGCCTTCCTCCACGCCGCCTGCTCGGCCGCCGCCGCCGTGATCCTGGCCGACCAGGAGATCGACGAGCAGGAGATCGAGACGGCTCTGGCCGATCTCAGCAACAACCCGATCCTGCACAAGTCCTATGGCGTGCTGAAGCTCGAACAGGAGCTGCACGAGGCGATCGCCCGGGCCAAGAGCCGGGCCGGGCGCCTGGAGAACCTGCGCCTCGTCGGCGGCATCGCCGACCGGCCGCTGGAGCAGCGCCAGGACGTCTTCCTCATCGCCGCCGACGTCGCCGACCAGGGCGGCATCAGCGAGCTGGAGCACAAGGCGCTGGACGAGATCGCCGAGGTGCTGTCCGTCGACAAGCCGGCGCTCCTCGGTTTGTGAGGGCCTGACACCGGGCGCTCCCGCCTTATCTTCCGCGCGAGGACGCGGGAGACGGATCGCGATGGACATCGGATTTCTCGGGCTCGGCCGGATGGGCCGGCCGATGGCGCTCAACCTGGTCAAGGCCGGACACCGGGTCCGGGTCTGGAATCGTTCTCCCGGTGCCGCCGAAGAACTGCGCGCCCACGGCGCCGAGCCGGTGGCGACTCCCGCCGAGGCGTTTCGCGGCGACGCGGCGGTGACGATGCTGGCCGACGACGCGGCGCTGCGCGCCGTCATCGTGGAAGGCGGCCTGCTCGACCAGGCCGAGCGCCCCGGGCTCCATCTCGGTACCAGCACCATCTCGGTCGCCCTCGCCGAGGAACTGGCGGCGGTGCACGGCCGGGCCGGCGTGCCTTATATTTCCGCTCCGGTCTTCGGCCGGCCCGACGTCGCGGAGGCGGGCAAGCTCAACATCCTGGCTGCGGGCCCCGAGGCGGCGATCGCCGCGGCGCAGCCGCTCCTCGACGCAATGGGGGCGAAGACCTGGCGCTTCGGCGAGGCGCCGGCCCGGGCGAACGCCGTCAAGCTCGCCGGCAACATGATGATCGTCGCGGCGATCGAGGCGATGGGCGAGGCCGCGGCCCTCGGCGAGGCGCACGGCGTGCCGGCGGCCGACCTCCTCGACCTCCTGACGAACACGATCTTTTCCGCCCCGGTCTACAAGAATTACGGCGCCTCGATCGCGGCCGGCCGCTACGAGCCGCCGGGCTTCGGGCTGGCCCTCGGCGCCAAGGACGTGCGCCTGGCCCTCGCCGCCGCCGAGGCCGCCCGGGTGCCGATGCCGCTCGCCAGCGTGCTCCGCGACAGCCTGCTCGATGCCCTCGCCCACGGCGACGGCGAGAAGGACCTGGCGGCTTTGGCGACCGTGTCGGCGCGGCGGTCGGGGCGAGGGTAGGGGCGATGCCGCAGGGGGACGATCGATCGGATCCCGGCCCCGGCCGGCGGATCGCGCGGCCGCGACGGCATCACCATTGGAGCCTGCGATTCTGCGTGACCGCGGGCTTCGGCGGCCCGGAGCGGCCCTCGACCGGATCGCCGCTCGCGAGCACATGTCGCGCGAGGCTCTCGTGCCGTCTTTGATCGCCGAATTCGTGTCCAGGCACGGGAGCGCATCCGATCTCGATCGATTCTTTGGGAGCCGAGGAGATCGTCCGATCGACGGCCTCGAACTCCAGGAACGGCTGCGCGCGGAGTGGTGACGCCGCTCTGCGACACCTCCATCCTGATCGATATCCTGGTCGGTCGGGAGCAGGCGGTGCAGGTGCGCCGGGCGCGCTGGATCAAGCTGCCCGACGCGATCATCCTGGCCTCGGCACAGGTCCATGGCCTGACGCTGGTCACGGTACACGACATTGAAGAAAGTGGAGGCCAGCACGCGGGCGTTCCACCCCCTTTCCCGGACGACTGGAGCGTCAGCGGAAGGAGATCCGGGATACAG
>NZ_JTHF01000222.1 GCF_001043895.1 Methylobacterium indicum
CACCGCCGAGAGCAGGCCGCCCCGCCCCCGCCGGAGAAGCCGGTGCGCGAGCGCGGCGGCCTGCTCTCGGCGGTGAGCGGCCTCCTGACCCTGTTCGTCATCCTCGGCCTCGGCGCCATCCTGGGGATCGTGGTCCTGGAGCGCCAGACCAACGAGGCGGGGCCGCTGCCCGCCGACAAGGTCGTGGTGGTGCCCCGCTCCAGCGTCGGCGAGATGGCGGACCTGCTCCAGCGCGAGGGGGTGATCGGCCACCCGATGCTGTTCGAGCTCACCGCCCGCTTCGGCCGCAAGGCGGCGCTCAAGGCCGGCGAGTACAACTTCAAGGCCCATGCCAGCATCGACGACGTGGTCGACGTGCTGGTGCAGGGCCGGCCGGTCCAGCACGCCATCACCTTCCCGGAAGGCCTGACGAGCGAGCAGATCGTCGCCCGCCTCAACGACAACGACGTGCTCACCGGCGACATCAACGAGACCCCGCCCGAGGGCTCGCTCCTGCCCGACACCTACAAGTTCGAGCGCGGCGATTCCCGCCAAAAGATCCTCAACCTGATGCGCACCAAGCAGCGCGAGGTCCTCAACCAGATCTGGGCCCGCCGCTCGCCGGACGTGCCGGTGCGCACGCCCCAGGAGATGGTGACGCTGGCCTCGATCGTCGAGAAGGAGACCGGCCGGGCCGACGAGCGACCCCGCGTCGCCGGGGTGTTCGTCAACCGGCTGCAGAAGCGGATGCGGCTGCAATCGGATCCCACCATCGTGTACGGGCTCGTCGGCGGCCGCGGCACCCTGGGGCGCGGCATCCTGCGCTCCGAGATCGACCGGGTGACGCCCTACAACACCTACGCGATCGAGGGCCTGCCGCCGGGGCCGATCGCCAATCCGGGCCGGGCGGCGCTCGAGGCGGTGGCGAATCCGTCCCGCACCAAGGAGCTGTTCTTCGTCGCCGACGGCACCGGCGGCCACGTCTTCTCCGAGACGCTGGAGGCCCACAACCGCAACGTCGCCCGCTGGCGCCAAGTCGAGAAGGCCAAGGCCGCCGCCGATCCGGCCTCGACGGTCGGCGTCGACAAGGTCGAGCCGCCGGCGCAGGCCGATCCGGCGGCCGCGGGCGCCGCCCTGCCGCCGCGCACCGCCCTGCCGGGGGCGCCGCTCGCCTATGACGGCTCCGATGCGACCGCGGCCTCCCGCTCGCGCGCCTTCGACGCCTCGGAGGGGACGGCCCGCGACCCCCTGCGCAACAAGACCTTCGACCTGAACTCGCCCAAGACCGTCCCGGTCCTGCGCAACCCCTGAGCGCGCACACGATGACCATCGCCAGCATGACGGGCTTTGCCCGCGAGGCCGGAACCACCGGGCCCACGCACTGGGCCTGGGAGCTCAAGAGCGTCAATGGCCGCGGCCTCGAGGTCCGGGTCCGGGTGCCGGCGGGCCTCGATTCGGTCGGAGAGGAGGCTCGGGCCGGAGTGCAGAAGCGTCTCGGCCGCGGCACCTGCCACCTCACCCTGACCCTGTCGCGGGCCGAGGCCGCGCCGCGGGTGCGCATCAACGAGGCCCTGCTCGCATCCCTAGCCGAGGCGGTGACCCGGGTACCGATGCCGCTCGGCATCACGCTGCCCTCCGTCGACGGATTGCTCGGGATCCGCGGCGTGATCGAGGTCGAGGAGGAGACGGGCGACGACGAGGCCCTGCGGCGCGACCTCGCGGCCGCCGCCCTCCGGCTCGTCGACGCCTTGGCCGAGGGCCGCCGCGCCGAGGGGCGGGCGCTCGCGGAGGTCATCGGCGGCCAGCTCGCCGCCATGGCGGATCTCGTCGAGGCCGCGGAGGCCTGCCCCGCCCGCCAGCCGGAGGCCGTGAAGGCCCGTCTCGCCGCCCAGGTCGCGGCCCTGATGGAGGCCGGCAGCTTCGATCCGGCGCGCCTGCACCAGGAGGCCGTCCTCCTCGCCGCCCGCGCCGACGTCCGGGAGGAGATCGACCGCCTGCGCGCCCATCTCGCCGCCGCCCGCGAGCTGCTCGCGGCTGGGGGCGCCGTCGGCCGCCGGCTCGACTTCCTGGCCCAGGAACTCGGCCGCGAGTCGAACACCCTCTGCGCCAAGGCCAACGACGTCTCGCTCTCGCGCATCGGCCTCGACCTCAAGGCGGTGGTCGAGCAGTTCCGCGAGCAGGTGCAGAACATCGAGTAGGGGCAGCCATCGGGGCGGCCCGCTTGTCCCGTCCCGCCCGCATCTCTCCGGTTGCGCGTGCGGCGGACCGGCGGCATTGGGATGGAACGGATGGGCGGGCCTGCCTCGCGGCGGGACGAGACGGACGGCGACTGGCGCGTCCGGACCGGCGACAAGGGTGATGCAACGCGATGGTGGCGAAGGTGGGCTCCGAACTCCTGAAGGCCCCGGTGGCGCGCCGGGGCCTGGTGCTGATCCTGTCCTCGCCCTCGGGGGCGGGCAAGACCACCCTGACCCGGGCGCTGGCGCAGCGGCCCGAATGGGGGCTCGAGCTGTCGGTCTCGGTCACCACCCGGGCGCGCCGCCCCTCGGAGATCGACGGCCAGCACTACCGCTTCATCGACCGGGACGCCTTCGAGCACCTGCGTGAGCGCGACGACCTGCTCGAATGGGCCGAGGTCCATGGCAACTATTACGGCACGCCGCGCAGTCCGGTGGAGAAGGCGCTGGCTGCCGGCCGCGACATGATCTTCGACATCGATTACCAGGGCACCCGCCAGGTGCGGGGCAAGCTGCGCGACGACGTCGTCACCATCTTCATCCTGCCGCCCAGCATGGCCGAGCTGCGCCGTCGCCTGGAGCGCCGGGCCGAGGATTCCGCCGAGACGATCGAGCGCCGCCTGCTCAATGCCCGCACCGAGATCGAGCGCTGGTCCGAATACGATTACGTGCTGGTCAACGACGACCTCGACCGCTCGTTCAAGACCCTGGAGGCGATCCTCGCCGCCGAGCACCTGCGCCGGGAGCGTCAGGTCGGCCTGTCCGGCTTCGTGAGCCGGCTCCTCGCCGAGGACGGCGCTCCGGGGGCCTGACGGCCCGGAACGACCTGACGCGCGGGAACGAATCGTTCACGATCGAAGTTGCCCGAAGGCACACCGCGCCGTCGCCGCTCTGCCGCGCCGTGCGGTCCGAGGGGAAGACAGATGCGTGAACTGACCTGCGACGTGGCGGTCATCGGGGCCGGCACGGCCGGTCTCGCGGCCTACGATGCGGCCGCCAAGGCCGGCGCCCGCGCGGTCCTGATCGAGCGCGGCCCCGGCGGCACCACCTGCGCCCGGGTCGGCTGCATGCCCTCGAAACTCCTGATCGAGGCGGCGAGCGCCGCGTACGACGCGCGCCACGCGGGCGTCTTCGGCGTCGAGGTCGGCGAGGTCCGGATCGACGGCGCCACCGTGATGCGGCGGGTGCGGGCCCTGCGCGACGATTTCGTCGCCTCCGTCCTCGACGGGCTCGACCGCATCCCGGCCGAGCAGCGCGTCTCCGGCACCGCCCGCTTCGCCGACCCGGCGACGCTGTTGGTCGACGATCATACCCGGATCGTTCCGGGCGCGGTGGTGATCGCGACGGGGTCGAGCCCGAGCCTGCCGCCGTCCCTGCATCCGGTCGCGAACCGGGTACTCACCACCGACACCCTGTTCGAGATCGAGACGCTGCCGGATTCCCTCGCGGTGCTGGGCGCCGGCGCCGTCGGCCTCGAACTCGCCCAGGCCATGACCCGTCTCGGCGTACGGGTCACCCTCCTCGATCCGGCCGACGCGGTCGGCGGCATCCGCGATCCCGAGGTTGGGGCACGCGCCGCCGCGCTCCTCTCGGCCGAGATCGACCTGCGGCTCGGCGCGACCGTCGAGACCGCCGAGGCGCAGGGCGACGGCGTGCGGCTGACCTGGCGCCTCGCCTCGGGCGAGCGGGGCGAGGGCACCTTCGCGCGGGTGCTCGCCGCTGCGGGACGCCCGCCGAACCTGTCCGACCTCGACCTCGCGGCAGCGGGGCTCGACGACCCGGAGGAGGACGGCCTGCCGGACTTCAACCCGCGCACCCTGCAATGCGGCGCCCTGCCGATCTTCATCGCGGGCGACGCCAACCACGAGCGGCCGGTGCTGCACGAGGCCCAGCGCCAGGGCTGGATCGCCGGCGGCAACGCCGCGCGCTTTCCCCAGGTCGAGGCGCCGCCGCCCTGGCCGGCCTTCAGCCTCGTCTTCACTCATCCGCAGATCGCCGCCATCGGCCGCGCCTTCGATCCCGAGGCGGCGCGCGACTGGGTGATCGGCGAGACCTCGTTCGCCGACCAGGGCCGCGCCCGGGCGATGGACCGGGCCGAAGGGCTGATCCGGGTCTATGCCGAGCCGGACGGGCGGCTCACCGGCGCGACGATGGTGGGGCCGGGCGTCGAGCACCTCGCCCACCTGATGGCGGTGGCCGTGCAGGAGGGATGGACGGCGGCGACCTTCCTCGACCGGCCCTTCTACCATCCGACCCTGGAGGAGGGGTTGCAGACAGCCGTCAGGGCGGTGGCCGGGCGCACCGGCGGCACCCGGTGACGGAGCCGCCCCTCACGTGTGGGCGATACTCCGTTGCGGTTTCGTTCAGATTCGGAATCCGATAGGATGCGCGACCCGTCGCTGGACGCGCGACCGTTTCGGGCCGTCGATACCTTGGAATTCCTGTGATCGTGCCCGACCAGACGACGTCTCCGGCAATCGACCTCGACGCGCTCGCGCCGCACGAGCTCGATGCGCTCCAGCAGGGCGTGATCCAGATCGACGGCCGGGGCGTCATCCATCTCTACAACCGCGCCGAGAGCCTGTTTTCGGGCCGGCGGCCGGAGCGGGTGATCGGTCGCAACTTCTTCACCGACGTCGCCCCCTGCACCCACCTGCCGCATTTCTACGGCCGGTTCCGCGAGGGGCTGCGCCGGGGGCGGCTCGAGGACACTTTCTCGTTCGTTTACGGCTTCGACCCCAAGCCGATGCAGGTGCGGATCACCCTGCGCGACGCGGCGGCACCGGATCGGTACTGGATCATTGCCGAGCCTGTGGAGGCCCTCGAGGCCGGGCACCGGCGTGATGCGGTCCAGGCGGCCGTAAACCAGCGGGTGCGGGCCGAACCGGTCGATCCGAGCCTGTGCGAGCGCGAACCGATCCACATCCCCGGGGCGATCCAGCCCCACGCCGTGCTGGTCGCCGCCGATGTCGACAGCCTCGCGGTGGTGGCCTGCAGCGCCAATGTCCGCGATGCGCTCGACCGCGACCCGCTCGGCCTGCCCCTCGATACGGTGCTCGGCGCCGGCCTCACCGGCCGGATCCGCGACGCTCTCCAGGGGGAGGGGGTCGATCCCGGCCGCACCGTGCGCGAGCGCGTGATGCTGTCCGCCGGCCTGCCGGTCGATGCAATGGCTCACCGCAACGGCGAGCGCATCGTCGTCGAGCTCGAACTGGCGCCGGCGCATCCGGAGGATTTCCGCGCCGCCAGCCAGCTCGACATGGAGCTCGCGGTCGGCCGGCTGCGGGGCGCCGATTCGCTCGAGGGCGCGGCCCAGGTCGCGGCGCGGGAGACCCGCGCGCTCACCGGCTTCGATTGCGTGCTGGTCTACCGCTTCGACCCGGACTGGAACGGCGCCGCGATCGCCGAGGACAAGGACCCCGCCTGGAGCCGCAGCCTGCTGGGCCTGCATTTCCCCGCATCCGACATCCCGGCCCAGGCCCGCGCCCTCTACACCCGCTCAAAGAGCCGCTTCGTCATCGACCGCGACTACGTGCCGGTGCCCCTGGTGGCGACCCCCGCGACCGCCAATGCGCCGGTCGACCTCACCTTCGCCCAGTCCCGCAGCCTGTCGCCGATCCATCTCGAATACCAGCGCAACCTCGGGGTGAACGGCTCGATGTCGGTCTCGATCCTGGTCGAGGGGCGGCTCTGGGGGTTGATGATCGGCCATCATCGCCGGCCGCATTACGTCGCGCCCGAGACCCGCGCCGCCGCCACCGTGCTGGCCGACGCCTTCGCGATGCGGGTCTACGAACTCGAGAGCCGGCGCCTGTGGCAGGAGCAGCAGGCCCACCTCGCCCTCGAGAGCGAGCTCGTGCGCGAGCTCGCCCGCTCCGACGACTTCGTCAGCGCCCTCACCGAGAATACCCACACCCTCCTCGACCTGTTCGATGCGCGAGGCGCCGCCACGGTCTCGCAGGATTCCGTGCGCTGCCTCGGCGAAACTCCGCCGGCCGACGCGATCCGGGCGATCGCCGCGTGGCTGCGCGAGACCCTGCCGGCGGACCGCACCAGCTACGCCACCGCCGAGTTTCCCGCCGCGCACCCGCCGAGCGCCCCCTTCGCGGCCTGCGCCAGCGGCCTGCTCGCGGTCTTCGTCGATCCGGAGCGGCGCCACCTGCTCCTGTGGTTCCGTCCCGAGACGCCGAGCACCGTCACCTGGGGCGGCGACCCGCGCAAGCCCGTGCTCGCCGGCAGCGGGCCGGTGGCGGTGCTGCCCCGGCGCTCGTTCGAGCGCTGGGTCGAGGAGCGGCGCGGCACCTCGGAGCCGTTCGCGACCTGGCAGGTCGGCATCGCCGAGGCGCTGGCCCAGGCGGTGGAGGGCGTGGTTTTGCGCCAGCAGCGCAAGATCAGCGAGCTGACCGGGCTCCTCGCCGACAAGGAGCGCCTGCTGGCGCAGAAGGACCTGCTCACCCGCGAGATCGACCATCGGGTCAAGAACTCGCTCCAGATCGTCTCGGCCTTCCTGCAGATGCAGCGCCGCCAGGTGACCGATCCGGCCTCGCAGGCGGCTTTTGCCGAGACCGCGGCCCGGGTGATGAGCGTGGCGCGGGTCCACGACAGCCTCTACCAGGCCGAGAGCGTCGAGGAGGTCGATCTCGGCCAGACGATCGAGAATCTCTGTGCCGATCTCGCCGGCATGGCGGGGGAGGGGCATGCCGTCGATCTCGAGGCCGAGCCCGGCCTGATGGTGCCTTACCGCAAGGCGGTGGCGCTCTCGCTGATCGCCACCGAGCTGATCACCAACGCCTTCAAGTACGCCTACGCGGAGGCCGGTGGGCGCGTCGCCGTGAGCGTCGCGGGTGAGGCTGAGGGGCGGATTCGCCTCTCGGTGTGCGACGAAGGCCAGGGCCTGCCGGTCGGCTGGTCGGACGCCCCGGCTCGCGGCACCGGTCTCGGCATGAAGCTGATCCGGGCGATGCTCGAGCAGATCAACGCCCGGCTCGAGGTCGAGAACCGCCCCGGCGCCTGCTTCACGGTCACGGCGTGACCGATACCGGCGTGACCGACATCCACGCCCGCCTGCGCGCCGAGACCCGGGAGGCGCACGAGGCGATCGAGCGCGACCTCGCTTGGGAAACCCGTGTGTCGACCCGGGAGGGCTATCGTGGGTTGCTCGCCCGCTTCTGGGGATTTCACGCCGCCTGGGAGCCGGCCCTCGCCGAGGCTCTCGCCGACGACGCCTTCTTCGCTCCGCGCCGACGCCTCGATCGCCTCACCGAAGACCTGCGCCATCTCGGCCTCGACGACGCGACGATCCAGGCGCTTCCGCGCCCCTCGGCGCTGCCGCCGCGCGGTCGAGCCGAAGCGTTCGGCAGCCTGTACGTTCTCGAAGGCTCGACGCTCGGCGGCCAGGTCATCGCCCGCCACATCGTCCGCCAGTTCGGCCTCTGCGGCGACGAGGGCTGCCGCTACTATCGCGGATACGGCCGCGACACCGGCGCGATGTGGAAGGCCTTTCGCCTGCGCCTCGCCGAGGAGGCCGAGCTGTCCGAGCCCGACGTCATCGTCGCGTCCGCCAACCGAACCTTCGACGCGATGCGGCTCTGGCTCTGCGCCTCGTCCGGCCGCGCGTGACGGCAGGGGAGGGGGCTCTGGTCGCCGTCCTGTCGCCGAACCTTCATGAAACCGGTTGACGGGCCGAAT
>NZ_JTHF01000223.1 GCF_001043895.1 Methylobacterium indicum
CGGGCCGGGGTCAGGCGGGGATCGAGGGGAGGAAGGGCGTTCATGATGTCGGCCAGTCTCTCAAGCCGCGCGGCCGGGAGCAAGCCGGCCGGCGGCCCCGACCCGAAGGCGGCGCGCGACCCGGTGGTTCGGCCTATCCAGAACCTGCGACCTTATGACCGATATGCGGGGCAGACCACCGCACAAGTCGAATTTCGCTGGCGGCGGCAGGCGCTACCCTTTCGGCGACGCAACCATTCCAGCCGCGCCGGGTTGGACATGCGCGTGTTGCACTGCAACAATGGCCGTGCCTGCGCTATGGTCAGCCCATGATGATGAGCCGCACCGTGAAGAAGCCGACCGACAAGCCCCGCAACCTGCCGCCCATCCGGGTGCGCAAGGAGCCGCCGACCATCACCGAGGCGGTGGCGGCGGCCCAGGACCTCGCCGACGACGTCGAGCAGCAGGTCGAGATCGCCGCGGGCCTGATCGGCCTGCCCCTGGACGAGGTGCGCCCGCACGTGCTCCAGGCCGCGCAGGCCCAGGCGGCGAGGCCGAAGGCCGAGCGCGCGCCCGAGCGGATCATCAGCACGGGCAGCGGCCTGCGCGGTCCCCGCACGGTGATCGTCGAGCGCCGGGCCACCCGGCCCCTGGTCGAGCGCCGCATCCGCCCGCCGCTCGATGGGCGCCGTTGAGGTTTGCGCGGACGTCTGCGGCCGCCGCCGGTCGGCCTCCCATCCTACGGTGTTGCACAAACACCTGCATTCGAGAGATGATTGTCCACCATCGAACGCATTGGTGCGATTTCGGTGGGCTGCCCGGCCGTGTTAGGCTGGTTGTCGGATGATCCTTCGGCAGGGGCGGCGTCCGGTTGCCGTCGGTATGGTGAGCACATGAACTCTCTCGAGCCTGTCCTGTCAGGCGTGACCGCATTGCGGCTCGATAATCAGCTCTGCTACGCGCTCTACGCCGCGTCCCACCGCATGACGAAGTGCTATCGGCCGCTGCTCGAGCGGCTGGGCCTGACCTATCCGCAGTACCTCGTCCTGATCGTGCTGTGGGAGAACGATGGATTGACGGTGTCCGACATCGGCCGCCGCCTGCGCCTCGATTCCGGAACGCTGACGCCCGTGCTGAAGCGCCTCGAGGCGGCCGGCTTCGTCCGTCGCACCCGGCGCCAGGCCGACGAGCGCGAGGTCGAGATCAGCCTGACCGAGGAGGGGCACGCCCTGGAGGGACAGGCCGTCGACGTGCGCCGCTCGATCGTCGATACCTTGAAGATGTCCGAGAGCGAGATCGCCGATCTGCGCGCCCGCCTCGACGTCCTCATCGCCACCCTCGGCGGCGAAGCCTGACGCGAGGCCTGACCCGGCGATTTGTTTTGCCGGTTAACAAATCCTGCTTGAGCGCCGCGCCGCATCCCGCGTAAAGGGACGGACGGGGAGACGCCGCCTGCCGCGAGGGAGGCACCGTCGTGCTGTTCGTTTCTTGCGGGTCGTGCCCGACCCCGCGGGGCATCGGCGCGATCCGGACCGTCACGATCGTGCGGCCTTCCCGCCCCGGACCGGACCCCAGCGAGTGCGCCGCGACGTGACACCCGTGACCTGCACCAGTCTTCGCTCCGCCCGCTGCGTCGCCGTTCGCCGGGTCCGCGCATGAGGAGCCTGCGGGCCCTGGCGAGCGCCCTGACCGGCTGGTCGGAGCGCAACGGAGAGCCGCGCCGCCAGGTCGGCGTGCTGCCGCTGCGCACCCGCGCCGACGGGGAGCTGCAGGTCATGCTCATCACCTCCCGCGAGACCCGCCGCTGGGTGGTGCCGAAAGGCTGGCCGATGAAGGGCCTGAAGAACTACGAGGCCGCCGCCCGCGAGGCCTACGAGGAGGCGGGCCTGATCGGCCGGGTCGGCCGGCGGGCGCTCGGCAGCTATTTCTACCAGAAGCGCCTGAAGAGCCGGGACACGGTGCTGTGCCAGGTCCAGGTGTTTCGCCTGGAGGTGCGCAAGCAGCTCAAGACCTGGCCCGAGCAGCACGAGCGCGAATGCCGCTGGTTCAGCGTGCCGGAGGCGGCCGAGGCGGTCACCGAGGCCGGGCTCGCCGCCCTGATCCGGGCGGCCGGGGCCGACGGCGCGAAGGCGAAGGCGAAGGTCAAGGCCGCCGCCCACAAGCGCTCCCAGGTCAAGGTCGCTTCGGGCAAGGACGCTTCGGCCAAGGATTCGCCGGGCAACGGCGCTCGCGACAAGCACTCGGCCGAGAAGGGCGCGGTGGAGAAGGGCGTGCCGGCCAAGGGCGCGACCGCCAAGGGCTCCTCCGACAAGGAGACGGTGGCCAAGGACACGGCCACCAAGGGGCCTGCGGGCAAGGGACAGGGCTCCAAGGGCCCGGCCGGCCGCGCGCCCTGACGGCTTCGCTATCGGGCCGTCACACGGCCCCGCTATAGCGGCAGGCTTTCCCGCGGGCGCGCCCGCGGCCCCCCGACGAGCGGCACGGACGCGATGGCGATCATCCAGGCCTTCCAGGCCGGCGAATTTCTCAACTCCGTCTTGAGCCTGTTCTGCGCCTTCGTGCTCGGCACCCTGATCGGGGCGGAGCGGCAGTACCGGCAGCGCACCGCGGGCCTGCGCACCAACGTCCTGGTGGCGGTGGGCGCCGCGGCCTTCACCGATCTCGGCATGCGCATCGGGCACGCCGACGGGGCGATCCGCATCGTCGCCTACGTGGTCTCGGGCGTCGGCTTCCTGGGCGCCGGCGTGATCATGAAGGAGGGCATGAACGTCCGCGGGCTCAACACCGCGGCGACGCTCTGGTGCTCGGCGGCGGTCGGAGCGCTGTCGGGCGTCGACCTCGCCGCGGAGGCCGCCCTCGTCACCGTGGCGGTGCTCGCCGGCAACACCCTGCTGCGGCCCCTCGTCAACGCCATCAACCGCATCCCGATCGACGAGCGCGATACGGAAGCCACCTACGAGGTGCGCGCCACCACCGACACCGGCCGCCTCTCCGAGGTGCGCGACCTTCTGGTCGAGCGCCTGGAGGCGGCCCATTACCCGGTGAGCGAGGTCGACGTCGAGGAGCGCGGCGACGACGACGTCGAGGTGGTGGCGACCCTCGTCAGCACCGCGATCGAGCCGGAAGAGATCGAGGCGGTGATCGCGAAGCTCGGTGCGGCGGACGGCATCCGCCGGGCGACCTGGGTGGTGCGCACGACCGATTGAGGGGCGGCTCAGGACCCCGGCAGGGTCACCCGCCGTGCCCGCCGCCGCTGGATCCCCAGGAAGCTGCCGAAGGCGAGCCCGATGACGAGGAGCGAGACGCCGGTCGTCACGGTGCCGAGCGCGTAGATCTCCGGCGTCGTCACCGTGGTGGTCAGGCCCTGCAGCTCCAGCGGCAGGGTGTTGCGCCCGCCGATCGCCTGGCTGGTGCGGGCGAGCTCGTCCCAGGACAGGGTGAAGCCGAACAAGGCGACGCCGACGAGGGACGGCAGGATGATCGGCACCACGACGTGGCGGAGCGATTGCGTGCCGGTGGCGCCGAGGTCGCGGGCGGCCTCCTCGTAGGCCGGGTTGAAGCGGTTGAACACCGCGAACATGATGAGGAGGCCGAAGGGCAGGGTCCAGGTCAGGTGGGCGCCCAAGGCCGAGGTGAACAGCCCCATCACGGTGCCGTGGTCCTGGAGGACGCCCCAGCCGGTCCGCGCCGCGAGCGCCTTGATGCCTTCGTCGATCAGCCGGAATTCGAGGCCGATGCCGAGCGACACCACGATCGAGGGCACGATCAGGCTCGCCACCGCGACGTAGAAGAGCGGCGTCTGGCCGAAGAACCCCTTGCGGAAGGCCAATCCTGCGAAGAACGCGATGGTGACGGTGAGCCCCATCACCACGAGGCCGAGCGCCAGCGAGCGCCGGAACGCCGCCCAGATGTCGACCACGCCGAGCCCGGCCCAGAGGCGCGAAAACCAGAAGGTCGAGACCCCGTTCATCGGGAAGGTGAGGCCGCCCTGCGGCCCCTGGAAGCTGAGCGCCAGGATCGTCAGGGTCGGCCCGTAGAGGAAGAGCACGAACAGCCCGAAGAAGGCGGCGAGCACGTAGAACGAGAAGGGGCGGGGCCCGTCGCGGCGCATGTCTCTCAAAGCTCCCGGCGCAGGTCGATCAGGCGGGTGAGCGCGCCGATCAGCACCATCACGGCGCCGAGCAGCACCACGGCGTTGGCGGCGGCGGCGGGGAATTGCAGGTAGGCCATCTGCACCTGGATCACCTTGCCGACGGAGGCGATCTGCTGGCCGCCCATGACGCCGACCGTGACGAAGTCGCCCATGATGAGCGTCAGCACGAAGATCGACCCGATGGCGATGCCCGGCTTGCAGAGCGGCACGATGACGTTCCATAGGGTCTGCCAGGCCGTGGCGCCGGCATCCGTCGCCGCCTCGATCAGCGACCGGTCGATCCGCATCATCGAGTTGAAGATCGGCACGATCATGAACACCGTATCGAGGTGGATGAAGGCCAGCACCACCGAGAAGTCGGAATAGAGCAGCCCCTCGATCGGGGTGCGGATCAGGCCGAGACCCATCAGCGTGTCGTTGACGAGCCCGTTGCGGCCGAGCAGCGGCACCCAGGCGATCATCCGGATCACGTTCGAGGTCCAGAACGGGATGGTGCAGATGAGAAACAGCACCGTCTGCATCGCCGTCGAGCGGACGTGGAAGGCGACGAAATACGCCACCGTGAAGCCGATGGTCAGCGTCGCGGCCCAGCCGAGCAGGCAGAACTTCAGCGTCGACAGGTAGGTCCGGAAGGTGGTGCAGAGGTCGCCCCCCGACAGGCAGCCCTCGAACACGTCGGCGTAGTTCTGGAGCGTGAAGGCCGGGATGATCTCGTACTCGTTGTACTCCCAGAAGCTGACGATCAGGGTCAGCGCCAGCGGCACCAGGAAGAACACCAGGAACACGAGCCCGAGCGGCATCGCCTGCCAGTAGGCCAGCCGGCGCTGGCGCCGCGTCGCCGCGGCGAGGCCCGTGGGGGTGGAGGCGGCGGTTGCCGCCTCCGGGAGGGCTGGAGCCGCGGCCGTGCTCATGCGGCGATGAACTCGTTCCACTTGCGCACCATGTAGGTGTTCTCGTCCATCACCGAGTTCCAGCAGGCGACGGCGCCCATCCGCTGCTCGAACGAACCGCCGTCACGCACCGCGCCGGCCTTCTCCATGATGGTGCCGTCCGGGGCCTTGATGTCCTTCTCGGCCGGCTTGCCCTCCATCCAGAATGCCCATTCGTAGGGCTCCATGTTGGCCTTTGCCGTTTCCAGCACCGCCGAATAGTAGCCCTGGCGATTCAAATAGGCACCGGCCCAGCCCGACAGGAACCAATTGATGAAATCATAGGCAGCATCGAGCTTCTTGCCGCTCAGGGTTTTGGGCAGGCCGAAGCCGGTGGCCCAGGCGCGGTAGCCTTCTTTCAGCGGCTGGTAGGTGCAGGCGACGCCCTGCGAGCGCACCTTGGTGACGGCGGGCGACCACATCGACTGGATCACCGTCTCGCCCGACGCCATCAGGTTCACGGATTCGTTGAAATCCTGCCAGAAGGCGCGGAACTGCCCGGCGCGCTTGGCCTCGATCAGCACCTTCATGGTGCGGTCGATCTCGGCCTTCGTCATGTTGCCCTTGTCGGGATAGGTGTAGTCGCCGGTCGCCTCGACCACCATCGCGGCGTCCATGATGCCGATCGACGGGATGTTGAGGATCGAGGCCTTGCCCTTGAATTCGGGGTTCAGGAGCTCCTTCCACGAGGTGATCGGGCGCTTGATCAGGTCGGGCCGGATGCCGAGCGTGTCGGCGTTGTAGGTGGTCGGGATCAGGGTGATCCACTCGGTCGGCGAGGCGGCGAATTTCGTGGAGTTCTGGCCCTCGAGGTAGAACACCTTCTTGGGCGCCGTGCCCTGGTCGCCGATCTTCTTGCCCCCGACCTCGCCCTTGGTGAAGACCGGGGTGATCTTGTCGGCGTTCTTGATCCGGCGCGCATCCATGCCGACGAGGTTGCCCGACGGCATCAGCTTCTTGAGGCTGAAATATTCGGAATCGACGATGTCGAAGGAATTCGGCTGAGTGACGACGCGCTTCGAGACCTCGTCGGTCACGACCGGGATGTACTCGATCGTGATGCCGAGATCTTCCTTCACCTTGCGGGCGATGTCGCCGCTCTGGTTCACGGCGGTGCCGAGATAGCGCAGGGTCACCGGCTCGGCGGCGATGATCGCCGGAAAGCCCGTGATGACGCCGGAGCCGGCGGCGAGGCCGGCCGCGGCGCCGGCCCCTTGCAGCAGCGTGCGGCGCGACAGGCGGGGTGTCTTCGTCTCGGTCATGGCGAAAGTCTCCCTTTTCGAAGTCGTCGTCAGGCGTCGAGGCGGTGGGCCTCGCCGGCCGGCCAGCCCACCCGCACGTTGTCTCCGAGGGCGAGGGGATGGGTGGCGAAGGCGTGGTCGCTGAGGATCGCGGTGAGGGCCGAGCCGGCTTCGGCCGCGAGGTCCGGCGCGTCGAGGCTCACATGGACGGTGCTGCCCTGGTACTCGACCGCGACGACCCGGGCGCTGAGACCCTCGGGGCCGGCCTCCGGCCCGAGCCGCATCCGGTCGGCCCGCACGGCGATGCGCCGGTCGGGGAGCGCGATGACGTTGTGGCCGCCGATGAAGCGGGCGACGAAGGCGGTGGCCGGGCGCTCGAACACCGTGCGGGGATCGGCCGCCTGCTCGATGCGGCCGCCATTCATCACCACGACGAGGTCGGACAGCGCCATCGCCTCCTCCTGGCTGTGGGTGACGTGCACGAAGGTGATGCCGAGCTCGCCTTGCAGCCGCTTCAGCTCGGTCCGCATCCGCACCCGCAGGAACGGATCGAGGGCCGAGAGCGGCTCGTCGAGGAGCAGCACCTTCGGCCCTGTGACGAGGGCGCGGGCGAGCGCCACGCGCTGCTGCTGCCCGCCGGAGAGCTGCGCCGGCAGGCGCCCGGCGAGGTGGTCCATCTGCACCAGCGCCAGCATGGCGTCGGCGCGCTTGATCCGCTCGGCCTTGGCGACGCCCCGCATCTTGAGCCCGAAGGCGACGTTGTCGCGGCAGGTGAGGTGGGGAAACAGCGCGTAGCTCTGGAACATCATCGCGGTGCCGCGCTGGGCCGGCGGCAGGTCGCCGACCGCCTTGGGGCCGATCACCACGTCGCCCGACGAGACGGTCTCGTGCCCGGCGATCATCCGGAGCGTCGTGGTCTTGCCGCAGCCGGACGGCCCGAGCAGGCAGCAATACGAACCCGAGCGGATCTTCAGGTTGATCCCATCCACGGCTACGGTGTCGCCGTAGCGCTTGGTCAGGCTGATCAGTTCGACATCCATGCCCCGTCCCTTGGCGCTCTCCCCTTGGGGCGGGAGCAAAGCAAGGGACGGGCCAGGGAGCGGGGGCCGGCCGACGCGCCGCCGACCGACGGGGCCGCGATTCCTGGGCCCGGGCCTGTTGCAATGCGCCGGGCGATCCGCTATCCCCCGCTCGTCTTCGGCGCACAGCGACGAACTGCCCGGCCCAACGGTCGCGGTCAGGTTATCGTGGCGCCGACGGGCCGTTGTAGCTCAGTGGTAGAGCGCGTCATTGGTAATGACGAGGTCGGGAGTTCAATCCTCCCCAGCGGCACCATCCTTCACCGTGAGAGTCCAAGATTTCGCTCGGTGTGTCTGACGTCTGTCCGCTCCCGATCGGGAGGGCAGCCCGGCACCGGCGCGCCGTTGTAGCTCAGTGGTAGAGCGCGTCATTGGTAATGACGAGGTCGGGAGTTCAATCCTCCCCAGCGGCACCATCCCTCTCCCGACCCTCCCGATAGCATCCGCCCGTCCCGTGGCGCCGGCGAGGCCCGAGATCCGCTCCGGGCTCCGGGGGGCACCGGAGCCCGGTCGCATGCCTCAGATCCCCGCCGCCATCATGCGGTTCTCGCCGGCATCCCGCATCCAGGCCGCGTCCCGGGCGATCAGGCCGGCGAGCTGATCGACCGGCTGGGGCTTGCCGAACAGGTAGCCCTGCATCTCCTCGCACCCCTCCTCGGCGAGGAAGCGCATCTGCCCGTCGGTCTCGACGCCCTCGGCCACGACCCCGATGCCGAGGCTGCGGCCGAGTCCCAGCACCGCCCGCACGATCACGGCGGCGGAGGGACGCTGCTCGAGCTGGCTGACGAAGGAGCGGTCGATCTTGATCTTGTCGAACGGGAAGGCCTGCAGCGTCGCCAGCGACGAGTAGCCGGTGCCGAAATCGTCCATGGCGATGCGCAGGCCGAGCGCCTTCAGCCGCCGCAGGACGGAGAGCGCCCGCGCCATGTCGTTGATGATGACCGTCTCGGTGATCTCGATCTCGAGCCGGTCGGGCGGCAGGCCGGTCTCGGCGAGGATCGTCCGCACGCGCTCGGGCAGATCGGCCTGCTGGAACTGGCGCGGCGACAGGTTGACGGCGATCTTGAGCGGATGCGCCCAGCCCGCCGCCTCGCGGCAGGCCGCCCGCAGCACCCATTCGCCGAGCGGCACGATCAGGCCCGTCTCCTCGGCGAGCGGAATGAACGCGCAGGGCGGCACGAGCCCCCGCGTCGGGTGCCGCCAGCGCACCAGGGCCTCGAACCCGACGAGCCGGCCGCAGGCGGAGCGCACCTGGGGCTGGTAATGCAGCATCAGCTCGTCCCGGGCGAGGGCGTGGCGCAGGTCGCCTTCCAGGAGGCGCCGCTCGGCGAGGGCGGCATCCATCGCCGGCTCGAAGGCCCGGGCGGTGTTCCGTCCCTCCGCCTTCGCCTTGTAGAGGGCGAGGTCGGCGCGCCGCAGGATCGTCTCCTCGTCGGTTCCGTGCGGGGGAGCGACAGCGATGCCGATGCTCGCGCCGACCTCGACCGATTGATCGCCGACCGCCACGGGCCGCCCGATCTCCCGGATCAGCGCCTGCGCCCGCGCCATCGCGCCGCCGGGGCCGTCCACGGAAGCCACGAGCACCGCGAACTCGTCGCCGCCGAGCCGCGCCGCCGTGTCGCCGGCCTCCAGCCCGGCGCCGAGCCGCGCGGCCACCGCGCGCAGGAGCGCGTCGCCCGTCAGGTGGCCGAGGGCGTCGTTGACCTCCTTGAAGCAGTCAAGGTCGAGGCACAGGACCGCGCAGGACCCGCCCCCTTCGGCGATCTCGGCCAGGCGCTGGCCCAGCCGCTCGCGAAACAGGGTGCGGTTCGGCAGGTCGGTGAGCGCGTCGTGGGCCGCCATGTGGGCGATCCGGCCCTCGGCCTCCTTGCGCACCCCGATATCGCCGTGGGTGCCCACGATTCGCAGCGCCTGCCCGCTCGCATCGCGCGAGACGACCTTCGCGCGGGTGAGGAACCAGCCCCAGCCGCCGTCCTTGCGCTGCAGCCGGTGCTCGCATTCGAAGACCGGGATCTCGCCGGCGAGGTGCCTCTTGAGCAGCGCGACCACGGCTCCGCGGTCGTCGGGATGGAGCAGCGACTGCCACGTGCGGGTATCGGCGATCATCTCGCCCGGGGCGTAGCCGAGCAGCTGCCACCAGCGGTCGGAGATCCAGGCGTCGCCGGTGCGCAGATCGTAGTCGCACAGGCCGTCGCTGCCCGCGTCGAGCGCCAGCGCCAGGCGCTCCTCGCTCTCCCGCAGCGCCTCGTGGGCGAGGACCATGTCGTCGATGTCGAGGGCGGTGCCGATCCATTCGACCACCGTGCCCCCGTGCACGACCGGTACCATGACGATCTTGTACCAGCGGTAGTCGCCGGACAGGTCCTTCAGCCGCGCCTCGGTCTCGAAGGTGCGCGCCTCGGCCTCCGCGACCTGCCATGCCGCGGCGATGGCGTCCCGGCCGTCCGGGTGGTGGGTGGCGAAGCGCTGCTGGCGGGAGGAGACGCCGGAGCCGAACAGCGCCTGGAAGCGCCGGTTGGTGTAGACGGTGTAGCCGTCCGGGGGAAAGACCCAGACCATCTGGGGCAGCGTGTCCGTGAGCGCCCGCATGCGCTCCTCGCTCGCGACGAAGGCCGCCGCCTGGGCGCTCAGCACGCGGTTCACCTGGCGCAGGCGATCGGCCGCCAGCGCCAGGGTGCCACAGGCGAGCACCGCGAGGGTGACGACGGCGATGCCGGCGGCGAGCCCGGCATGAGGCAGGCTGTCGACGACCGGGCCGGCCTGGGGATCCGGGACGACCCGCAACGCCGCCATGGCGACGACGTGCAGCGCTACGATCCCGAGGGCGAGCAGGATCCCCGCGGGGGCGAGGCGCCCGCCTTCCGGCCTGCGCGGCAGCGCCAGGAGGGCGCCGCAGGTCAGGGCGAGCCCGGTCGCGACTGCGACCCCGGCCAGGATCGGGTCCCAGACGAAGCTGCCCTCGACCCGCACGCCCCGCATGCCGGTGAAGTGCATCGCGGCGATCCCGAGGCCGAGGATCGCGCCGGCGGCGGCGCAGCGGAGCGGGCCACGGGAGCGCCACAGGAGGGCGAAGGCCAGCAATGCGCTCGCGACGCTGAGGAGCAGCGAGGCGAGCGTGACCGCCGGGTCGTAGCTGATGCCCATGCCGGGATCGTAGCCGAGCATGGCGATGAAATGCGTGCTCCAGATCCCGGCACCGGCCGAGAAGGCCGCCCCGACGAGCCAGCCGAGCGCACGCGCGCCGTGCTCGACGCGCGCCTGCTCCAGCAGGTGCAGGGCCGTGCGGCACGAGAACCAGCAGACCAGCGCCGCCAGGGGAATGGCCCAGGCGGTGTGCTCCGCCGTCAGGCAGACGAACGCACGGTGCATGATGTCCTGCTGTGGCGCCGACGATGCGAGCAACATGCCTCAAAGGAGCTTAACAAACGGCATCCCCGACGAACAGTGCCGGCGGCCCAATCCGGTCTTTCCCCTGGGCCCACGTCCCGCGTACCCGTGATCGGCTGGACGAACCCGCTTGCCGACTGCCCGATGACTGTCACGGCAGGACCACCTCCCGCACAAGGACTGCGTCGTTCCTGATGTCCGTGGTGAGGGCATCCGGCGCCGCGCAGGCCGGCGCCATCGGCGGCCTCGATGGTAACGATTTGTTAACCATTGCGACCCAGTGATTCGACCATGTACTCACAGCTCCGCCGTTACGGCTGGCGCCCTCTCCAAGCGGTCGGCCACGTCACTCTCGCCCTCGCCCTGCTGGCTTTCGGTCTCGCCTGCGCGGGTGCCGACCTTCTCGGGGGCTGGGAGCAGGCCGCGCGCCTCCTCTCGGGCCAGGGTTGATCGCAGGACCGGGAGCCGCATCCCGGCGCGACCGGCTTCGGCCTCGACAGGAGCGGGTCCGACGCGGCCACGAAACCCTGCGGGTTGCATCCGGAGGCTCGGCTGTTAAGCTTGACCGTACCGGCACGCACGGCGTGACCCGCCGCGGCCGGCCGGGCCGCCCCGCTGCCGCCTCGGAGGCGGCACGTTCCGCTGCCCGACCGCGCACCGCGAGGGATGCCGCGAACCCGGGCGACGACCCTTTCCGTGATGCGAGGCCCTGGGGGCCCGCGTCCCATCGGCCGTGTCCCGCGCTGCCCCGCTCCTGCGGCGGGTTCACCGCCGGCCACCGGTCTCCGATCAAGGATCCGACGCGATGATCGATCACCGCCGCCGCCTCCTCAGCCGCGCCGCCCTCGGCACGGAGGGCCGCATCACGCTCGAGCGCGCCCCCGACCGGGCCTGGCCCGGCGACCACAGCCGGCTCTGCGCCCTGGAGAACGACGGCGACCTTCTCTTCCTGGGCGAGCAGCCCGGTTCGCGGCCCGGCGGCGTCGCAGCGGCCTGGTGCCTCACCCCGCAGGGCCGCGCGGCCCTTCTGGACGCGTCCCCCGCCCGAGCCTGAGGGCGCAACCCCGAGACCCGGCGCCGCACCCGCGCTTCAAAACGGCCCCGTCCGACCCCACACTGGAGGGAGCCAGGGCACGAGGCCCGGCAAGCCGTCGAGGTGAGCGATGGACTACGTCTGCGACGTTCACGGCGGAAAAACCTGGTTCCGCATCGAGACCGAGGCGGAGGCGATCCGGGAATCGGCCCTGATGGGCCACGCCGTGGAAAAACATTTCCGCCAGGCCCAGGGCCGCGCCGAAGCCTCCTACGTGCCGCCCGCCGGTCCCTTCATCGAGCAGCAAATCGGCCTCAAGGCGCATCTGGCGAAGGCGATGCCGCGCTTCTTCACCCTGCGCGACGCCGAGGGCAACGGGCTCGCCACCGCGATGGTGCCGGAGGGCGCGGGTTGCCCGATCGTGGTCGGGGTCGGCAACGGCGATCCCTACATCGAGCACGGCGAGGCGATCCGCGGCCTCGGCGCGCATCTCGGCATCCCGTTGGAGCGCAGCCGCTGCTACCCCTACGGGCGGTGACCGCACCGCCCCCGTCGCGCGCTCACGCCGCCGCGTCCGTCCGCGCCAGCTCCTCGGCGCGGGCGGCGAGCGGCACCGCGATCCGGCACACGAGGCCCCCTCCCGCGAAGTCGAGTTCCACCTCGCCGGCGAGTTCCCGCTCCAGGCTCGCCCGGATCAGCCGGGTCCCGAAGCCGGTCCGGGCCGGCGGCACCACCGGAGGACCGCCGCTCTCGCGCCAGCGCAGGGAGAGCGTTCCGGTCCCCGGCCGCCCCTCCAGCATCCAGTCCACCGCGACTTGGCCGGCCTCGGCCGAGAGGGCGCCGTACTTCGCCGCGTTGGTGGCGAGTTCGTGGATCGCCATGCCGAGCGGCAGGGCCACCGCCGGGGTGAGGGAGACCGGCGGTCCCTCCAGCCGGATGCGGTCGGGCCGTCCGCCGGCATAGGGTTCGAGTTCCGCCGACAGGATGCCCGACAGGCCCGCCCCCTCCCAGTGGTTGGCGGTGAGCACGTTGTGGGTCTGGGACATCGCCAGCAGCCGGGCCTCGAAGCTGCCGGTGAAGTCGGCGAGCGAGGCGGCGCTGCGGGCGGTCTGGCGCGCCATCGACTGCACGGTGGCGAGCGTGTTCTTCACCCGGTGGTTCAGCTCGTGGATCAGCAGGCGCTGGCGCGCGGCCGCGGCCCGGCGCTCGTCCTCCTGCCGGGCGAGGGCCCGGGCGGCGGCCGTGAGCGCGTGACTGATCGCCTGCGCCTCCCGCACGGCCGAGCCCGGCACCGTCGCCGTCTCGCCCCGGCCGAGGGCGGAGGCCGCGATGGCCAGCCGCCGCAGGGGCCGGGCCAGCAATCCGGCGGCGAACCAGCCGATGCCCGCCGCCACCGTCGCGACGACGAGGCCCCACAGCAGGATCTGCCGGCGCAGGTCGGCCACCGACGCGAAGGCGGTGCCGGCATCCTGGCGCACCAGCACGGTCCAGCCCAGGCCCGGGAAGTCGCGGTAGCCCCGGGTCTGCCGGAATCCGGTGAGGTAGCGCCGGCCGTCCGGCCAGGTCTCGGCCTCGGTGCCGGAACGCCCGTCCCGGGCGCCGGCGACGCTCGGCAGGTCGGCCGGCAGGCGGGTGCGGCGCAGCGCATCGGGACCGAGCAGCACCGTGCCGTCGCGGGCGAGCACCAGGACGGTGAGGTCGCGCGGGGTGCCGGCGGTCTCGCGCAGGGAGGCCTCGGCGGCCCGCGCCCAGGCCCAGTCGAGGTGGCCCGACACCACGCCGACGAGGCGCCCGAGATCGTCCCGCACCGGAGCGGCGATGTCGAGCACCCGCGGCGGGTCGGCCGGGTCGCGGCCCGGCTCGAGCTGGGCCAGCAGCACGACATCGTGCACGTCGCCCACGAAGGGGCTGTGCCGGCCCTTCGTGAAGTAGTCGCGGTGCCCGACCTCGGCCCCTTCGAGGGCGCCGGTGCTCGTCGCCGCGATCCGGCCGTCGACGCCGATCAGCCCGATGATGGCGTAGTCGGGATAGGTCTCCTGCGCCCGCCAGAGGACCCGGCGCTTGCGCTCGACCGGGGCGGCGGGATCGCGGATGGTGTCGTTCTCGGCCAGGATCACGATGTCCCGCCAGCGCTCGAACAGGCCGCGGTCGAGCCGGCCGGCCATGGTCCCGGCGAGGTCGGCGAGCTCGGCCTCGATGCGCGCCTCGAGCCGTTCGCTCGCGACCCGGGACGCCACCAGGGCGAGCACCAGGGTCGCCGCCAGGCCCACGAACCCGAGACCGAGAGCCAGGAAGACGCGGAGCGGCGGCTGCGGCACGGGGCGATCCGTGAGAGGGGAAGGCGCGATCGGCGGAGGGCGGGATGCCCTCCGGTCGCGGGCGGACCTTACCCCAAGGCGAGCGCCCGGAGATAGCCTCGCCGTGCCGGCTTTCCCGGGGGCGCACCCCCACGCTCGACCACGGTGATCGCGGGTGGGGGGCAGGGACCGGGTTTCACCGCGGGCCCGGCTCGATCATCGCCCGGACCTTGGTGGCGAAGGCGTCGATCGCGAAGGGCTTGGTGATCATCCGCATCCCGGGCGCCAGGTGGCCGTTGCCGAAGGCGGCGTTCTCGGCGTAGCCGGTGATGAACAGGACCCGCAGGCGGGGACGCGCCGCCAGCGCCTCGTCGACCATCCGGCGGCCGTTCAGGCCCGGCAAGCCGACATCGGTGACGACGAGGTCGATCCGGCCCGGCGCCTCGAGGATGCGCAGGCCGGTCTGCCCGTCCGGCGCCTCGATCACCCGGTAGCCGAGATCGGTCAGGGTCTCGCCGATGAGCGTCCGGACGGTCGCGTCGTCCTCCACCACCAAGACCGTCTCGCCGTGCTCGGCCCGCGGCACCGGCAGGCCCGCGCTCGGCGCGGGCTCGTCCGCCGCCCGACCGAGATGGCGCGGCAGGTAGAGCTTGACCGTCGTACCCTGGCCGACCTCCGAGTAGATCCGCACGTGCCCCTCGGATTGCTTGGTGAAGCCGTAGATCATCGACAGGCCGAGGCCCGTCCCCTCACCCATGGGCTTGGTCGTGAAGAACGGGTCGAAGGCCCGGGCGATCACGTCGGGCGGCATGCCGGTGCCGGTATCGCTGACGCAGACGCACACGTACTGGCCGGCCCGAACCCCGATCTCGCTCGCCACGTAGGCGTCGTCGAGATGGGCGTTGGCGGTCTCGATGGTGAGCTGCCCGCCGTCGGGCATCGCGTCGCGGGCGTTGATGGCGAGGTTGAGGATCGCGTTCTCGAGCTGGTTGGGGTCGCAGAGCGTCAGCCACAGGCCACCGGCCACCACCACCTCGAGCCGCACCCGCTCGCCCAGCGTGCGGCGCAGGAGCTCGTCCATCGCGCTGACCAGCCGGTTGGCGTCGACCGCCTGCGCCGCGAGAGGCTGGCGCCGCGCGAAAGCCAGCAGGCGGTGGGTCAGCGCCGCGGCACGCTGGGCCGAGGCCATGGCGAGGCCGGCATAGCGCGTCAGGTTCTGCGTTCGGCCCTCGTTGATGCGGGTCTGCATCAGGTCGAGGGAGCCGACGATGCCGGTGAGCAGGTTGTTGAAGTCGTGGGCGATCCCGCCCGTCAGCTGGCCCACCGCCTCCATCTTCTGCGACTGGCGCAGGGCCTCCTCGATTCGGGCGCGCTCCTCGATCTCGGCGGTCAGGCGGGCATTGGCCTCGGCGAGCGCCGCGGTGCGCTCGGCGATCTCCGTCTCCAGCGCCTCGCGGCGCTGCGCCAGCGTCTCCCGGGCCCGAACCTGGTCGTCGATGTCCGTGCAGGTGCCGAACCAGCGCTCGATCGCCCCAGTGGCGGGGTCGCGGATCGGCATCGCGCGGCCGAGCACCCAGCGATAGATCCCGTCGTGCCGGCGCAGGCGGTACTCGATCTCGTAGGGCTCGCCGGTGGCGAGCGAGTGGCGCCAGCGCCGCCAGGCCTCCGGCTGCTCGGCGGGGTGGAAGATCGCGTTCCAGCCCTCGCCGTCGGTCGAACCCTCGGGCATGCCGGTGAACTCGTACCAGCGCGGATTGTAGTAATCGTGGTAGCCGTCCGGCAGGGTCGACCACACCATCTGGGGCATCGATTCGGCGATCGCCCGGAACTTCAGGGCGCTGTCGGCCAGCGCCGCCCGGGCGTCCGTCTCGGCGGTGATGTCGACGCCCAGCAGCTGCAGGTCGGCGATGTCGCCGTCGGGTCCGCGACGGGGCACGTAGCGCACCAGGGCGTGGCGCCCGTCGGCGCGCGGATGGGCCGCCTCGAACGACACCGTCTCGCCCGCGAAGGCCCGGGCGAGGAAGGGCCGGCGCGCCGCGTAGGCCGCCTCGCCCACGATCTCGCGCAGGGACCGCCCGACGGTCTCGGCCGGCGCCCGGCCGAACCACCGGGCGAAATTGCCGTTGGCGAAGCGGCAGACCTCGTCGCGGTCGAGGGCGGCGATCAGGGCGGGGGCGGCCTCGGTGATGCTGCGCAGGTCGTCGCGGTCGGCCCGCGCCGCGCGGAGGGCCGCGACGAGGCCGATCTCCCGCGCCGCCTGCCGGCCGATCGCGGCGAGGGCCGCCGCCGCGTCGTCCGACAGGCCGTCGGGACGCGCCGCGGGATCGAGCACGCACAAGGTGCCGAGGAGACGGCCGTCCGTGCCGGCCAGCACGAGGCCGGCCTGGAAGCGCAGGGCGGCGGGACCGCAGACCGCTGACAGCCCCGCGGTGCGCGGGTCGCGGGAGAGATCGGGGACGATGACCGGCTCGCGGCCGGCGAGGGCGGCGAGGGCTTCCGCCTCGTCCGGGGCGAGCCCGGGCGGCACCGGGCCGCAGGCCGGCGCACCGGGCATCAGGACCATCGCGAAGGCGGTGCCGCAGACCATCCGGGCGAGGCGGGCGGTGTCGGCGAGGTCCGGCATGGGGGGCGGGCCGGCCTGCATGTCCCGCCCGGCCGTCTCGGTCGCCCCGCTGTCGTCGTGACTGCTCATGTCGGAAGTCGCGGCCTCGCGTCCCTCATCCGGACCTTGCGGAATGGCCGCGATAGACGCGCGGCGTCCCGCAGGCAACCGACAACGGGGCGTGCGGGTTTCCGGGCCCCCCGTTGCAGGGTGCCGCACGGGCCCGCCTGCGGCGCGATGACCGGGCCACGACCGTTGCGAAACTGCAGGATGCGCGGTAACTTGTTGATTATGTTGTAGTTTTCAAAAGTTCTAATCTGCGAGCCGTCGGCGGGAGTTCGTCCCTCGGCGTTCCACGGATCGGGTGCCCCGTCACAGCATGATCGTCTGTTCCTGCAACGTGCTCTCCGATGGCCAGGTGCGCGCCTGCCTCAATCCCGGCCCCGGCTGCCCGCGCACGCCGGCCCAGGTCTATGCCTGCCTCGGTTGCAGCCCGAAATGCGGCCGCTGCGCCCGCACGATCCGGGGCATCCTCGACCGGGCGCTCGCCGACGCGCATGCGGCCTGCACCACCACCTGCGGGGCGGCCTGCACGCTGAAGGACCTGAAGGAAGACGTGGCGGCGTGAGGCGATCCCGCCCGACGTGGCGCGCGTCGTCCGGGCTCCGCTGGTGCGGCCCCGGACGACGTCGCGACGGTCCCGCCGGGACGGAATCGTCCCGGGACCGCCCGCGACTTACATCGCCTCGGGCTCGATCTTCTCGAGGCCGCCGATGTGGCGCTGGGCGTAGAGCGGCAGGCCGACCTGGCGGATCAGCTCGAGCTGGGTTTCCAGGAAGTCGATATGGCCTTCCTCGTCGGCGGCGAGAGCCTCGAACAGCTGCTTGGAGACGCGGTCGTTGATCGAGTCGCAGTACTTCGCGGCCTCGAGGTAGAGGCTGCGGGCCTCGACCTCGGCGGCGAGGTCGCACTCGATGATCTCCTGCACGTTCTGCCCGATCCGCAGCGGGTCGAGCTCCTGCAGGTTCGGGAAGCCCTCGAGGAACAGGATCCGATCGACGAAGCGATCGGCGTGGTTCATCTCCTCGATCGACTCCTTGCGCCAGAACTTGGCGAGGTCGACATAGCCCCAGTCGTTCAGCATCCGGAAGTGGAGCCAGTACTGGCTCACCGCAGTCAGCTCGCTGCGCAAGCCGCGGTTGAGGTATTCGACGACCTTGGCGTCACCCTTCATCGCTCGATCTCCCGTATCGATCGTCCGTCGCGGCCGGCGAGGCCGGCCCAACCGGCGCCTTAGCTACCAGCGAACGTGACGCAGGGCCACCGCAGCCAGGTGCTTACATCGATTTTGCGGCCGCATTCACGCCTCGCTGCACACGAAGGCGTCGAGGTCGAGGGCGTGGCCGGCCCGGTCTCGCTTGGCCGTCAGGTAACGGATGTTCTCCGGCGTGACCCGGCCGAGCGCCCGCTGCGTCTCGACCACGGTCAGCCCGGCCGCCTCCAGGCTCGCGGCCTTCTCGGGGTTGTTGCTGACGAGGCGCACCCGGCTCACGCCGAGCGCCGTCAGCATCGCCGCGGCGAAGTCGAACCGGCGCTGGTCGAGGCCGAAGCCGAGGGCCTCGTCGGCCTCGTAGGTGTCGAGCCCGCGGGCCTGGAGGTCGTAGGCGCGGATCTTGTTGGCGAGCCCGTTCCCGCGGCCCTCCTGATCGAGATAGAGCACGATGCCGCCGCCGTGCTGCGCCATCCAGCCGGCGGTGCCGCGCAGCTGGTCGCCGCAATCGCATTTGAGCGAGCCGAACAGGTCGCCGGTGAGGCAGGCCGAATGCAGCCGCACCGCCACCGGCTCGGACAGGTCCGGCTTGCCGATCACCACCGCGACCTGATCGCGAAGACCCTCTCCGCCGCGGAAGACCACGAACTGGCTGTCCGGGGCGCCGGCGAGGGGCACCGGGGCCCGGCTCACCTCCCGCAGCCCCGCGGCCTGCCGGCCGGGATAGCGGGCCACCGCCTCGGCCGCGACCGAGAGGGTGCCGGGAGGCGCCGCCTCGCCCGGGATCGCCAGCACCGCCGGCAGAACCTGGGCGAGCGCCATGAGGGCGAGCGCCGCCTCGTCGCCGGGCGAGGCGGGCGCCACCGGCGCGTCGATTCGCCCGTCGAGGCGCAACGCCAGGGTCTCGATCCGGGCGGGATCGAGCAGCGGAAGGGCGACCGCGCCGGGCTCCGTCCGCTCCGGGACGCCGAGGCGGCGCAGGCGCGGTGCCGGCAGGACGAGGCGGGCGCCGGTGCCCGCGAGCGGCGCCAGGAGCGCGGCGTTGGTCTCGTCGAGGGCTTCCGCCGAGAGGACGAGCACGGACTCACGGCCCCGCACGACCACGGGGCGGCCGGCGCGGATCTCCGCCAGCGCCCGCTCGACATCGATCTGGTCCCGGCCCGCGGCCGGATCTAGAGTGCTTCTGCTCTTCATCGTGACCGACATCATCGACCCTGACAGAGATGGCCCGAGCGCCATGGCGACGGAGAGCCTCCGGGGCAGAGCCGTCCAGACCACCGCCGCGGCTCGTTGCCGGGCTTCGTTGCCGAGCTTCGCTGCCACGCGACATGTGGGGAGGCCGGCTCCGCTCTGCCCGGATCCCTCCATCAACCTTTCGCGATTGTCCAGGTTAGCCATACACCCCGGGAGTGAGGCCGCATGACGCTCCGCACCGCCTACGCGCCGTCCCAGAAGGCGCTGCACTGGCTCGTCGCCGCCCTGGTCTTCGTCCTGGTGCCGATGGCGCTCGCCATGGCCAACCTGCCGGACGGCGCGTTGAAGAACGCGCTCTACGAGTGGCACAAGTCGTTCGGGCTCACGGTGCTGGCGCTGGCGCTGGCCCGGCTCCTGGTACGCGCCGCCCGTGGCGCCCCGCCCCTCGTCGCCGGCCTGCCCGCCTGGCAGCGACGGGCGGCCCGGGCCTCCCACCTCGCGCTCTATGCCCTGATCGTGCTGGTGCCGCTCCTCGGCTGGGCCGGCACCTCGGCCTGCTGCGCGCCGGTGATGCTGTATGGTACGCTACCCCTGACGCTTCCTGTCTCGGGCGGCATGCCGGTGGGCGAGGCGATCCTCAAGGTGCATCAGGTCGCGGCCTTCACGCTCGTCGCCCTCGTGGCGCTGCATGTCGGCGCGGCCCTGCACCACCACGTCGTGCGGCGGGACGGAACCCTGCGGCGCATGTGGCTGGGGCGGGGGGAGCGGTGAGCGCATCCACGCCGCCCGGCGGCGGTTCCATTCCGAGGGATCACCGGAGTCCGGGACGCGCCCGCCAGCCAGGAACCCGATGATCCGACAACCCTCGTCCCAGGCGGGGTTCGGTGATCGGCGGCCCGATTTGAGGATGGAGCAAGGATCGACGCTCGCGGCAATGCGCGCTGTCGCCGAGCTGCGTCAGACTTCAATGACGTTTGAAAATCGAGACCGAGTGAACCGAGCGGCCACTTCTGTGCCTTTGAAGGGATTGTCGCTCGGCCCGACGGAGCCTCGAGCGATCCCGAACCCAGGTCTCAAGGTCCTGAGGCGACGCGATGCTGAATTGGCGGAGACGGAGGGATTCGAACCCTCGAAGCCCCTTTCGGGGCTTGCTCATTTAGCAAACGAGTGCCTTCAGCCGCTCGGCCACGTCTCCGGTGGGCCAACGCTCTAGGGAATCGGCGGGGCGCGGTCAACCGGTTTCGTCGGGCGGTCGGGCGCCGCGGATCTCGCGGGGTCACGCGTCCTCGCGCATCGCCGCGAGGCCGAGGCGGACGTGGTCGCGAAAAAGCCGGACCCGGGCCGGCAATTCGCGGCCGGCGAGGCTGACGGCGCGGAGCACGCCGCCCCGGCTCGCCCAGTCGGGCAGCACCGGCACCAGGGCGCCGTCCTTCAGGGCCCGGGCCGCCACCAGGCTCGGGATGTGGCCGATGCCGGCGCCGGCGCGGGTCAGGCGCAGCACGGTGGCGTAGTCGGTGGCGCGGAGCGCCGGACGGGCCGTGATGTGGCCCTCGCGGCCCTGCCCGTCGGAGAGCCGCACCGGCGCCGACCCGAGACGCTCGCGCGACAGGATCAGGTCGTGGCCCGCGAGGTCGTCGAGCGTCGTCGGCGTGCCGCGCGACGCGAGGTAGGCCGGGGCGGCGTAGAGCCCGATCATCAGGTTCGCCAGCACCGGGGCGCGGTAGCCGCCATCCTGCCCCTCGCCGCTGCCGAGGCGCAAGGCGAGGTCGATGCGGTTGGCGGCGAGGTCGAGGCGCGTGTCGGTGATGAGGAGGTCGATCGTCACCTGCGGGTAGCGCGCCCGGAAGCTCGCGACGAGCTCGGGCATCACCTCGATGCCGAAATCGATCGAGGTGGTGACCCGCAGGTGGCCGCGGGGCAGGGTGCGGGCGTCCCGCGCCGTCTCGAGCGCGCCGTCGAGGAGGGCAAGACTCTCCTGCGCCTTGGCGTGGAAGGCCAGCCCCTCCACCGTCGGCGAGACCGCCCGCGGCGTGCGGGCGAGCAGCGTGACCCCGAGTTCCTGTTCGAGACGCGAGACCCGGCGCGAAATGCTGCCCTTCGTCTCTCCCAGGATTTCCGCCGCCTGGGTCACGGTTCCGTGATCGACGACGGCACAAAAGGCCCGAACATCAGAGAGCGCACCCCGGAAGGTTTCCGATCCAGCAACCATGTGTCCCGGTTTAGCTGTCTTACGCCCGCGACGGAACCGGCTTAATCCGGTCGCCGCAAGACGGGTGCGGTGCGAAAGACCTGGATCCGGGTCCGCCGCGCCCCGGCGATCAAGCCCCGACCATACGGAGTGATCTCGTGAAGCTGTCCGTCCTCGCCCTCGGCCTCGTCGCCGGTCTCGCCCTCGCCGCCCCGGCGGGCGCTCAAGGGGCTGCGACCCGCGACCCCGCCCAGATCCAGGCGGGCACCTACGTGGTCGACCCCAACCACACCCAGGCGGTGTTCACGGTCACGCATTTCGGCTTCTCGCCCTACACCGGCATCTTCTCGGACGTGTCCGGCACCCTCGAGCTGCAGCCGACCAAGCCCGCCGAGAGCCGCCTGAAGGTCACCGTGCCGGTGAAGTCGCTCTATGCGCCGAGCCAGCACCTCGTCGAGTCGCTGAAGAGCGACAAGTGGCTCGACGTCGCCCAGTTCCCCGACATGACCTTCACCTCGACCAAGGTGACCCCCGAGGGCAAGGACAAGGCGAAGGTCGTCGGCGACCTGACCCTGCACGGCGTGACGAAGCCCGTGACCCTCGAGGTGACGCTGGTCGGCGCCGGCGCCAATCCGATGAACAAGAAGGTCACGGTCGGCTTCGAGGCCAAGGGCACGATCAAGCGCTCGGACTTCGGCGTGAAGACCTTCGTGCCGGCGATCAGCGACGAGGTCCACCTGGTCCTCAACGGCGCCTTCGAGCGCAAGGACTGAGGCTCGGGCCGAAGGGTCGACCCCCATGCACACGGTCGCGACGCCCCGTCGCTACACCCTCGTCGCGATCGTGCTGCACTGGCTGATCGCCCTCGGCATCCTGGTCCTGCTGGGGCTGGGCCTCGCGATGACGCGCGGCCCGCTCTCGCCGATGGACCGGTTCGCCTTCTACCAGTGGCACAAGTCCGTCGGCCTCACGGTGCTGGTGCTGATGGGCGTCCGCCTGGCCTGGCGCCTGTTCCACGCGCCCCCGCCGCTCCCCGCGGCGATGCCGAAGGCCGAGCGGCGGGCGGCGTCTGCGGCGCATCTCGCGCTCTACGGCCTGCTTCTCGCCATGCCGCTCGTCGGCTGGGCGATGGTCTCGGCCTCGCCCTACAACATCCCCACGGTGCTCTACGGGGTGATTCCCTGGCCGCACCTGCCGGTCCTGCCCGAATTGCCCAACAAGGCGGCGGTCGAGGGCGTGCTGAAGCTGGTGCACAGCACCGGCGCCTGGCTGCTGATGGCGCTCCTCCTCCTGCATGTCGGCGCGGCCCTGCGCCATCACCTCGTGCTGCGCGACGACACCCTGTGGCGGATGCTGCCCTGGGTGCGGCGCGCGAGCGCGAAACCCGAGGCTTCCTCGCGATGATCCCCTTCCGTCTCGTCCTCGCCGCCCTCGTGGCCGTCCCCTTGGCCGCTCCCTCGGTCGCCCGGGCCGCCGACTGGGCCGTCGATCCGGCCAAGAGCCGCATCGGCTTCTCGGGCACCCAGGTCGGCGCCCCCTTCAAGGGCCGCTTCACCCGCTACGACGCCCGGATCGACTTCGATCCGGCGAAGCCCGAGGCCGGCAAGGCGGTGGTGCTGATCGACCTCACCAGCGCCGAGACCGGCGACAAGCAGCGCGACGAGGCCCTGCCGCAGGCCGACTGGTTCAACACCAGCAAGGACAAGCAGGCCCGCTTCGAGGCGACCCGCTTCGTGGCGAAGGGCGGCGATGCCTACGACGCGGTCGGCACGCTGACGATCCGCGGCCTGCGCAAGGACGTGACCCTGCCGTTCACGCTCACGATCTCGGGCGGCACCGCCCACGCGGTCGGCCATCTCGATCTCGTGCGCACCGATTACGGCGTCGGCCAGGGCTCCTGGGCCAACGACTCGATGGTCGCCCTGCAGGTGGGGGTGGATATCGACGTGACGGCGAGCGCCAAGTCCGGCGGCTGAGCAGGTCCGGCGGCCGACGGGCCTGATGGGTGACGGGCGCTTGACCCCGACCGCCCGGGGGCGGATGACCGCGCACCTTGTCCCGGCCAGCGTGCGCACCCGATGATCGTCCGTCCCCGCCCCGGCGCCCTCGCGATCCTGTTCGCGCTGCGCGGGTCGATCCTGCCGCAGATCGCCCCGCGGGTCGTCGCCATCACGGCGGTGGCCTGCCTCGTGGTGGCGACGGAGCAGGGCTGGGCGCGCGCGATCCCGCTCCATGCCGGCATCGGGCCCTTCACCCTGATCGGCCTCGCCCTCTCGATCTTCCTCAGCTTCCGCAACAACGCCTGCTACGACCGCTGGTGGGAGGCCCGGAAGGTCTGGGGCGCCCTGGTCGTCGAGGCGCGGGGCCTCGCCCGCCTGCTCGGCGCGCTGCTGCCGGAGGACGACGCCCGCCGTCGGCGTTGCCTCGAGCGCCTCGCGGGCTTCGCCCACGCGCTGCACGCCCGCCTGCGCGGGCAGGACGACGCGGCGGCCGCCGCCCCCTACCTGCCGGAGGACGAGCGCGGGCGCCTCGCCTCCCGTGCCAGCCCGGCCGACGCCGCCCTGTCGGGTCTCGCCGCCGATCTCGCCGGGGCGATGCGGGAGGGGACCTTGAGCGACGTGTCGTTCGGCCTCGTCGAGCAGAAGCTCGCCGGCTTGTCGGGGGTGCAGGCGGCCTGCGAGCGCATCCAGGGCACGCCTCTGCCCTTCGCCTACACGCTGCTCCTCTATCGCACCGCCTGGCTCTACTGCCTGCTGCTGCCCTTCGGCCTCGCCGAGTCCCTCGGCTGGGGCACGCCGGTGGCGACGGCGCTGGTCGCCTACACGTTCTTCGGCCTCGATACGCTCGGCGACGAGCTGGAGGAGCCGTTCGGCACCGCCGCCAACGACCTGCCCCTCGACGCGCTGCTGCGCACCGTCGACGGCGTGGTGCAGGACGCCCTCGGCGCACCGGTGCCGCCGCCCCTCAGCCCCGAGCGCTATTGGCTGCGGTGACGCGGTCTTCCCGCTACTGCCCCGGCATGGTGAGGACGAGGGGTCCGTTGCGGGTCGCCACCACCGTGTGCTCGTACTGCACCGTGAGCGCCCGGGGCTGGCTGTAGAGGGTCCAGGGGTCGTCCTCGCCGCTCTCGGCGTAGTCGGCGCCGAGCGACAGGAACGGCTCGACGGTGAAGACCAGCCCCTCGGTCATGATCCGGCGCTCCGAGGCGTCGGGCCAGGTCGCGATCTCGGTCGGCTCCTCGTGCAGCGAGGTGCCGATCCCGTGGCTCGCGAGGTTGCGCACCAGGGTGTAGCCGTTCTTCTGCGCGAAGGCGCCGACCGCCCGGCCGATGCCCGCGAGCGGCTTGCCGGTTCCGACCTGGCGCAGGCCGGTCCACATCGCCCGGCGCCCGTCCCGGCACAGCCGCTCCACCGCCCGGGTCACCGGCGGCACCGCGAAGGACGCCCCGGTATCGGAGAAGTAGCCGTCCTTCTCGGCCGAGACGTCGATGTTGACGAGATCGCCCGGCGCGATCCGGCGATCCCCCGGGATGCCGTGGGCGACCTCCTCGTTGACGCTGATGCAGGTCGCGCCGGGAAAGCCGTAGACCGCCTCCGGGGCGGAGCGGGCGCCGGCCCGCTCCAGGTGCTCCCGTCCGATCCGGTCGAGCTCGGCCGTGGTGATGCCGGGCTCGATCGCCCGACCCATCGCCTCCAGCGTGTCGGCGACGATGCGGCCGATCCGCCGCAGGGCCTCCAGATCGTCGTCGCTCGACACCGTCATCGCCATCGCCCCCGGCACGGCCGGAAGGGCCGCGGCGGGCCGCTTGTGCCACCGCGGCGGGCCGCGGCAAAGCCGTGATGCGGGCCGGGGCGGCGCGGGGCAGCGGCCTTCGTCAGTAGCCCGGGACGACGGTGTAGTAGCCCGTCCCGTAGGCCGGCGGATACGCCGCCCCGACCGGCTGCCACCCGGCGTCGCCCCACGGATCGACGCTGCGGCCGCGCCGGACGCGGACGACCGGCGCCTCGGCGGTGAGCCCGTCCTGCGCGAAGCCGTCCTGGTCCAGGCGATCCCGGCGCACCCGCGCCTCGCGCCGCGGTGAGGCACGGCCCGCCAGCGCCGTCTCGTCGCCGCCGATCACCACCCGGGTGTTGCCCATGCCCTCCGCCTTGACGAGGGCGAAGAGCGTCGCGGCCTTGCCCGGCGCCAGGCGCACGCAGCCGTGCGAGGCCGGGGTGCCGAGGCGGCCGGTATGGCCGCTGCCGTGGATGGCGTGGCCGCGGCCGGTGAAGAAGATCGCGTGCGGCATCGGCGCGTCGTCCCACTCGCGCGAGCGGTAGTCCGCCGCCATGCGGGAGGGCGAGAAGGTGCCGCGGGGCGTGTTGTAGCCGGCCATGCCGGTGGAGACCGGCCAGTCGTAGAGCGTCCGCCCGTCCCGCGTCACGGTCATCCGCTGGGTGGTCTTGTCGACCTCGATCAGGATCCCGGCCCGCGCCTCGCCCATACCGACGGTTGCACCGGCCACGCAGAGGGTGACGGCGAGACAAGCGGCGCGCATCGCGGAGGTTTCCCTGTTCGGCAGGACGCACGGGCATGATGCCACGCGCTGCCGGAACGACGTGCGCCCCGCCCCCGGGTTCCCGGGTGTGAACTGCTGAAACGCTCAGCTCCCGGCCACCTCCGGCTCCCAGCCGATCGCCCGGCGCAGGAAGGCGGCCCCGAGCGCCGCGAAGGCGGCGGTCTCGGCGCTGTTCTTGCCGTGGGAATGGCCGCCGGCCTCGGGCTCGTAGAAGCGGGCGTCGTAGCCAAGCACCTGGAGCTTCGCCGCCATCTTGCGGGCATGGCCCGGATGCACCCTGTCGTCGCGGCGCGTCGTGGCGATCAGGATCGGCGGATACGTCTTCCCGGCCTCCGCGACGTGGTAGGCCGAGATCTCCTGCAGGAAGGCCCAGTCCTCCGGGATCGCCGGGTCGCCGTATTCGGCGATCCAGCTCGCGCCGGCCAGAAGCTTGGTGTAGCGGCGCATGTCGATCAGCGGCACGGTGCAGAACAGCGCGCCGAAGCGCTCGGGGTAGCGCGTCAGCATGTTGGCGATCAGGAGCCCGCCATTCGAGCCGCCCTCGGCGGCGATGCGGCGAGGCCGCGTGACGCCGCGACGCACGAGGTCGGCGGCGACCGCCGCGAAGTCGTCGTGGGTCCGCGCCTTGCCCTCGCGCCGCCCGGCCTCGTGCCAGCGGGTGCCGAACTCGCCGCCGCCGCGGATGTTGGCCACCACCCGGGTCCCGCCCTTGGCGAGCCAGAGCCGGCCGAGCACCGCCGAGTAGCCGGCGAGGTTCGTCACCTGGAACCCGCCATAGCCCGAGAGGTGCACCGGCGCCTCGCCGGTCTCGCCGGCCGGGCCGGCCTGGACGTAGGGGATGCGCTCGCCGTCGCTCGACACCGCCTCGTGCCGGGTCACCACCATTCCGTCGGCCTCGAACAGGGCGGGGGCCTGCTTGAGCAGCGTCGGGGCGGCGAGGTCGGCCCGCGTCGTCAGCAGGGTCGAGGGGGTGACGGGGTCGTTGGCGGCGACCATCAGGTCGCCGTTCGATTCTTCCTCCTCGCCGTCCATCGACCAGACGCTGACGACGCCGAGCTCCGGCAGGCCGGCGACCCGGCTCTCCGCCCACCCGCTCGCGGAGGGCGTGAAGACCGGAAACACCGCCTTCAGGTCGTCGAGGATCGACAGGACCAGGTGCCCCCCGGTCCAGAAGAAGCCCTGCAGGGCCCGGCGCGGAGCGGGGGTGAACAGAACCTGGAAATTCCTGCTCCCACCCAGAAAGGCGTCGAGCCCGATCCCGAGCACGCTGTCGGCCGGGTGCGTCGTGCCGCCCACCGCCCACGGCGTGCGCAGGCGGATGGCGAGGAAGCCGCGGTGCCAGTGGGCGTCCGCATCGGTCGGAATGTCGAGGCGGGTTTTCGGACCCGTGCGGTCCCCGAGCTGGATCGTGCCGTCGAAGAAGCCGGTGCGCTCGGCGAAGACCAGGCGCTCGGGGTTCGCCTCCCGGTCGGGATAGCCGTAGGCGACCATGCTGGTCGGCGCGGCCGAAAAGATCACCGGGGCGTCGAGCGGGTCGGTGCCGCGCCGCCACAGCCGGACGGTGCGGGCATAGCCCGACGGTGTCGCGTGCTCCGGCCCGCCGAGGGGGCTTGCCAGCAGCAGCGTGTCGGGATCGAGCCAGACCGGGATGCTCTTGGCTTCCGGCAGGGCGAAGCCGCCCTCCACGAAGGTGCGGGTCTCGAGGTCGAACTCGCGCACCACCGTGGCGTCGCCGCCGCCGCGGGAGAGCTGGACGAGCGCCCGGGCGTGGCTCTTCGGCAGGCTCGCGGCGCCGCTCCACACCCAGTCCTGGCCCTCGTCGCGGGCGAGCGCGTCGAGGTCGAGGAGCACGTCCCAGGCGGGCTCCAACTTGCGGTACTCGTCCTCCGTCGTGCGCCGCCACAGGCCGCGGGGGTGCCCGGCATCCTGCCACAGGTTGTAGAGCAGGCCGCCGCGCCGGGTGACGCCCGGGATCTTGTCGGGCCGGTCGAGGGCGGCCTTCAGGCCGTCGCGGTCGGCGGCGTAGCGCCCGTCCGCATAGGCCGCGAGGGTGTCGGCGTTCTGCCCCTCGACCCAGGCCAGCGCCCGCGCGCCGTCGATCTCCTCAAGCCAGAGATACGGGTCGTCGTCCGGGGCCTGGAGGGTCGGGCGGGGATCGGGCTGGTGCGGCATGCCGGACTCGTCGGTTCGCGAACTTCGAAAAAATCTCGCCGGATCATCTAACCCGGGGGCGGGCCGGGTCCAGGCCGCTCCGACCGAGTGATGCGGCCGCGAAACACCGGTCCGGCGACTGCGCCACCGTCATACGGCTGCAACAGCCGGTCTGTTTGAGGGGAGGGGAGGGCCCGGGTCTCGGCCGGCCCGGGGAGGACCCGCATGACCGGTACCGGCCTTGCCGCCATCATCTGCCTCGCCCTCACGGTCATCAACCTCGCGAGCCTCGCCATCGCGCTGCGCCGCCTCGGCCGGCCGGACCCGGTTTCCGCCGGGCTCCCGGACGCACCGGTCACGGTGGTGCGGCCGGTCTGCGGGCTGGAGACCTACAGCGAGGAGACGCTGGGCTCGGGGTTTCGCCTCACCTACCCGCATTACGAGCTGGTCTTCTGCGTCGCCCGCGCCACCGATCCGATCGTGCCGCTCGTCGAGCGGCTGATCGCGACGCATCCCGGCGTCCCGGCCCGGCTGATCGTCGGCGACGAGCGGGTGAGCGACAACCCCAAGCTCAACAACTGCATCCGCGGCTGGGACGAGGCGCGCCACGACTGGATCGTGCTGGCCGATTCGAACGTGCTGATGCCGGAGGACTATATCCAGCGCCTGCGCGCCGCCTGGCGGCCCGATACCGGTCTGGTCTGCTCGACGCCGGTCGGCACGCGGCCGGGCAGCGTCTGGGCGGAGGTGGAATGCGCCTTCCTCAACACCCTGCAGGCGCGCTGGCAATATGTCGGCGAGGCGCTGGGGCTGGGCTTTGCCCAGGGCAAGAGCATGCTCTGGCACCGGCCGCTCCTGGAGACGCAGGGCGGGATCCGGGCGCTCGCGGCCGAGATCGCCGAGGACGCCGCCGCCACCAAGCTGGTGCGTGCCATGGGCCGGAAGGTCCACCTCGTCGCCTCGCCCTTCGCCCAGCCGCTCGGACCCCGCCGCGTCGCCGAGGTGTGGTCGCGCCAGCTCCGCTGGGCCCGCCTGCGCCGGGTCACCTTCCCGTTGTTCTTCGCCCCCGAGATCGGCACCGGCGCGGTGATCCCGATGCTCGCCGCCTATCCGGCGGCCGGGGGCGGGCTCGCCGGCCTCGCGGCGATGCTCGGCACGGCCGCGGTCTGGTACGGCGCCGAGTGGCGGCTCGCCGCCCGCAACGGCTGGCCGCGCTCCTGGCGCTTCCCCCTCGCGTGCCTCGCCCGCGACCTGCTCTTCATCCCGATCTGGCTCGCGGCGTGGGTGGCCCGCGACATCGTCTGGCGCGGCAACGCCATGGACATCCGCACCAAGCCGGCCCGCCTCGCGGCCGACGCCCCGGCGGCGGTCCCCTGAAGCAGGGGAGGGGGCTTTTCGAAGCTTGGCCGGAGAAAGGGTGTTGACCGCCCGAATCGGTG
>NZ_JTHF01000224.1 GCF_001043895.1 Methylobacterium indicum
TGATCCGTGTCCGGATCAGACACATGAACAACCACACACGATGACGACCCGCGGACCAGCCACAGGCTGCAACCCGCGAAAGACATGCTTGCCGAACGACGTGCTTGGCCGGTCTGGTGGTCAGAGCGGGGTGATCAGAACCCGATCCCATCTCGAACTCGGCCGTTAACCGCCCCAGCGCCCATGGTACTGTGTCTCAAGACACGGGAGAGTCGGTCACCGCCAGACCTGCCAAGCACGTCACACGTTCCCTCGTCACGATCGAAACCACGAAGCCCGCCCGGCTCACGCCCGGCGGGCTTCGTCGCGTTCAAGCCCCCTCGCCTCACGGCCTCCCCCGCTCCATCGCCGCTCCGGCCGATCGAGCGACGTGGTTGTCCGACTCGGGTTGCGCCGGTGGCGCAACTCTACCGATTCACCATCGGAGGCTTGGCAGGCAAAGGCCGCGCTCTGGACGCGTCCGGACGGGCGGCTCAATCGAACAGCTCGAGTGTCTCCGGGGGGATCGGCGGAGCGATGTGAACCGGGACCGCGGCATGGCCCATGACGTCGACGAGCGCCAGGAATGCGTCTTCCCCGGAGATCAGGTCGTAGGGCTGGGAGGCTTCGGTCGTCCGGCGCTGCATGACGATCACCGACGCGTGTTCCTCCCCCTGCCCGATTCTCGCTGCCAGCGCCTCGATACGCCGCCGTTCGTCCGGAGACAGCTTTTCCCATCGGGGGCCGGGATGCCGCACTTTGTCTGCAGGCAGCGTGGTCACGGGTTCGTCCGCGGCACGATGGATGTGAGCGAGATCCTCCGCCCTGCGGCAGACCTCCGCCATTACGCCCTCGAACCTGGCAAAGAATGCGGCGGCGACGTCCTCCCCCATCACTTCGACGAGGAAGGCGGCGGCCAGGCCGGTTTCCGCGGCACGCGTCTCCGATTCCGTTGCTGCGTCCCGTCGCCGATGGTCGAAGCCGGACGAATCCGAGCCATCGACACGCTGAGGTCGTTTCATCGCGCTGTTTCCCGGGCCGGTAGAGAATTTGGGCGCCCCTGAAGGGCAACATCTCCTGTTAGGTCCTGTCGCGCTAGCGCCCGCAACGCCGACCGCCCCATCGGCCAAGGCATGAGCCGCGCCTCCAAGCCAAGCCGACAAGTCCACCCACGGACGGTGTCCGGACAGCGTCGGTGGCAATTTGCGGCTTGGATGACGACCGAGGCGCGGGCCCGCTCGGGTGGCTCCACGGCCTGAATGCGAAGAGATGCCGTGTCGTCCTGCCATACCGATTCGATCCCGGGCGCCTGTGTCCGGCGTCCTCGGCAGGCACGCGGTCTGGTTCGGTGCAGTCCGCACGGGGATTTCTCCGGGTGGCGGGGCGCGGCTCCCCGGGAGGGCGCCAAACGGTGCACAAGGTCTGCTCGACAATCGTGCACGCCCCCTCTTGCATCGTGTCGTCGATTGTTGACAATCGATCACCAGCGAGGCCGCATGACTGCTCGACCTGCGAAAACTCCCATGGACGGCTTCTCGCGCGTGGCGAAGCACACGTTTCGCAGCCGCATCGCCGACACTCTGCGCGACGCGATCCTGAGCGGGAACATCGAGCCCGGGTCGCAGCTCGTCGAAACCGCACTCGCCGAGCAGTTCGGTGTCAGCCGCGGTCCTTTGCGCGAAGCGATCCGGCAACTGATCGAAGAGGGAATCCTCGAGACGGTCCCTTATACCGGGACCTACGTGATCGATATCACGGTCAAGGATGTCGACGAGATCTACTCGATCCGCCGCAATCTGGAAACGTTCGCGTTCGAGCAGCTTTGGGACCGGCGCGGCGAGGGATTCCGGAACGAGTTGCTTCGCCGGCACGAGGCCCTGACGGCGACGATCGATGCTGGTGACGACAAAGCCAGCATCCTCGCCGAACTCAGCTTCCACGGCGCCGTGTACGAAGCCACCGGGCATTCGTTTCTGCTGCGCATCTGGCAGAGCCTTCGCGGCCGGCTGCAGCTCTACTGGGCCGCGCATCACCGTGCCCATGGCATCCGCGGACCCCGGCGGGACGGTCACGACGCGTATCTCCGTCTCGCTCTCGGCGACGACCTCGCGGCGATGCGCGGCGAGATCGAGAGCCACATGCGCCGCGGCGCCGAGCAGACGAAGGCGTTCCTCGACGGACGCGAGCCGAGGCCGGGGAGACGGGCGTAACCGTCGCCGCGCACCGAAAACACCGATCAGCATCAGAAGAACTTCCATGACCCGTCGACGCGACGTTCTCGCCCTCGGTCTCGTCTCGGCGGCGACGGCCGCCGGCCTGCGCCCCGTGGGGGCGCAAGGCCGGACGTCGCTCGATCGCGTCAAGCAGAGCGGAAAGCTGCGCATCGGGGTCACTTCGGCCGAGCCGTGGTTCTTCAAGGATCCAATGGCCGGGACCTGGAGCGGCGTCGGCATCGATCTCGGAACCCAGCTGGCGAGCGACCTCGGCGTCGCGATGGTGCCGGTGGAGACGAGCTGGGCGAACTGCGTCGCCGCGATCCAGGCCGACCAGATCGACGTGATGTTCGTGCTCGATCCGACCGAGGAGCGTCGCAAGGCGATCGACTTCCCGGACAGCCCGCTCTTCTACTACGCGGCCGGGGCGCTGGTACGGCCCGATCAGGCGGCCACGTCCTGGAGCGACCTCGACAAGCCCGGCATCCGCATCGGCGTGACGCTCGGCACCTCGGTCGACCGCACGGTGACCGAGACCCTGAAGAGCCCCAGCATCAGCCGTTTCTCGAACAACGACGAGGCGGTGGCCGCCTTCGCGGCCAAGCGCGTGGATGTCGTCGCGCAGTTCCACCCGGCACTCGTCGTCCAGTATGCCCGGCTCAAGCTCGGCAAGGTGGTGCTGCTCAAGCCGGTGAACCCGGTCGCCACGAGCGCCGGCATCCGCCGGGACGCCGATCCGGCGTTCAAGGTCTGGCTCGGCGAGCGCTTCGCCGCCCTCTACGCCGCGGGCAAGCCGCAGGAATATTTCGCCAAGTACCTCCAGGCCCGCGGCATCGACCCGGCGACCGTACCTGGCCTCGTGCGGGAGAAATGGGCCTGACGCCCTGACCCGAGGAGGACGGTCATGACTTATGCCTGGGACTTCATGCCCGTCCTGCGCCATCTCGACATGCTGGCGCTCGGGCTCGTCAACACCGTCAAGATCGCGGCGGCGTCGATCGTGCTCGGCGTCGCCATCGGGCTCGTCCTCGCCCTGATGCGGCTGTCCCCGTCCCGGCTCGCGCGCGCGCCTGCCACGGCGTTCATCGAGTTCTACCGGAACACGCCGCCGATCGTGCATTTCTTCTGGTTCTTCTATGCGCTGCCGGTCCTGGCCGACATCAGCCTCGATCCCCTCGCCGCGGCGATCCTCGCGCTCTCGACCCAGTCGGGAGCCTTCTACGCCGAGGTGTTTCGCGGCGGCATCGTCTCGATCGAGAAGGGGCAGTGGGAGGGCGCCAGGGCGCTCGGGATGAGCCGGGCGCAGCTCATGCGCCGGGTCGTCCTGCCGCAGGCGATCGGCCGGATGGTGCCGCCCTTCGTCGAGCGCTCCTTCGAGCTGACGAAGACCACGGCGCTCGCCTCGACCCTCGCCTATGGCGAGCTTCTCTACCAGGCGATGCAGGTCAACAGCCAGACCTTCCGACCGCTCGAGGTCTACACCGTGGTGGCGCTTCTGTACCTGGTTCTGCTGATCACGGCGAGCGCGCTGGCGCGCCTGGCCGAGCAGCGCCTCACCGCCTATCGCTGAGGTCCCGGACATGACCTACGACTGGGATTTCAGCCTGCTGGCGCAGAACTGGCCGGTGCTGCTGCGCGGCCTCCTCGTCACGGTGGAACTCTGGATTCCCGCCATGGCGGCCGGGCTCGCGCTCGGCTTCGCCCTCGGCCTCGCCCGCCTGTCCCGCTCGGGCTGGGTCGCCAAGCCGGCGCTGGGCGCCATCGAGGTGTTTCGCGGCACGCCGGTCCTGATCCAGCTGATCTGGTTCTTCTACGCCTTTCCGATCGTCATCGGCGTCCAGCTGTCGCCCTTCGTGGCGGCCCTGCTCGGGCTCACCCTCAACACCGCGGCCTATTGCGCCGAGATCTTTCGGGGCGGGATCCAGTCGGTCCCGAAGGGGCAGTTCGAGGGCGCGCGGGCGCTCGGCATGACCCGTGCGCAGGCGATGCGGCGGGTGATCCTGCCCCAGGTCCTGCGTCGCATGCTCCCGGCCTTCACCAATCGAGCCATCGAACTGGCAAAAGTCACTTCGCTCGCTTCCGTGCTTTCGGTACATGAGTTGATGTACCAGGGCCGTCTCCTGAGCGCGACCTATTATCGACCGCTCGAGATCCTGACCACGGTGGCGATCGTCTACTTCGTCCTCATCTATCCCGGCAGCTTCCTCTCCGCCCGCCTCGAGCGGCGCCTCGCCGCCCGCAGCTGAAGGGTTTCACCCATGACGACCACTCCCCTGCTCGAGGTCGAAGGCCTCCACAAGGCGTTCGGCCCGCACGAGGTCCTGCGCGGCATCGACCTCGCCGTGATGCCGGGCGAGCGCGTGGCGATCATCGGCGGCTCGGGGTCGGGCAAGAGCACGCTCCTGCGCTGCCTGAACTTCATGGAGGTCCCGACGGCGGGCCGGATCGCCCTCGACGGCCGGACGCTCGGCCGGCGGGGGCGGGACGGCGGAACCGTCTATCCCGAGAGCGAGCTGTGCGGGGTCCGCCGGCGCGTCGGCATGGTCTTCCAGCAGTTCAATCTCTTCCCGCACAGGACGGCGATCGAGAACGTCATGGAAGCCCTCGTCACCGTGAAGGGCACGCCGCGGGCCGAGGCCCGCGCCCGGGCGGAGGCCGAACTCGGCAAGGTGGGCCTCTCCGAGAAGCGCGACGCCTATCCGAGCCGGCTCTCGGGCGGACAGCAGCAGCGGGTGGCGATCGCCCGGGCGCTCGCGATGGATCCCGAGATCCTGCTCTTCGACGAGCCCACCTCCTCGCTCGATCCCGAGCTCGTCGGGGAGGTGCTGCGGGTCATCCGCGGCCTCGCCGGGGAGGGGCGCACCATGCTCCTCGTCACCCACGAGCTCGGCTTTGCCTACCACTTCGCCACGAAGGTCGTCTTCCTGGCCGACGGTCGGTTCTACGAGGTCGGAACCCCCGACGAGGTCCTGAAGCACCCGCGCGGCGAGCGCACCCGCAGCTTCCTCGCGCGCCACAGCGAGTTCGCGTTCTGACGCCATCGTCCGGCAGCCCCCGACACCACCGAGGAACCACCCCCTTGTCCGGCACACAGACCACCAGCGCGTCGAGCGCGCAGGGCTATCTCGACGATCCTCGCAACGAGGGCGTGCTCGTCTACGTGAACGGCGAATTCGTCCCCCGCGACCAGGCCTCCGTCTCGGTCTTCGATGCCGGCTTCGTGCTCGGCGACGGGGTGTGGGAGGGGTTGCGTCTCGTCGACGGCAAGCTGCTCGCCCTCGCCGATCACATGGACCGGCTCTACGAGGGCGCGGGCTCGATCGCCCTCGATATCGGGCTCACCCGGGAGGAGATGGTCGCCGCCATCCGGGCAACGCTCGCGCGCAACGGGATGCAGGACGGCGCCCATATCCGCCTGATGGTCACCCGCGGCCGCAAGCGCACGCCGAACCAGGATCCCCGCTTCGCGCTCGGCCGGGCCACGATCGTCATCATCGCCGAGTACAAGACGCCGCGGCCCGAGGCCAAGGCCGCCGGCCTCACGCTGATGACCTCGACCATCCGGTGCAGCACGCCCGACGTGTTCGACCTGCGGCTCAACTCGCACAGCCGCCTGAACTTCATTCAGGCGCTGATCCAGGCGATCAACTGCGGGGCCGACGAGGCCTTGATGCTGGATCAATCGGGCTTCGTGGCGAGCTGCAATTCCACCAACTTCTTCATCGTCCGCAAGGGCGAGCTGTGGACCTCGACGGGACGATGCAACTTCAAGGGCATCACCCATCGCAAGGTGATGGAGATCTGGCGCGAGAGCGGCGGCACGGTGCGCGAGCTCGACTTCACCCTGGCCGAGACCTACGCCGCCGACGAGGCCTTCGTGACGGGGACGCTGGGCGGGATCACCCCGGTGACCCGGATCGACGGCCGCCGCATCGGCACCGGCAGGCCCGGTCCCGTGACCGCCGACGTCGCCCGTCTCTACCAGGCCTACACACTCCGCTAGGATCCGCCCGATGCGGCTTCCCCGAGTGGCTGCGTGGCGGCCCTCCTTCGTCCTGCGCCGCCTGGTCCGGCAGGAGGAGATCCTCGTCGTGGCTCTGTCGGGCCTCGTCGGCGTCCTCGCCGGGCTCGTCGTCGCGGCGATGATCCTGGCGGCCCGGGAGGCGCATGTCCGGCTCTTCGGCCTGCCGAGCGAGGCGCTGAGCGGGGCCGAGGCGGTCGCGCCGTGGCGGGCGCTCCTGGTCCCGGCGGCAGGCGGCCTCCTCCTCGGGGCCTTCGGCATGTTGCTCGCTCGCTGGCGCCGGGCCGGGCGCATCGTCGATCCGATCGAGGCCAACGCCCTCTATGGCGGGCAGATCTCGGGCCGCGACAGCCTGATCGTCGTCGCGCAGACCCTGGTGTCGAACGGCTGCGGCGCCTCCGTGGGGATGGAGGCGGGCTACACCCAGGCCGCGGCCGCCATCGCCTCGAAGCTCGGCCGGGCGTTCAAGCTCCGGCGCAGCGACCTGCGGGTCATCGTCGGCGCGGGTACGGCGGGGGCGATCGCGGCGGCCTTCGACGCGCCGCTGACCGGCGCGTTCTACGCATTCGAGCTGGTGATCGGGGCCTACGCCATCGGCTCGCTGGCACCCGTCGTCGTCGCGGCGATCTGCGCGGTCGGTGCCATGCGGCTCGTGGTCGAGCCGTCCTCGTTCCAGGTCGGCTTCGCCGGGACCCTCGCCCTGCGCGACTATGCGCCGATCGTCGTCATGGGCTTCGTCTGTGCCGCGGTGGCGATCGCGGTGATGCGCGGCGTGCCCCTGGTCGAGGCCGCCTTCCGGCGCAGCCGCGTGCCGCTCCCGTTGCAGCCAGCCCTCGGCGGACTCGCGGTGGGCGGCCTGGCGCTGGTCACCCCGGCGGTGCTCTCCTCCGGCCACAGCGCCCTGCATGTCGGCTTCGAGGCCTTCTACACCCCCGGCATGCTGGTCATGCTCATCGCCCTGAAGGCGGTCGCCTCCGCCGTCTCGATCGGGTCGGGCTTTCGCGGCGGGCTGTTCTTCGCCTCGCTGTTCCTCGG
>NZ_JTHF01000225.1 GCF_001043895.1 Methylobacterium indicum
CTGAATGCGTCAATGCACTAGAATGGTGTCCTGTCCGTCTCCGCCGTACAGTTCGTCGTCGCTCCCTCCACCGTAGATGAGGTCGGCGCCGCCATTGGCACGGATGATCACCTTGCTGGGAGACGCAGTGAAGTCAAACACGTCATCCGTGTCGTTCGGATCGTAAGGAGTTAGGGTAGAACCCGGTTCGTATTTGTATTCGGACATTTCAAACTCATATTACAAAAATCAGCGATATTTCTACCATATGCTGCATGCGTAGATTTAAAAAATATTTAATACCGCCGTAAAAGATCGTTCGCCTTGAAGTCATCGTTATTTGGTAAATATTTCCCTTCTTTCAATGTCGAAGCCAATTTTATTCAATCATGATAATTCAATATCCGCGGTAATTTGAACGAATGGGTAAATGACTGAGCCGGGGCTGGCCGTCTCACAATGCCATTAGATGATAAAAGTTTATGCTGAGCGGCTTGTACACCGTCATTGGGATAGAGGTATGCCTGAACATGGCCGCCGACTGTAAGCGCCAGCAGCGCTCGGCGTGCATCTGCGTGGCATGGGCCAGCATGTCCCTCGTCACCGACACGTCGCGGCTTCCGCACGTGAGCACACGATGCGCAAGGCGATGTCCGGGAAGGGCAGATCCGCCGGGAAGCGGTCGATCGGGATGACGACGTGCCGCCGGCAGCCGTGGCCGGTGACAGCCGCGGTGACGTCGCCCTGGGCGCGCATGTCGCCCACGGTCGGCGGCGCGATCTCCCAGCCGTTCTCGTCATAGGCCCGGCGCGGGTTGCGGCCGCGCCTCACCCCGCGTCCCCGCCGTTCATCTCCACAAGGGCCCGGGCCGATCATAGGCCGACCGGATCAGCCCCGCCTCGAACGGGTCCGTCATGTCGAGGTCTTCCCAGGCGGGCCACCATGTCACCCGCTCCCTGGCGTGTTCGTGCAGCCCTTCGGCAATGACGTCGAGGGGTTGGGGATCGGTGGGAGGGTGGGTCACCGGCCGATCCTCGCGTCCAGCCGCCGCGCCGCCCGCATCAGGCCCGCCACCGCGGCCCAGGCGCAGGCCAGCACCACGGCGGAGGTGAGGGTAAGACGAGCTTTAGCGGTCATCGCTTTTCTATTTTGTCGGAGTGGTGATAATCACATTCATATTATATTTATTCAGTTCTAATGGCGTATTTTTCATGGGATTTTCTTGCACATCGAACGGAATTCGCGCGTTATCGAACACGGCCTTTAAGATATTATCAGCGTCGGATAGATTTTTGGTGTCAGACACGAGAAGGCCGATACCGCTTGGAGGGGGCGATGCAATGCCTGTCATTTGTCCGGTTTGCACTTTCCATCCAGCAGCTTGCAGAGCGCCAGAGACTTCAGCGAATAAATATTTCATATCTGCCGCATTTGTATCCATAAGCATCAATATTGAAGATTGTTTCTTTGATGCCTCATCAATGATTGCTTTTTTCTGATCATCACTGAGCCGGCGGGGCATTAGGCCCTTGACCTGCGCGCCCTGTTCTTGGACACGCGCCTCAATCTCTAGCCTCGCAATTCGCTCCTGCTCAAGTTCTATCGCGAGCTTGAGAGATCGCTCATGAGCTTGGCTTGCGGCCTCGTTTGCCCTGCCCGCCGTGGCATTTGCGCCCGCAATATCTCGGTTCGCGGCGGTTTGGGTCTCCTCGCTGATGTAGTATGAGATTACGGACGAACCCAGGGCGGCAACGACAGCGACGCCGCCCCCCACAGCGGATGCTGCCCATAGCCAGAACACAACTAATTGCCAAAATTGAAGTGAGAAACCCCACAGCATGACTGCCCCCCTAGCCGTAATGTTTATTGGAGTGGCCCTTGGGGCGGCTGCCTGTATCGGCTTTGTAGCTTTTGCAGCATTTCAGACACGTCGTTTTCTGCGCCAAGAGCGGCGCCGATAAAGAATGGTAGCTATGGGAGCATCCACCTGACATGCTATACAGATCCATCGGTTGAGTCGCATCTCCGATGGTGGACGAAGCCGGGCCGCTTGCACAAGCGCCCGGCTTCATTTTTTCAACCTACGATTTGGGGTCGGTTCGGCCCGTCTACGGTCCTGCCTGCTCAGACTGTCGCCAGCAGCACTGCCGTCTTGACCGCGTTCCGCTGCTGCGGCCCGGTCACGCCCTCCCGCGCCAGCACCTCGACCGCGTAGGCGTGCGCCAGGACGGTCGCGGCGACGTCGGGAGATGATGCTATAAGGCCTCGCCCTCCAGGCCTCGCGCCGCCGGGTCCCCTTCGGCCATGGCGAGGAATGTCTCCAAATCCGGGCTAAGAATGGCCGACATCGCTGCCGAAATCTTCTCCTCCGACCAGTCCCACCACGCCACCTGAAGCAGGCGCGCGATGGTGCCCGGCTCGAAGCGGTAGCGTACGACTTTCGCGGGGGTGCCGGCCACGATTGCGTAGGGAGGCACCTGGCCGCGAACCAGGCTACCCGCGCCGACGATCGCGCCGGACCCAATCTCCGCACCTGAAACGATCGTGCAGTTGGCTCCGAGCCAGACGTCGTGTCCGATCGAGACGTCGCCGCGAGTGTCATGGTCATCGCCACCACCAGCAGCCGTAGGCCAGGCGCCCGAGAGCGCGTTGATCGCTCGAAATGGATAGGTCGTGACGAGGTCGGTTCGGTGGTTCCCCAGGACGATCGTCACGTTCGGGCCGATGGAGCAGAACCGGCCGATGCGCAGCCGTGCGAGATCCGGTTCCAGGATGCGGGGAATCCCATAAGTGTGGTCCCCGATTTCCCACCCCCAGGTGGCAATTTCGCTGGCGAGGCGGAGGCGCGTCAGCTCCGAGAAGGTAGGATTTGGCTTGATCGTCATCTCACGCTTGCGTCGAGAGTTGGGTGATGAGGCCTACATTGGAACGGCTGCGGCGACGTCGAGCCTGCCCTTCCCGATCTCGATCACCACCAGCTTCGACGGATCCGCGGGATAGGCCGAGACCGCCCCGTCGAGCGCGTCGTCGATGAGGAGCTTCGCTCGGTAGGCCTCGCCGCCCGTCACCTTTTGAACTCCCAGATCGGTATCGTGACCGGCACCTTCACCAACTCGTGCCGATAGCAGGTCCGCAGCCCAATGCTGACCCACTCGGCTGTGGCCTCGTGCGCGTCGGCCAACGCTGGGATCAGGACGCCGCAGTAGTCGCTGCGGATCGCGCCGAGCGTGGGCGACACCCCGAACAGCCGCAGCGTGTCCCACCCGGTCGCGTGCGCCTGCATCCCCCCAGCGCTCGACGAACTCGCCGCAGCGCTCTTGCGTCTCAGCCCACTCCGCTTCGCGCAGCCCGCGGCACGGGACGACGCCGGGGGAGAGGCTGGCGAAGCCGCGGGACCAGGAGAGGATGGTCGAGGGGAGGGGAGTTGGCAGGCCGAGCATCGAGCCCGACGCCAACCCTCCGGTTATTTGTTGTCGAAAGCCACCACATGGGCGGCCATGGCGAGGACCAGAGTTCACCAAAATCAGCTAGTGACCACCGCTTCCCAAGCTGAATGTCGTCGGTTCGATCCCGATCGCCCGCTCCATCCAATGCAGTCGTTCCCCAGGCGTTTTTGACGATCTGCCTCTGGATGAGGATTCGGCCCTGTCGGGATCTGTTCCTCGCGGCCGTTGGATGAGAGACGTCACTCCGCCATAATCCATGGTTTGCGGGCCGCGCCGCGTGCGGGGCGCATGGCGGTCGTCCCGTGCGCAGGAATGGCGGTGGCACGGATCGTGTCGCGGGCGGTGCCGTCGTCCCGGCGTCGCGAGCGGGGAGAGCGACGATGGACGTCAAGCGCCTGACGGACGACCTGTCCGTCGCCGGGCAGGTCGGGCCCGCCGATGTGCCGGCAATGTCCCGGGCCGGGTTCCGGGCCTTGATCTGCAACCGTCCCGACGGGGAGGGGACGGACCAGCCGGACTTTCGGGAGATCGAGGTTGCCGCCCGCACGGCCGGGATCGAGGTCCGCTACCTGCCGGTCGTGTCGGGCCGGGTCTCGAACGCGGATGCGGCGGCGTTCGGTGCGCTGCTCGGGGACCTGCCGACGCCCGTCCTCGCCTATTGCCGGACCGGCACCCGCTCGACGACGCTCTGGTCGCTCCACGAGGGCGCCCGCGGCCGGCCGGAGCCGGAGATCCTGGCCGTGGCCCGGGCGGCGGGCTACGACATGACCGACGCCATCCGGCACCTCGCCTCGGCGGACGGGCCTTCCAAGCAGGGGTCGGCTACCTCGCCGACGTAGAGGCCCCGCTGCCGGTCGAGCTTGAGCCTCGCCGCTCGACACGGCGCCGCGACCCGGGCGATTGGCAGGCCTGAGGGCCGGCCCGGATCATGACCGGCGGCGGGATTCTCCCGTTCGTCCGATCGGTCGCACCGTGGCCGCGCCGATCCCGACCGGCGCGTACCTGCCCGCAATCGGGGCGACGCCCCACGCTTCATTGCGCCCCGATCGCGCCGCGATACCGGGACGCTTTTCATCCGTCCGGTGTCTCGAAGGAAGCGGGCCCGCCGCGCTTCGCACCCCGGGTTCGGCCCGCCGCCGCGATGGTCGCCCGGTGCGCCGGCGGTGACCCCGCGCAAACGCCTTTCCCTCGATCGGTGCTCGGCGGGAAACGAAATTCCAGAAAAGCCGCGAAATAAACCGATCGCTTCGTTTGACGGAAACATCGTCCTTTGCGACGATTTTGACGTCATCGAGACGTTCCAGGCAGTCGTGCCGGAGACGGTTTTCGTTCTTTGCGGCAATCATCTGCATCGACTGTTCCGGATGCCATGCTCGGGGCCGGCCTTTCCCGTGCAGTGACGGTCGCCGCGTGCGCGGCGTGCCGCCCGGGATCCCGATTCTTCGACCGAACGCGGAGCGACCCATGAACATCGCCGTCAATCCGAACCTCGTCGCCGGGCACGTGCCGCAGGGGACGCCCGGGCCTGCACGTCCCGCGACGCCCGCCCACGTCATCCGCGACGATGCGGAGGCGATCCGGGTCGCGCACGACCTGGCGGCGCGTTTCCGGGAGGGGGCCTCGGAGCGCGACCGCACCGGCGCACGGCCGCTCGCGGAGCTCGACGCATTCTCGCAGAGCGGCTTGTGGTCGATCAACGTGCCGCGCAGCCATGGCGGGCCGGAGATCTCGTACCGGACGCTGGCGCAGGTCGTCGCGATCATTGCAGCCGCCGATCCCTCGATCGCGCAGATCGCCCAGAACCATCTCGGCATCGTCGCGGCGATCCGCACCGTGTCGGAGCCCGAGCAGCAGGCGCGGCTCTTTTCCGCGGTGCTCTCCGGCCTGCGCTTCGGCAACGCCTTCTCGGAGAAGGGCACCAAGCGGGCCGCGGAGTTCGAGACGCGCTTCAGCGATCACGGCGACCACGTCGTCGTGCGGGGCCGGAAATTCTACGCCACGGGCGCGCTGCTCGCCCATCTCGTGCCGATCGTCGCCGTCGATGACCAGGGCCGGCCCTGGTACGCCATCGCCGAGCGCGACGCGCCGGGCCTCACGGTGATCGACGACTGGTCGAGCTTCGGCCAGCGCGGCACGGCGAGCGGCACCGTGATCATCGACGACGTGCGGGTCGAGAAGAGCCACCTCGTGCCGGCCTGGCGCGGCTACGAGGCGCCGCGGGTCGACGGAGCCATCTTCCAGATCATCCAGGCGGCGATCGATGCGGGAATCGGGCGGGCCGCCCTCGACGACACCATCGCGTTCGTGCGCGAGAAGGCGCGGCCCTGGATCGACAGCGGCCAGGAGCGGGCCTCGGACGACCCCTACACGATCCGGGCCGTCGGCGACCTGACGATCCGCCAGCACGCCGCCGAGGCGCTGCTCGACCGGGCGGGCCTCGCCGTCGATGCGGCGGTCGTGAACCCGACGCCCGAGAGCGTGGCGGCGGCCCAGCTCGCGGTGGCCGAATCGAAGGTGCTCACCACCGAGGTGGCACTCGCGGCCTCGAACACCCTGTTCGAACTCTCCGGCACCCGCTCGACGCTCGCCGAGCACAATCTCGACCGGCACTGGCGCAATGCCCGCACCCACACCCTGCACGATCCGGTGCGCTGGAAGGTGGCGATCATCGGCAATCACGCGCTGAACGGGGTGAACCCGCCGTTCCACGCCTGGAGCTGACGAGCCCGGCTCATACCGACGGTCGTTGAAAACGACCTTCGGTTCCGGTCTCGAATCGATGCGCCAGCATCTCGGGCCGTTGGTGTTACAGCAGCTTCACGGTGTCCCGCCGCCTCTGGGCCTGGGCCTGGAGGCGGCGGCGGCGGGCGGCGATCACCGTGCCGTTGATCTCGCCGCCGAACAGGAACATCGCGGCGAGCCAGTAGACGAAGACCAGGAAGACCATCGCGGTGGCGAGGCCCCCGTAGGTCGACACGTAGGCGCTCGAGAACCGGTCGAGGTACATCCCGAAGCCGAGGCCGGCCAGCACCCACAGGCAGAGCGTCACGGCGATGCCGGGCAGCACCAGGACGACCGGCCGGCGCCCGGCGGCGATGAACTTGTGGGCGATCACCAGCACGGTGGCGACGAGGAGCACCGTCACGCCGACCCGGCCGACCGCCACGGTGAGGCCGAGCGGCTCCAGCCCCGGCGCGACCAGCACCAGCCCGCGCCAGACCAGCGGGCCGAGCACCACCAGGAAGGTGAAGGCCAGCATCGCGAAGGCGGCGCAGACGACGTAGCCGATCGATTCGAGGCGCGTCAGCCACCACGGCCGCGTCTCGCGCAGGCCGTAGGCCCGGTTGAGGCCGACCCGCAGGCTCTCGACCCCGCTCGACGAGAAGTACAAAGCCAGCACCGCGCCGAGGGTGAGGAGGCCGCCGCGCTGCTCGGTCAGTACCCGGTGGACCTCCCCGGCGATCGGGCCGGCGACCTCGCTCGGCCAGATCTCGAACAGGAGGTTGCCGGCCTCGTCGGCGAGCGACTTGGTGCCGAACACGCCGGCGAGCGCGGTGAGCAGGATCAGGAACGGAAACAGCGAGGTCAGCAGCGAGAGGGCGATGTGACTCGCGATCGCCCAGCCGTCATGGGCGACGAAGCGCTGGGCCGCGATGGCGGCGATCTCCAGGGCGGTGCGGGGACGGATCACGGCGCGCGGACTCTCGGGCTGATCGACATCTCGTGTCGTCCGGGGAAGGCCGCGTCCGGCCGGTGACGCGTCCGACGGGCTTGCCGCCTCAGGTAGAGCGCGGGGCCCCGTCCTGGGAAGCCGGGCGGCCAGAAATCCGGTCGCCGCGTCCTTCCGGGCACGGGGGAGGGGGCTGTGCCGAGGCGCAAGCCCCGCGTGGCGGGCGGGGCCGCCCGCCGACGGCGCCGGTTGCACGGCGGCCGCGCCCGTGCTCGTTGCGCCGTCATCATGAGCCGCCTCCTGCCCCTGTCCGACGCCGCCTGGCCCGCCCGCCTGGCCCCCGGCCTGTTCGTGCTGATCTGGGCCACGGGCTTCGTCGTGGCGCGGCTCGTCGCGCCGCACGCCGAGCCCCTGACCTTCCTCTCCGTCCGCTTCGGGCTCACCGCCCTCGTGCTGACCGGGCTTGCCGTCTCGGCCCGCGCGACCTGGCCCCGGGGCTGGCGCGGCTGGCGCGACGCGATGGTGGCCGGGATCCTGATCCACGGCATCTATCTCGACGCGGTGTTCTGGGCGGTGCATCGCGGGCTGCCGGCGGGCATCGCCGCCCTGGTGGCGAGCCTGCAGCCGCTGCTCACCGCCGCGGTGGCCGGGCCGCTCCTCGGCGAGCGGGTCTCGCTTCAGCGCTGGCTCGGCATCGCGGTCGGGCTCGTCGGCGCCGGGCTGGTGCTGGCGCCCAAGCTCGGAGCGGCCGGCGGCATTCCGCCCGAGGCGCTGGCCGTCTGCTTCTGCGGCACGGTCGCCATCACGTTCGGCACGCTGTGGCAGAAGCGCAAGGCCGTCTCGGTCGACCTGCGCACCAACGCGGCGGCGCAGTTCGTCGGCGCCCTGCTGTTCACCCTGCCGCTCGCGCTCCTCGCCGAGACCGGGCAGTTCGACCTCTCGACGCCCCTGCTCCTCGGCCTCGCCTGGGCGGTGCTCGGCCTGTCGGTCGGCGGCATCCTGATCCTGCTCGGGCTCATCCGCCGCGGGGCGGTGGCGGGCGTCGCGGCGCTGTTCTACCTCGTGCCGCCGGTCTCGGCCGCAATGGCGTTCGGGCTGTTCGGCGAGACCCTGGCGCCGGTCCAGCTTCTCGGCATGGTGGTGGCGGTTCTGGGCGTGGCGATCGCGAGCCGCGGTTAAGTCCCTGGTGGGACTCGCGGCGCTAGGCTGGCGCGACCCTCGGAGACTATCCGCATGCTGCGCCCCGCCGTGATGATCGTGCCGCTCGCCGCGAGCTTGACGCTCGGCGCGAGCTTGACGCTGGCTGCAGCCTTGGCGCTCGGCGCGAGCCTGGCGCTCGCCGGTCCCGCGGCGGCGGACGGCTTCCCTCACGGCGATCCCGGGGCACCGGCCGGCGACAGCCGCCCGCTCGCCGGGTACGAGACCGGGCGCCGGCCGGCGACGAGGCCGGTTCATCGGGGCCGCAGGCTCGTCGCCGCCGTGCCGCGGGGCTCCACCCTGCGCCCGGTCTCGTACGGCGAGATCGAGGGTCCGGTCTTCCACGCCTGGCTGCCGCGCAACACCAACCTGCCGATCTACAACATCCCGCCGCCGTTCTTCCCGGAGCCGTGAGGGGATCCGCCCGGGCGCGGTCGGGATCGAAGCGAGACGAGGGGCGTTAGACTTGGCGTCGAAGCCCGCCAGGAAGCCGAGCCGTGCCCGATCCGACCCTGTTCGATTCGCGCGTGCCGCACGCGATCGTATCGATCCCCCCCGCCGCGCCGCCCCAGATCCTGTCCGGCCCGGACCCGCGGGCGATCGACCTCTCGGAACTCGATCGGCTCGACGATGGCGAGCGCGAGCGCCTCGCCCGGGCCGGCCAGGACGCCCTCGACGCCTGCCTGCGCCGCTTGAGCCCCGCGGAGCGCGCGGCGTTCTGGCACGCGGTCTGCCGCTGCTACAACCGGCCCTACAATCCGGTCGAGGGTTCGGGCGGCGAGGCCCCGGCGGCCGGGACCGTTCCGGTCGAGATCGTGCTGGCCGACGCCGCGCCCGGGCTGCCCGATCCGCACGTGATCGAGGCGGTCCGGCCGGACCGGGACGGCGCCCGGCGGTGAGCGCGGCCGCCGAACGGGACGGCGCATCTCGATCAGCGTCGCGGATCAGCCGCCGTAGCTCTGCACCAGCGAGCCGGCCACCAGGGTCCAGCCGTCGACCAGCACGAAGAAGATCAGCTTGAACGGCAGCGCCACGGTGGCGGGCGGCAGCATCATCATGCCGACCGACATCAGGATCGACGCGACCACGAGGTCGATGATCAGGAACGGGATGAACAGCAGGAAGCCGATCTCGAAGGCGCGCCTGAGTTCCGAGATCATGAAGGCGGGGGTCAGCACCTCGAGGCCGACCGCCTCCGGGGTGGCCGGCGTCCCGGCCCGGGCGAGATCGAGGAAGAGCTTCAGGTCCTTCTCGCGCACGCTGCGGAGCATGAACGCCTTGAACGGCTGGCTCGCCCGCTCGAAGGCCTGGCTCTGCTGGATCTGGCCGGCGAGCAGCGGCTCGATGCCGGTGCGGTAGGCCTCCCGCGCCGTCGGCGCCATCACGAAGGCGGTGAGGAACAGGGACAGGCTGACGATCACGGCGTTGGGCGGGGCCGTCTGGGTGCCGAGCGCCGAGCGCAGGATCGACAGCACCACCACGATGCGGGTGAACGAGGTCGCCATCACCAGGACCGAGGGCGCCAGGGCCAGCACGGTGATGAGGGCGACGAGCTGCAGCGCCCGCTCGGTGACGCCGCCGCTCGGGCCGAGATCGACCGTCAGGCTCTGCGCGAGCGCGGGCGCACCCGACAGGAGCAGGAGGGCCGCGGCACGCGGGAGGACCTGCGCGAGGGTCCGCAGGGGAAGGCGACGATTCGGGGGCACCATGGCGGGCGCACCCTGGGCCGCGGCGCCCCGGCCCGCAAGCGCCACGCCCGCCTCGCCCCATCGAGGGCGGGCGGGCGCGGTTCCGGTGCAACAGCGTCGGGGTTAGGTCCGGCTCAGCGCTTGTCCAGCGGCCGGCCGAGGAGCCGGGCGAACTCGGCCTCGATCTCCTCGACCGAGAACGGGTTCTGGACGGAGGCCGGCTTCGCGGCCGGAGCCGGCTCCTCGGGAGGCGCAGGCGGCGGGGGCGGCGCGGCCCAGGGTGCGCCCGCCATGGTGCCCCCGAATCGTCGCCTTCCCCTGCGGACCCTCGCGCAGGTCCTCCCGCGTGCCGCGGCCCTCCTGCTCCTGTCGGGTGCG
>NZ_JTHF01000226.1 GCF_001043895.1 Methylobacterium indicum
CCCCCTCCCCTCCCGCCAACGCCATCTTCCCCCGCATCCGCGAGGCGGACGCCCTCCTGCGCACCCGGCCGGAATTGCAGGCGCGGGTCTACGAGGTGCATCCGGAACTCGCCTTCCAGGGCCTCAACGGCGGCACGCCGCTGCCCGAGCCCAAGCGCAAGCCCGCGGGCGCGGCCCTGCGGCGCGACCTCCTGACCCGCGCCGGCCTGCCCGCCGACCTCCCGGTTCCCAAGGGCGCCAAGCCCGACGACCTCCTCGACGCGCTGGCGGCCTTCGCCGTGGCCCGGGCCATCGCCAAGGGGCACGGCGTGCCGTATCCCGATCCGCCGGAGCGCGACGCTCACGGCCTGCCGGCCGCGATCTGGACGCTTCCCATCCGCGAGGCCCATGGATGACCGCTCCCCTGACCGCTCTGCCCACCCGCGACATCGCCCGCGCCCTGGTGCTCGACCCGGCGGGCCGCCTCCTGCTCATCGCCTACGAGGCCTCGCGCGACGTCGATCCGGGCCGGCCGGGGGACCGGACCTTCTGGTTCATGCCCGGCGGCGGCATCGAGCCCGGCGAGACGCCCGAAGAGGCCTGCCGGCGCGAGCTGGAGGAGGAGATTGGCGTCGAGGATGCCCCCCTCGGGCCCCAGGTCGCCCGCTGCGACGGGGCCTTCACGCTGTTCAACAAGTCGCGCTTCGCCCGCGAGCGCTACTTCGTGGTGCGGCTGCCCGACGACCGGGTCGATACCAGCCGGCTCGCCGAGACCGAGGACAACCCGGTCTACGGCACGCGCTGGTGGTCCCTCGACGAGCTCGCCACCACCCATGAGCGCGTGGAGCCGCAAGGCCTCGCCGAACTGGCCAAAAGGCTCGTGGCCGGCGAGGCGATCCCGGAGGTCGTGACATTGTCCTGGGGGCCGGGCGCGGCGTAAGCCTGCCGTAGAACTCGTCCAAGGAGATTGCGATCATGGCCGACGATCTGTCGTTTCCCCCGGCGCTGGCGGAAGGCTACCGCGCCTTCCTCGACGACCGGTTCGTGCGCGAGCAGGACCGCTATGCCAGCCTCGCCGAGGGGCAGAGCCCCGAGATCCTGATCATCAGCTGCTGCGACAGCCGGGTCTCGCCCGAGGTGATCTTCGACGCGCGGCCGGGCGAGTTGTTCGTCGTGCGCAACGTCGCCAACCTGGTCCCGCCCTTCGAGACCGGCGGCGAGTACCACGGCACCTCGGCGGCGCTCGAATTCGCCGTGCAGGCGCTCAAGGTGAAGCACATCGTGGTGCTGGGCCATGCCCGCTGCGGCGGCGTGCGCGCCTTCGCGGACGATGCCGCGCCGCTCTCGCCGGGCGACTTCATCGGCCGCTGGGTCTCGCTGATCCGCCCGGCCGCGGAAGCGCTCGGCGACGAGCCGCGGGGGCCGGACTATCTCGAGCAGCTCGAATTCGCCACGGTGACGAACAGCCTGCGCAACCTGATGACCTTCCCCTGCGTGAAGATCCTGGTGGAGCGCGGCAAGCTGCAGCTCCACGGCGCGCATTTCGGCATCGCCACCGGGCAGCTACGGGTCCGCGATCCCGAGACCGGCGAGTTCCGCCTGGCCGAGCCCGGACGGGCCGCCGCCCAGACCAAGCTGATCCGTTGCCAGGACGAGGCCGGCAGCGGCGGCTGAACCATCCACCGGGGGAGGACGCATGGAAACCCGCCCTCCCCGGCTTGGCCCAACGACCTCGACCTCGAAATACCTGCTCTGCTTAGTTCGAAAAAACACCTCGACTATGTATTTCGATATAACGCCGTCTTACAATACATTATGATTCTTTAAACCTGTCTGGGCCTATTATCCTATCAGGCCCAGTATACTTTACTCGATCGCCGCCGCTGCCCCAGGGTCGCGCGATGCATTCGACAGGGGCCCTCCGAAAAGATCGGGCCGGGGCGTTCGATCGACTGCGAGGAAAGGTCATGTCGGCGATGCTGACGATTCGAACGAAGCTCATTTCGACCATCGGCCTGTTCCTGATTCCGATCACGCTGCTGTCAGGCCTGTTCGTGATCCAGTCGCGCAAGGATATCGATTTCGCCAGCCAGGAACAGGCGGGCGTCGCCTACCTGCAGACCGCCTGGCCGATCCTGCGCTCGAGCACGCAATCACGGATCCCGGCCGCGACGACGGGCGACGACTGGCCTGCCTTCGCGGCGGCACAGGAGCGTTACGATGCCGCGATGGGAACCGGCGAGGCCGCCCGCGACCTCGGCCTCGCCCGCCGGAATGGCGCCCCGGCGATCGTCGACGCGGCCCGCACCCTCATCACCCGGATCGGCGACGGCTCCAACCTGATCCTCGATCCCGACCTCGATTCCTTCTACGTGATGGACGCCGTCGCGGTGAGGCTGCCGGACGTGCTGCAGCAGGCCGGCACCCTGGCGGCCCTGGCGATCGAGCTGCGCGGCAAGCCGGCGCTCACGCCCGGCGACGCGGCGCGGTTCCTGATCGAGCAGGGCAAGCTCCGCGCCAGCGCCGAGGGCCTTCAGGCCTCTCTCAAGGCGGCGTTCAAGGCCGATGCCGGCGGCGCCGTCCAGGGCGCCCTCGCAGCCCCCGCCGCCGCCATGGCGGCGGCGTTCGAGGCGCTCGACCGGCCCGTCGCCGCCCTTGCCGAGGCCCATGCGGCGGGCCGGCAGGCCACGGCCGACCTCGCGCCGTTCCAGCGCGCCGCGGCCGACCTCGTCACCCGCGCCGACGGGTTGTGGTCGGACAGCGCGGTCGCGCTCGACCGTCTCCTGGCGGCCCGGATCGCCGGCCTCCAGAACCGCCTCGTGGCGGCGCTCGGGGTCGCCGGTTCGGTCACGGTGCTGGCCTTCCTGCTCGCCTTCCTGCTGACGCGCTCGGTCGTGCAGGGCCTCGCGGGCCTCGACCGGCGGGTCCGCGCCCTCGCCGACCAGTCCCTCGACGCCGACGTGCCGGAGGCGGGCGGCGGCGACGAGATCGCCGCGCTGGCGCGTGCCATCGTGCACTTTCGCGATCGGACCGTGGAGAGGATCGCCCGGGCGAGCGACGACGAGCACCGCCGGGAGATGGTCGAGCAGGAACGCCGGTTCATGGCGCAGCTCGCCGCCCGCATCCGCGACACGGTCGGCGGCGGCGTGCGGCACTTCCAGGAGGTCGCCGTCACGATGCAGGACGCGAGCGCGGGCGTGCAGGGCCGCGCCACCGACACCCGCGAGCGGCTGTCGCGCTCGGTCCAGGACCTCAACGGCACCGCAGCCGAGGTCGCCGGCGCGGCGAGCGCGGTGACGCAGCTCTCGGCCTCGATCAACGAGATCGCCGGCCAGGCGGCGCAATCGACCGCGGCGATGCAGGATGCGAGCGCGCAGGCGACGGCCGCCCGCGCCCTCGCGGTGCAGCTCTCGGAGCTGAGCGACCGCATCGGCAGCATCACGGGCCTGATCCATTCCATCGCGGGCCAGACCAACCTGCTCGCCCTCAACGCGACGATCGAGGCCGCCCGCGCGGGCGAGGCCGGCAAGGGGTTCGCGGTGGTCGCCGCGGAGGTCAAGTCGCTGGCCGGCCAGACGACCCGGGCGACCGAGGAGATCGACCGGCAGGTCGGCTCGCTGCGGGCCGCCTCCGGCAGCGTGCTCGGCGCCGTGGACGGCATCGCCACGACGGTCGGCGCGATCAGCGGCATCGCCACCTCGATCGCCTCCGCGGTCGAGGAGCAGAACGCGGCGACCGGCGAGATCACCCAGATGATGCAGACGGTGGCGAACCGGACCCAGACGGTGATCACCGGCATCGCGGTCCTGCCGGGGCTGGCGCGCGAGACCGACGCCCTGGCGACCCGGCTCGCCGCGATGGCGGCGGACCTGAGCGGCGAGGCCGGCCTCGTCAACGGCGAGATCAACCACCTCCTGATCGAGATCGCCGATCGGCGCGGCCGGGAGCGCTTCCCGGCGGCGGCGGAGGTCGAGGTGACGGTCGCGGGCCTGCGCCACCGCTCGACCCTGCAGGATGTGAGCGCGACGGGCGCGCGCCTCACCGCGTTTGGCGCTCCGCTACCGGTCGGCGCGGCGGTGACGGTCGAACTCGGCGGCGCCTCGCATCAGGCCCGGGTGATCTGGAGCGACGAGGGCCAGTTCGGCATCACCCTGTCCTCCGGCCCGCTCGATGCCCGGACGCTCGCCGCCCTGAAGGCGCCCGGGGAGGCCGCGCTGCCCGCCCGCAAGGCCGCGTGAGGCGCCGGGCGGGACGGGTCAGTCCGTCCGCCCGATCCGGGCCGCCAGCGCCGGCGCCAATCCGTGGCTCGGCTTCGCGTCGGGCCGGCGGAAGGTGCCGGCCGTCGCCTTGCGGGGCCGCTGCGCCGCCACCGCCTCGGCGAGCTTGACCGCCGCCACCACCTGGTCGACCACCGGGACGGGCAGGCGCTCGCGCACCCGGGGGCCAAGACCCGACAGGGGCGCGCCGGCAAAGATCAGCACGTCGGCGCCGTCCTCCTCGACCATCGCGTGGGCGAGGTCGATCAGCTGCGCCTCCTTTTCCGCCTGGACGCCGGACAGCGTCGCGAAGCGCCCCTCCAGCGCCCGCACCCCGGCGCAGCGCTGCCCGAGGCCGTGGGCGGCGACGGTCTCCTCGTACCAGGGCAACAGGGCGCGGGCGAAGGTGACGAGGCCGAAGCGGCGGCCGAGCAGGCAGGCCGACAGCATCGCGGCTTCCGCCAGGCCGATGACCGGATAATCGAACAGCTCGCGGGCGCCGAACAGGCCCGGATCGCCGAAGGCCGCGATGATCGCGGCATCCACGGGGGGCGCCTCGGCCAGCATCTCCAGCGCGATGGCGCCGCCGATCTGCGCCTCGGCCCGGGTCGCGATGTAGGGCACGCCCCGGGGCGCGGTGGCGGTCAGGATCTCGGTGCCGGGGGCGGCGACCGCCGCGCCGGTGACGCGCATCAGCTCGGTCACGTCGCGGCTGGTATTGGGGTTGAGGAGCAGCAGGCGCATCGGGGGCATCTTTCGGGAATCAGGCGGCGTGCCGGGCGAGGCCGGCGATCAGGGCCGTGCCGGTATGGCCGACATGGTCGGCGAGCAGCCGGCCGGCGCCCGCCGCGTCGCGGGCGTAGAGGGCTTCCAGGATCGCCCGGTGCTCGGCGACCGATTCGTCCCAGCGCGCCCGGCTGTCGAGGGCGCGGCGGCGGGCGATCTCGGCCCGTGCGTGCAGGGCCTCGTGCGCCTCCCGCAACGGGGCGTTGCGGGCGCAGGCCACGATCAGGGCGTGGATCTGCTGGTTGAGGGCGAAGTACGGTGCGAGGGCGCCGGCGGCGTGGTGCGCCTCCATCTCGGCCTGGAGCCGTCGCAGCCGGTCGAGCTCCGCCGGGGTGATGCGCAAAGCCGCGAGTTCCGCCGCCGCCCGCTCGATGGCGGCGATGGCCTCGAACAGCTCGGTCACCGCATCCGGCCGCAGCTCCGCCACCAGGGGCGAGCGGTTCGGGCGCAGTTCCACCAGTCCCTCGACGGCCAGCAGCTTCAGCGCCTCGCGCAAAGGCGTACGCGAGATGCCGAGCGCCGCCGACAGCTCGGTCTCGACGAGCGCGCTGCCGGCCGGCAGGGTGCCGACGACGATCAGGGCGCGCAGGCGCTCCACCGCCTGGTCGTGCAGGCCGCGCCGCGGGCTCAGGGCCGCGGGCTCCAGCAGCACCGGTTTGCGCGGGCGCCCGCGGGGGCGCCGGACCGGATCCATGGGTGTCCTCTCCCTCATCCTCGGGGTTCGACCATAGCCGCTCCGATCGGCGCCGGGCGCATCAATTCCAGGCAATTCTGCTGCCGTCATCGCCATTTGGCATGAATTGCATGCAGAGCACCAAAAATGCGTTGCGCCGCCGTCCGGCCCGTCACACCCTGATCCCGCGGCACCCGGAACGCCGCGTTCGAGCGGCCGTCGGGCCCGAGCATCGACGCCGCCGCCCCACCGCGAGGTCTCTCCATGCGCCGTTCCCTCGGCCCCCTGCTGGCCGCCGCCCTGTGGTCCGTCACGCCCGGGTTCCTCGCCCCCGCCTCCGCCCAGGAGGCACCGGTCAAGGTCGGCTACGCCAAATGCGCCCATTGCCTGCCGGTCGCCCTGCTGCCGGGGCTCGCCAAAGGCGCGACGATCGACGTCACCGGCTTCAATTCCGGCAACGACGTGCTGACGGCCCTGATCGCGAAAAGCCTCGACGTGGCGCAGGTGACCTACCTCCACTACGTCACCGCCCTCGACAAGGGCTTCGACCTCGTGGCGGTCGCCGGCGAGGTGAATGGTGGCTCGGACTGCCTGTCGGCGAAGACGCTGAACCTGAAGGCCGACGACTGGGCCGGGTTCAAGGCGGCGGTCGAGAAGGCGAAGGCGGCGGGCACGCCGCTGAAGGTCGCGGCCTCTCGCGGCAACGCGCAGGACATCCACATGCGCGGCGCCTTCCTCAAGCAGGGCATCAACCCGAACAAGGACGTGCAGTTCGTCAACATCCCGAACCCGTCCGACCATCTGGCCGCGATGCAGCGGGGCGAGATCGACATGGTCTGCTCGGTCGAGCCCTTCGCCTCGCAGATCCGCATGGCGGGAGCGGCCACGCATTTCGTGCTGCCCTACGACCAGGCGGCCGGCAACCTGACCAACCTCATCGTCACCCGCTCCGACGTGATCGCGAAGAACCGGGCCGGGGTGCAGGCGGTGGTCGATGCCGACGTCGCCCTGGTCGAGAAGCTCAAGGCCGATCCGGCCATCTGGGTCGACGTGATCAACCAGAAGACCGGCCTGTCGAAGGAGGTCGCCACGGCGGCGATCCAGAATGCCGAGCCGGACTACCGGATGCACCGCGCCAAGACCCAGGCGATCGCCGCGATGATGCGGGACCTGAAATACATCAGCCGCGACGTCTCGGCCGACGTGGACACGCACATGGACTTCTCGTTCCTCGAGGCCGCTACCAAGAAGACCCGCGATGGCCTCGGCTACTGAGACCGCGCCGCTCACCCCCGCGGCCCCCGCCCGCTCGGCGA
>NZ_JTHF01000227.1 GCF_001043895.1 Methylobacterium indicum
TTCAACCCGAACGGCATCTCGGGCCTCGACTTCTTCGGCACCGTCCGTGGCCGCCTCGGCTACGCCTGGGACCGCACCCTCGTGTACGCCACCGGCGGTTTCGCCTACGGCTCGGGCGGCGGCCAGGACTTCGGCCTGCCGAACAGCTCGCGCGACAACTTCCAGACCGGCTGGGTCGTCGGCGGCGGCGTCGAGTACGCTCTGCCCACCGACTCGTTCTTCAACTTCTTCCGCTCGTCGGCCGTGACCCTCAAGGTCGAAGGCCTGTACGTGAACCTGGATCAGGGCAACCGCAACAACGGCGTGTTCGCCCAGACCGCCAACGGCACGCAGTACTCGGTGTTCTCGCCGGGCGTCGTGTCGGTCGGCCCGGCCAACCTGTACCGTCGCGAGACCGAGTTCGCGGTCGTCCGCGCCGGCCTGAACTACAAGTTCAACGGCTTCTAGTCTGAACTCTCCGTCCCCGGACGGAGCGGAGCCCGGCCTCACGGCCGGGCTCTTTTTTTGTGCTCAGGCTCCCGTCGGCACCTTCACGCTGAACTTCACCTCGCGCAGGGCGAAGTTCGAGTGGATCTGCTGCACCGCCGGGCAGGAGAAGACCGCCTCCTGCAGGAAGCGCTCGTAGTGCTGCGCGTCCCGCACCACGACCCGCAGCAGGTAATCGGCCTGGCCGGTGGTCGAAAAGCATTCCAGCACCTCGTCCCGGGCGCCGACCACGCGCTCGAACTCCGCCACCCCTTCGCGGTCGTGCTTGGCGAGCGTCACGTGGGCGAAGACGCATTGGCCGTGGCCGAGCGCCGCCGCGTCGACGAGGGCGACGTAGCCGCGGATGATGCCCCGCTCCTCCAGCGCCTTGAGGCGGCGCCAGGTCGGCGAGGTCGAGAGCCCGATCCGCTGCGACAGGTCCTGGACCGAGAGCCGGGCATCGTCCTGCAGGGCGTCGAGGATCGCCCGCTCGAACTTGTCCGGAGGATCCGCGCGCTCAGGCATGGGCATGTCCCGTATCGGTGATTTCCGCTTCGTTCGTACCTCCGTCATCCCCTGCACGGAAGCAGAGAGGCAGGTTTTACCTTTGCGAGGGGCATAGCCTGGCGGCGAGGAGATCCCGCCGATGCCCGAGCTCGACCGCGCCTACCGCCTCGACGACCGCTTCGACCGCAGCGTCGGCCGGGCCTACATGACGGGGACGCAAGCGCTGGTGCGGCTGCTCCTGGCCCAGGCCGCGATCGACCGGCGCGACGGGCTCTCCACCGCGGGCCTCGTCTCCGGCTATCGCGGCTCGCCGCTCGGCGCCGTCGACCAGGAATTGTGGAAGGCGAAGGAGCGCCTCGCGGCCGCCGGCATCCGCTTCCAGCCCGGCATCAACGAGGATCTCGCGGCGGCGGCCCTGCTCGGCAGCCAGCGGGTCGCCCTCGATCCGGCCGCCACCGTCGAGGGGGTGTTCGGCCTCTGGTACGGCAAGGGCCCGGGGGTCGACCGCTCCGGCGACGCGCTCAAGCACGGCAACGCCTATGGCAGCTCGGCGAAGGGCGGCGTGCTGGTCGTGGCCGGCGACGATCACGGCTGCGTCTCCTCGTCGATGTCGCACCAGAGCGACCTCGCGCTCGCCGCCTGGCACATGCCGGTGATCCACCCCGCGAGCCTCGCTGAATACGAGGCCTTCGGCCTCTGGGGCTTTGCCGCCTCGCGCTTCTCCGGCGCCTGGGTCGGGTTCAAGGCGATCTCCGAGGTGGTGGAGGGCGCCGCCTCGATCGACCTCGCACCGCTTCCGACCTTCGCGATTCCGGCCTTCACGCCGCCGCCCGGCGGCCTGCACATCCGCTGGCCCGACCTGCCGAGCCTCGCCATCGAGGCGCGGGCGCTCGAGAAGCTCGACGCGATCCGGGCGTTTGCCCGCGCCAACCCCCTCGACCGGCTCGTGGTGGCGCCGGAGCGTCCCCGCCTCCTCGTCGTCACCGTTGGCAAGGCCCATGGCGACGCCATGGAAGCCTTTCGTCTCCTCGGCCACGATCCTGAGTCCCTCGTCGCCCACGGCATCGCGGTCCTGAAGGTCGGCCTCGTCCATCCCCTCGACGTCGCGGGCATCGCCGCGCTCGCCGCCGGGGTCGAGACCGTGCTGGTGGTCGAGGAAAAGGCGCCGCTGGTCGAGCGCCAGCTGCGCGACGGGCTCTACGACCTCGCTCCCGAGCACCGGCCGCGCATCCTCGGCAAGCGCGACGGCGCCGGGGCGCCCCTGGTGCCGGAGGTCGAGGAGCTGCGGCCCTCGCGCCTGATCGCGATTTTCGCCGCCCGCCTCGACGCGTTAGGGATGGCGGCGCGGGTGCCGCTAGCGCCGTCCCTGCCCGCCGCCCCCGGACCGCTCCCGGTCCGCACGCCGTATTTCTGCTCCGGCTGCCCGCACAACACCTCGACCCGCGTGCCGGAGGGCTCGCAGGGCCGAGCCGGCATCGGCTGCCACTTCATGGCGAACTGGATGGAGCGCGACACCACCGGCATCGTGCCGATGGGCGCCGAGGGCGTGGACTGGACCGGACAGGCGCCGTTCACCCGCCAGGCCCACATCTTCCAGAACCTCGGCGACGGGACCTACTTCCATTCCGGCCACGTCGCGATCCGGCAGGCGATCGCCAGCGGGGCGAACATCACCTACAAGATCCTCTACAACGACGCGGTGGCGATGACCGGCGGCCAGCCGGTCGACGGGGTGCTCACCGTCCCGCAGATCACCCGTCTGGTCAGCGCCGAGGGCGCGGCCCGCGTCGTGGTGGTCTCGGACGATCCCGACAGGGTGGCGCAGGCCGCCGCCCGCGACCCCCTCGGACCCGGTGTCACGCTCCATCACCGCGACGACCTCGACGCCGTGCAGCGGGACCTGCGCGAGACCCCCGGCGTCACGGTCCTCGTCTACGACCAGACCTGCGCCACCGAGGCGCGGCGGCGGCGCAAGCGCGGCCTCGCCCCCCAGCCGGCGCGGCGCGCCGTGATCAACCCCCTCGTCTGCGAGGGCTGCGGCGACTGCCAGCAGAAGTCGAACTGCCTCTCGGTCGTGCCGATCGAGACCGAGTTCGGCGTGAAGCGCGCGATCGACCAGACCGCCTGCAACAGCGACCTCTCCTGCCTCAAGGGCTTCTGTCCGTCCTTCGTCACGCTGGAGGGCGCCACGCCCCGCCGACGCCCGGGCGTCGCGATCGCCCCCGAGGCGGTGGCGGCCCGCGCCGCCGCATTGCCCGAGCCCGATACCGCGCTCGGTCCCGAGCCCTACGAGATCCTGGTCGCCGGCGTCGGCGGCACCGGCGTGGTGACGGTCGGCGCCCTCGTCACCATGGCGGCTCATCTCGAGGGGCGGGGCGCCAGTGTCCTCGACTTCATGGGCTTTGCCCAGAAGGGCGGGCAGGTGCTGTCCTTCGTGCGCCTCGCTGCGGACCCGGCCGGGCTGCATCAGGTGCGGATCGACCGCGGCCGCGCCGATGCGGTGCTGGCCTGCGACCTCGTGGTGGCGGCGAGCGCCGACGCCGCGGCGGTGATCGATCCCGCCCGCACCCGCATCGTCGCCAACACCCACGAGATCCCCACCGGCGCCACCCTGCGCGATCCCGATGCCCGCATCGACACGCGGATGCTCGAAGCCCTGCTCGCCCGTCGGGTCGGCGCCGGGGCGCTGAAGACCCTCGACGCCCAGGCGCTGGCCGAACGGCTCGTCGGCGACGCCCAGGCCGCCAACGTCCTGCTCCTGGGCTTTGCCTGGCAATGCGGGCTGGTGCCGGTCTCGCTCGCCGCCCTCGAACAGGCGGTGACGCTGAATGGCGTCGCGGTGGCGGGCAACCGCCTCGCCCTCGCCTGGGGCCGGCTCGTCGCCGCCGACCCCGCCTTCGTGGCGGCGCAAGGCGAGCCGGCGCCCGAGACGGAGCAAGGTCTCGACGCCCTCGTGGCGCGCCGGGCCGCCTACCTCGCCGGGTACCAGGACGCGGCCTACGCGGCGCGCTACCGCGACAGGATCGCCGCGGTGCGGGCGCGGGCGGGCGACGCGGCGGCCGAGGCCGTCGCCCGCTCGCTGTTCAAGCTGATGGCGATCAAGGACGAGTACGAGGTCGCCCGGCTCCAGTCCGATCCGGCCTTCCACGCCCGGCTGGCCCAGGAATTCGAGGGCCCGGTGCGGCCGACCTTCCATCTCGCGCCGCCCGTCCTCGCCCGCACCCGGCCGGGCGAGACCGAGCCGAGGAAGATCGCGTTCGGCCCGTGGCTGCTGCCGGTGTTGCGCGGGCTGTCCGCCCTCAAGCGCCTGCGCGGGACGCGCCTCGATCCCCTGCGGCTGATCGCCGAGCGGCGCGAGGAACGGGCGATCCTGGCCGAGTACGAGGTGCAGATCGACGCGGCGCTCGCCCTCGTCGGCCGGGCCGATGGCGACATCCTGCGCGACCTCCTCGCCGCCCCGCAGGCGATCCGCGGCTTCGGCCCGGTCAAGGCGCGGGCGATCGCGGCCTGGCGGACTCGCAGCGCGGCGCTGCTCGCCGCGGCCCGGGCCGGCAACGACGCGGCGCCGCCGCTGTCGCGGGTGGGGTGAGGCGGCGGCCCTGCGTCGGCCGGCCGGATTGCGGCGGGCCGGGCCGTCGCGTAGGCGGGAGTTCAGATCCGTCACGCGCCACAGGTTGTCCGCCCCATGCGCCGCCGCACCCGCTCCCTCCTCGGGACGATCGCGATGATCGCCTTCGTGATCGTCTACGCCCCTCTCGCCATGGCGCTCGCCGACAGCCGCATCGCCGAGACCCCCGCGGTGATCCAATCCGTGCTCTATGCGATCCTCGGCATCGCCTGGATCATCCCGCTGATGCCGCTGATCCGCTGGATGGAGCGGCCCGACAGCGATCCCGCCTGAGGACGTCGTCACGAACCGGATGGTTCAGGCCGGCTTTTCGCCCAAAATGGCTGCCAGGGACGATGCCGATTCCCTCACGGCGCGCCCGCCCCGTGCCTTCCCGCTCGAACCCGCAAGGCAGCCCCAGGCCCATGCGCCACGCGCCCGCGCTCATCCTCCTCGCCGGCCCCCTCTTCCTCGGCCCCCTCTTCGTCGGCCCGTCGACCGGCACCGCCCTTGCGCAGGGCACGCCGCGCTCCGTCGGCGAGTGCGAGCGCATCAAGGGCGACCTCGCCTACAACCAGTGCCTGTCGCTGTTCGGCCCGGCGGCCAAGAACGTGGCGGCGGCCGCCGCCGCGGTCTCCGCGGCGATCCCACGTCTGCCCCTACCCCCAGCGCTGGCCGAGGCCGCGGCCAGTGCCGAGCCGGCTCCGCGGGGGCGGCGCGGCTGGAACCGGCGCCTGCGCGGCGGCCGCCAGAGCGCGACCTTCGCGGTCATCAGCGGCGGGGGGAGCCGTCACTACCGCCGTCGGCGCCACCGCTGACGGGACCCCTCACGCCACGTTGAGCCGCCGGCCGCGGTTCCAGGCCAGGAACGGCACCCCCGAGAGCAGGGCGCGCAACGCGGCATCGGTCTGGAAGAGGCCGTTGACCGAGACCCGCGGCAGGGCGTGCAGGTGGGCGGCGTGGCCGGCGAACAGATGGCCGGGCCGGGTCGTGACCGCGGTGACGTAGCCCGCCTCGCGGGCGAGGGCGAATTCCCGCGCGCCCGCCGAGCCCGGATCGCCGACCGGGTAGGAAAAATGCTCCGGCACCGCGCCGAGGAGGTCGGTAAGGCGTGCCCGCCCCTCGACGATCTCGCGCCGCGCCGTCGCGTCGTCGTGCTTGGCGAGCATCGGATGCGTCAGGGTGTGCGCGGCGAGCGTCACCGGCTCCTCCCGGGCGAGCGCCCGCAGCTCGCCCCCCGACAGGCACAGCTCCCCGGCGATGGCGCCCGCATCGATTCCGGCCTCGCCGCAGAGCCGGAGCGTCGCGGCGCGCAACCCCTCCTCCGGCCCGGCCCGGAGCGCCCGGTAGGCCAGCGCGAAGGCGGCGGTCTTCTCCGCGTCGTCCGCCGCCGGGAGGTCGAGCCCGACCTCGGGCAACCGCACGCGGCCCAGCGCCCGGATCGCCCGCTCCAGCTCGATCCACCACAGCCGGCCGGTCCCGGTGGCGAAGTCGTGGGTGACGTAGAGCGTCCAGGGTGCGCCGTGCCGGCGCAGGATCGGGGCGGCGTGCTCCCGGTTGTCGCGGTAGCCGTCGTCGAAGGTCAGCACCGCGAAGGGCGGACCGCCCCCGGCGAGGCGCCGCGGCACCTCCGCCAGCGGAACGATCGAGAAACCCCGCTCCCGCAGCAGCGTGAGCGTCCGGTCGAGGAAGGCCGGGGTGATCGAGAGCAGCCGATTCGGCGCATAGGCCCCGCCCTCGTCCGGGCGGACGTGGTGGAAGGTGAGGATCACGCCGCGGCCGCGGGTCGCCGGGCCGAGCCAGCGGTCGGCCCCGGTGGCCGCGATCGTGGCGAAGCCGGTCTGGAACAGGCGGCGGCGGGCGGCGGCGGAGAGCATGCCGGGGAGAATGCCGGCGATCGGCCAAAGCTTCGTTACGGCGTTTGCGGATTCTGCACGCTTGCCAGCTAGGCCATCGGGGAGACGATCGAGGGCGAGGCGATGGGCGGCACGATGCAACTCGCGGCGGAGGGCGTGGCGGCCGGTCCGGCGCCGGCCCTCGTGCTGGTGCCCGAGGTCTTCTCGAGCCTCGCGGCCGCCGAAGCGACCTGGCGCGCCCTCGAGACGGCGCCCGGCGCCGTGATGACGCCCTACCAGCGGTTCGACTGGGTGGCGGCCTGCGCCCGCATCCTGCCGCCGGGCGCCCGCCCCTGCCCCGTCCTGCTGCGCGATCCCGCCGGGCGGCCGCTGGCGCTGCTGCCGCTGTTCGTCCACCGCGAGGCCGGCATCCGGGTCGGCCGGGTCATCGGCGGCCGGCACGCCAACTACCACATGCCGCTCTTCGCCCATCCCGAGGCGATGGCCCTTCCGCACGACGCCTACGCCAAGGCCCTGCTCCGCGCCGGCGCGCAGGCGGGGATCGACGTGATCCACCTGCCGGACCAGCCACGTCTGTGGAACGGCCTGCCGAACCCGCTGGCCCAGGGTAGCGCCTCCCCGAGCGACGCCTACGGCCTGGCGCTGGAGGCCGATCCCGAGGCGGTGCTCAAGCGGGTGATGAGCGGCGACGCGCGGCGCAAGCTGCGCCAGAAGGAGAAATGGCTCACGGGCGCCCTCGGCCCGGTCGAGCACCGGGTCGCGGCGGACGACGAGGAAGGCGCGGCGATCCTGTCGGCCTATCTCGCCCAGAAGGCGGTGCGTTTCGCGCAGGCCGGCATCAGCGATCCCTTCGCCGATCCGGCGGCGCGCGACTTCCTCGCGGCGGCGCACCGGGCCGGTGCCCTGGAGCTGCACGCCCTGCGCACGCAGGACGGGCGCATCCTCGCGACCTTCGTCGGCGCCGTCGATGCGCGGCGCTTCAGCGGGATGCTGACCTCGTTCGATCCCGACCCGGCGCTCGCCCGGTTCAGCCCCGGCGACCTGCTGCTCCAGGCCCTGATCCGCGACCAGTGCGCCCGCGGGCGCAC
>NZ_JTHF01000228.1 GCF_001043895.1 Methylobacterium indicum
CCGCCGTCGAGATGACGCGGATGCCGATGATCGTGACCGATCCGCGCCAGCCGGACAATCCGATCATCTTCGCCAATCAGGCCTTCCGGGGCATGACCGGCTACACGCCCGAGGAGCTGGTCGGCCGCAATTGCCGCTTCCTGCAAGGGCCGGAGACCGATCGCGAGACGGTGGCGGAGGTGCGCCGCGCCATCGCCGAGCGCAAGGAGATCGCCACCGAGATCCTGAACTACCGCAAGAACGGCTCGACGTTCTGGAACGCGCTGTTCATCTCGCCGGTCTACGATCCGAGCGGCGAGCTGGTCTATTTCTTCGGCTCGCAGCTCGACGTGTCGCGCCGGCGCGACGCCGAGGAGGCCCTGCGCCAGTCGCAGCAGATGGAAGCGCTGGGCCAGCTCACCGGCGGCATCGCGCACGACTTCAACAACCTGCTCCAGGTGGTGGTCGGCTACGTCGACATCCTGCATTCGGGCCTGCAGGACCCGGCGACCGACCCGCGCCGGATGATGCGGGCGGTCGACAACATCCGCAACGCCGCCGAGCGCGCCACCACCCTGACGCAGCAACTCCTCGCCTTCGCCCGCAAGCAGCGCCTCGACGGGCGGTCGGTGAACCTCAACAACCTCGTCGAGGGCATGCGCGACCTCGCCGGCCGCACCCTCGGCGACGAAGTCGCCGTCGAGGCCGAACTGGCGGACGGGCTGTGGAATGCCCGCATCGACCCGACCCAGACCGAGGTCGCGCTGCTCAACATCCTGGTCAATGCCCGCGACGCCCTGCCGGGCCGCGGCACCGTGACGATCCGGACCGAGAACCACGTCTTCGACGCCGACGAGCTGCCCTCCGGCCTGCCCCAGCCCGGGCGCTACGTCTCGGTCTCGGTCTCCGACACCGGCACCGGGATGCCGCCCGAGATCCTGGCCCGGGTGATGGAGCCGTTCTTCACCACCAAGGAGGAGGGCCGCGGCACGGGGCTGGGCCTCGCCATGGTGTACGGGTTCGCCAAGCAGTCCGGCGGCACCGTCGTGATCGAGTCGCGCGCCGGCCACGGCACCACCGTGCGGCTCTACTTCCCGATGAGCGACAGCGACGAGCGCCCGGCGCCCGGTCCGGACACCCGCGGGATGCAGCGCTCGGGCACCGAGACGATCCTGATCGTCGACGACCGCCGCGACGTCGCCGAGCTCGCCCGGGCGATCCTGCGCGATTTCGGCTACACCACCCTGCTCGCCACCGATGGCCGCCAGGCCCTCGAACTCCTCGACGGCGGCGACAAGGTCGATCTCCTGTTCTCGGACCTGATCATGCCCGGCGGCATGAACGGCGTGATGCTCGCCCGCGAGGCGCGCCGCCGCCAGCCCCGCCTCAAGGTGCTGCTCACCACGGGCTACGCCGAGGCCTCGCTGGAGCGCACCGATGCCGGCGGCACCGAGTTCGAGATCATCAACAAGCCCTATCGCCGGATGGAGCTCGCGCGCCGGGTGCGGGCGGTGCTCGACGGGCCGACGGGCGTGACCTGAACCCATGAAAAAACCCGCCCGGGGCCGGACGGCCTCGGGCGGGTTGAGCAGGGCACGGGGCCGGACGGCCGGGCGCGGGGCCCGGCCGCCTTGGCTCAGACCGCCATCGCGGTCTTCAGGTTCTCGTCGATCTTGTCGAGGAAGCCGGTGGTCGAGAGCCACTTCTGGTCGGGGCCGACCAGCAGCGCGAGGTCCTTGGTCATGAAGCCGGCCTCGACGGTGTCGACGCAGACCTTCTCGAGGGTCTCGGCGAACTTGGCGAGATCGGCGTTCGAGTCGAGCTTGGCGCGGTGCGACAGGCCGCGGGTCCAGGCGAAGATCGACGCGATCGAGTTGGTCGAGGTCTCCTTGCCCTTCTGGTGCTCGCGGTAGTGGCGGGTCACCGTGCCGTGGGCGGCCTCGGCCTCGACGGTCTGGCCGTCGGGGGTGAGCAGCACCGAGGTCATCAGGCCGAGCGAGCCGAAGCCCTGCGCCACGGTGTCCGACTGCACGTCGCCGTCGTAGTTCTTGCACGCCCAGACGTAGCCGCCGGACCACTTCAGGGCCGAGGCGACCATGTCGTCGATCAGGCGGTGTTCGTAGGTGATGCCGGCCGACTGGAACCGCGACTTGAACTCGGCCTCGTACACCTCCTCGAAGATGTCCTTGAACCGGCCGTCATAGGCCTTGAGGATGGTGTTCTTGGTCGAGAGGTAGACCGGGAACTTGCGGGCGAGGCCGTAATTCATCGAGGCGCGGGCGAAGTCGCGGATCGACTCGTCGAGGTTGTACATCGACAGGGCGACGCCGGCGCCCGGGAACTTGAACACCTCGCGCTCGATGACGGTGCCGTCCTCGCCCTCGAACTTGACGGTGAGGCGGCCCTTGCCCGGCACCTTGAAGTCGGTGGCGCGGTACTGGTCGCCATAGGCGTGGCGGCCGACCACGATCGGCTGGGTCCAGCCCGGCACCAGCCGCGGCACGTTCTTGCAGATGATCGGCTCGCGGAAGATCACGCCGCCCAGGATGTTGCGGATCGTGCCGTTCGGCGACTTCCACATCTCCTTGAGGTTGAACTCCTTCACCCGGGCCTCGTCCGGGGTGATGGTGGCGCACTTGACGCCGACGCCGTGCTTCTTGATCGCCTCGGCGGCCTCGATCGTCACCTTGTCGTTGGTGGCGTCGCGATGCTCGACCCCAAGGTCGTAGTACTCGAGCGGAACGTCGAGGTAGGGATGGATCAGCTTGTCCTTGATGGACTGCCAGATGATCCGGGTCATCTCGTCGCCGTCGAGCTCGACGACGGGGTTCGCCACCTTGATCTTCGCCATGTCTGATCCAGCCTTCCGTGATCCGGGGGCCGTCCCCATGCCCGCGTTGGCTAAGCGGCCGGCCGTGGGGGGGTCATAGCGCGCTGCACAAACAGGGGGAAGCGCCGGGGCCGAATGGCTTTCGCCGGCTGTCATGAAAAAAACCCCGGCGCGGGGGCACCGGGGCTGCAAGGAGGTCCGCCCTAACAACACGGATCGGGGCCGATGGGTTCCCGAGCCGGCGCAACGCCCCTTCGCGATCCGGGCGGAAGGCCTTATGTGCCGGCAACTCCTCCCGTCCGATCACATCCATGACTGATTCCTCGCCGAACCGCCCCGTCATCATCCTGGTCGAGCCGCAGCTCGCCGAGAATATCGGCATGACCGCCCGCGCGATGGGGAATTTCGGGCTCGACGCCCTGCGGATCGTGAACCCGAAGGGCGGTTGGCCGATGAAGGGCGTGCGCGAGACGGCGTCGAGCGCCACCCACGTCCTCGACGGCACGACCGTCTTTCCCACGGTTCCCGAGGCTCTGGCCGACCTGCACTACGTGCTCGCCACCACGGCCCGGGAGCGGGGCCAGATGAAGCGGGTCTTCGGGCCCGACGAGGGGATGGCGGAGGCGGCCGGGCGGCTCGCCGCGGGAGAAAAGGTCGGCATCCTGTTCGGGCGCGAGCGGGTCGGGCTGTCGAACGACGAGGTCTCGCTGGCGGATGCCATCGTCACCTTCCCGGTCGATCCGGACCACGCCTCGCTCAACCTCGCCCAGAGCGTGCTCCTCATGGGCTACGAGTGGCGGCGGGCGGCCGGACGGGCGGTGCTGCCGTTCGCGGGCGCGATGCGCTCCGGCCCGGCGCCCCGGGAGGCCCTGATCTCGCTGTTCGAAAGCCTGGAATCCGACCTCGACGCCGCCGGCTACTATCCGCCGGCGAAACGCGACGGGATGATCCGCAACATGCGCGACATGTTCCACCGCATGGCGATGACCGAGCAGGACGTGCGCACCTTCCGGGGAGCGCTGCGGGCGCTGGCGCGGCGCCCCCCGGAGGAGTGAAGCCTTACAGCTTCGCGTGAAACTTAAAGTTTCACCACCAGTTTCCCGAAGTTGCGTCCCTTGAGCAGGCCGATGAAGGCCTCCGGCGCGCTCTCCAGTCCCTCGACCACGTCCTCGCGGTAGCGGATCTTGCCCTCGCGCAGCCATTGGCCGACATCCTCGAGGAAGGCCGGGCCCTGGTCGGCGAAGTCGGAGACGATGAAGCCGCGGAAGTTCAGGCGCTTGCTCAGCACCGCGCGCATCAGCGCCGGCACCCGGTCGGGCCCGGGCGGCAATTCGGTCATGTTGTAGTTGGCGACGAGGCCGCAGACCGGGATGCGGGCGAAGTCGTTCAGCAACGGCAGCACCGCGTCGAACACCGCGCCGCCGACATTCTCGAAATACACGTCGATGCCGTCCGGGCAGGCCGCCGCCAAAGCCGCCGGCAGGTCGCCGGAGCGGTGGTCGACGGCCGCGTCGAAGCCGAGATCCTCGGTGAGGTGGCGGCACTTGTCGGGCCCGCCGGCGATGCCGACCGTGCGGGCGCCCTTCAGCTTGGCGATCTGGCCGACGAGCGAGCCGACCGGACCGGTGGCGGCGGCCACCACCACGGTCTCGCCGGGCTTCGGCGCGCCGATGGTGAGGAGCCCGGTATAGGCGGTCATGCCCGGCATCCCGAGCACGCCGAGCGCCGTGGTGACGGGCGCCGCCGAGGGGTCGAGCTTGCGCAGGCCCTGGCCGTTCGACACGGCAAAATCCTGCCAGCCGCCATAGGCCAGCACGGTATCGCCGACCGTAAAGCCCGGATGGTGCGAGGCCACCACCTCCGACACCGTAGCGCCGACCATCACGTCGTTGATCTCGACCGGCTTGGCGTAGGACTTCGCCGCGCTCATCCGGCCGCGCATGTAGGGATCGAGCGAGAGGTAGTGGTTGCGCAGCAGCACCTCGCCGTCATGCGCCACCGGCACCGTGCCGCGCTCGACGCGGAAATGGGCCGGTGTCGGCTCGCCGTGCGGCCGGGACGCCAGGACGATGCGGCGGTTCACGTCGGACATGCGGGGACCTCCCTTCCAGGGGTTCGTCGGGCGCGAGCCGGCCTCTCGGCTCCGCTCGCGCGGGGATCCCGTCGCAACTGGGATGCACGGCCCCGCGCGTCAACGCCGCGCTGGCCGGAGTTTGTCAGAGCCTTACCTGCGAAAGATGCGCCGGCCCTGCCCGGCTTTCCCGCGAAAGGGTCCGGCATGCTCCCGTCCTCGCTCCCCGCCGCGCTCCTTGCCGGCCCCCTTCTGCTCGCGGCCCTCCTGCCGGCCGCGTCCGCCGGGTCGGATCTCGACCGCTACCGCTGGACGTCCCGGGTCCTGGTGATCGCGGCCGCCGCCGACGATCCCCGCGCCGCCGCGCAAGCGCGCATCGCCGAGGCGGCCGCGCCCGGGATGCGCGAGCGCGACCTCGTGGTGGTGCGGGCGATCGGGGAGGGGAGGGAGGCCGCGTCCGTGCGCCGCCGCCTCGGCCTGCCGGCGACGGGATTCCGGGCGGTTCTGGTCGGCAAGGATGGCGGGGCGAAGCTCATTGCCGAGGAGCCGATCCCGGCCGAGCGGCTTTTTTCCACCATCGACGCCATGCCGATGCGGCAGGAGGAGGCGGCGGGGCGCCGGAACTGACCGGCCCGCCGGGCGAGGGACCCGGTACGACAAAGGGCCGCCCTCGCGCGGGCGGCCCTCCGTCGATTCGCGGCCTTTGCGCCGCTCAGTAGCAGCGGGTCACGAGGACGCGGCGATAGCCGTAGGGCGTCCAGCGCACGCGGGGCACCTCGTAGCAGCCGCCGCCATAGCCATAATCGTAGCCGCCGCCGTAATAGCCGACCGGGGCGTAGCCGCCATAGCCGCCGTATCCGTAGCCGCCGTAATAGGGGTAGGCCGTGGCCGCCGCGAGGCCGAGCCCGACGCCGAGCCCGAGGCCCGCCGCGCCCCAGCCATAGCCGCGGCGATAGCCGTAGCCCCCGCGCCAGCCGCCATAGCCGCCGCGCCAGCCGCCGAAACCCACGCCGCGATAGCCGCCGTAACCGCCGCGCCAGCCGCCATAGCCGCCCCGGTAGCCACCGAAGCCGACCCCGCGATAGCCGCCGAAGCCGCCGCGGAAACCACCGCCGCCGAAGCCGCCCCGGAAGCCGCCGCCGCCGAAGCCGCGCGCCTCGGCGGTGGCCGGAACGACGAGCAGCGCACCCGCGAGGGCCGCCGATGCCGCCAACATACCCTTCATGACCCGATGTCCCTTCGAGAGATGATCGTGAACCCCCAGGCACTCAGAACGTCGACGCGCGGTCTCCGGTTCATGCTGCAAAACGTCACGATCGCCCTATACCAGTATTCCGAAAACCGGTCGGGCCGGCGGGGTACGGAGAGACACATGGCGGCAGGATCGACCGGGCGGATCGGGGCGTCGCTGCTGGCGGCGGGCCTCTCCTGGTTCGCGGCCGGTCCTGCCCTGGCGGCGCCCGGCTCCGCCGCCTCCCCGGCGGCGTCCTGCCGGCCGCAGACCCATGAGGGCCAGGCCTATACCGTCTGCACCGTCGACCTGCGGCGCGCCCGGGTGAAGCTCTTCTGGCGCGGGCCCGACGGCCTGCCCTACGGCTCGCTGTCGCGGCTCGCCGGGCAGCAGGGCGACAAGCTCGCCTTCGCGATGAATGCCGGCATGTACGACAACGGCCTCGGCCCCGTCGGCCTCTATGTCGAGGACGGGCGCGAGCTGAAGGCCGCCAACACCGCCAACGGCCCGGGCAACTTCCACATGAAGCCCAACGGGGTCTTCTACGTCGCCGGTGATCGCGCCGGGGTGCTCGAGACCGGGCGCTACCTGAAGGCCCATCCCAAGGCGGAGTTCGCGACCCAGTCCGGCCCGATGCTGGTGATCAACAACCGCATCCATCCCAAGATCTCCGAGGACGGCCCGTCCCAGAAAATCCGCAACGGGGTCGGCGTGCGGCCGGACGGGCACAATGCAGTGTTCGCGATCTCGGAGGCGCCGGTGAGCTTCGGGGCCTTCGCGCGGCTGTTCCGCGACGATCTCGGCTGCCCCAACGCGCTGTTCCTCGACGGCAGCGTGTCGAGCCTCTACGCCCCGTCCCTGGGGCGCCAGGACCTGAGCCGGCCCCTCGGGCCGCTCGTCGGCGCCGTGACCAAGTGAGACCGGACCGAGTGAGACCGGACCAAGTGAGACCGGACCAAGTGAGACCGGACCAAGTGAGACCGGACGAAATGACGGGCGGTTCCGCCGGGCCCGAAAATGCTCTAGGGGGACCACGATGAACCGCACCGCGCTCTATGCCGGCTCCTTCGATCCGGTGACCAACGGCCATCTCGACGTGGTGCGCCAGGCCTGCCGCCTGGTCGGCCGCCTCGTCGTGGCGATCGGCGTGCATCCCGGCAAGACCCCGCTCTTCTCCGCCGAGGAGCGCGCCGACCTGATCCGCGCCACCTGCGGGCCGCTCGCCGCCGAGACCGGCACGGTGCTGGAGGTCGTCAGCTTCGCCGACCTCGCGGTGGCGGCGGCGCGGCGCCACGGTGCCAGCCTGTTCATCCGCGGTTTGCGCGACGGCACCGATCTCGATTACGAGATGCAGCTCGCCGGCATGAACGGCGCCATGGCGCCCGAGGTGCAGACCGTGTTCCTGCCGGCCTCGACCGGCGTGCGGCCGATCACCGCCACCCTGGTCCGCCAGATCGCCGCCATGGGCGGCGACGTGCGGCCCTTCGTGCCCGCGGCGGTGGCCGACCGCCTGAGCGCCCGCTTCGCCCCGTCCGCCTGACGCGGCCGATTTCCACCCCAGGAGACCTCCATGATCCGCTGGCTCGCAGCCCTGGTGCTGTCCGTCGCCGCCCTCGGCATCGCCGCCCCGGCGAGCGCCGCGCCCGACCAGAACACCGTCTATCTCGACACCAAGGACGGCCGGATCACCATCCAGCTGCGTCCCGACCTCGCGCCCAAGCACGTCCAGCAGATCAAGACGCTGACGAAGCGCGGCTTCTACAACGGCATCGTCTTTCACCGCGTCATCGACGGCTTCATGGCCCAGACCGGCGACCCGACCGGCACCGGCATGGGCAAGTCCGACCTGCCGAACATCCCGGCGGAGTTCTCCAAGGCGCCGTTCAAGCGCGGCACCGTCGGCATGGCCCGCTCGCAGGACCCGAACTCGGCCAATTCGCAGTTCTTCATCTGCTTCGGCGACGCCTCGTTCCTCAACAACCAGTACACGGTGGTGGGCGAGGTGACCTCCGGCATGGACGTGGTCGACAAGATCAAGAAGGGCTCGTCGGCCCAGAACGGCACCGTGCAGAACCCGGACAAGATCGTCCGGATGAGCCTGGCGCAGGACGGCCAGTAAGCCTTGCGCGGCGGGTCTTTTCGCGCCGGCCTCGCGCTGGCGGTGTCGATCTCGCCCGCCGCCGCGCAGTTCGACGTGTACGATAACCCCTCGGTGCTCTCGCTGCCGACCACCCTGCGGGCGACCGTGCGGGTGCCGGTGACGACGACCCCCGAGGGGCCCGCCGACACCCTCACGGCGCTCTATCCCCGGCTCGCCGCCTGCTGGCGCCCGCCGGCCGATCTCGAGGCAGCCGCGATCACCGCGCGCTTCGCCTTGCGGCGGGACGGGAGCCTCCAGGGCACCCCGCGGATCACCTTCACGCGCGTTCCGTCCCGGCGGCGGGACGCGCTCGTCGCCGAAACCCTGTCGTCGCTCGCCCGCTGCACCCCGGCGCGGCTGACGGCGGGGCTCGGCGGCGCCGTCGCGGGGCGTCCCATCGCCCTGCGTTTCGTCTACCCTGGTCCGAATCAAGGAGACCGACCATGACCGACAGCAACCGACTCGTGATGGAGACCAGCAAGGGCCGCGTGGTCATCCAGCTGCGCCCCGACCTCGCCCCCAACCACGTCGAGCGGATCACGACCCTCTCGGAGCAGGGCTTCTACGACGGCGTGCCGTTCCACCGCGTCATCGACGGCTTCATGGCCCAGACCGGCGACCCGACCGGCACCGGCACCGGCGGCTCCGAGCTGCCCGACCTGAAGGCCGAGTTCAACGCCGAGCCGCACGTGCGCGGCACCTGCTCGATGGCCCGCACCAACTTCCCGCACTCGGCCAACTCGCAGTTCTTCATCTGCTTTGCTGACGCCCGCTTCCTCGACAAGCAGTACACGGTGTGGGGCAAGGTGGTCGAAGGCATGGATGTGATCGACCAGATCAAGCGCGGCGAGCCGGTGCGCGATCCCGACACCATCAAGTCGATGCGCGTCGAGGCGTAAAGCCTTACTCTTAGCGGCTCGCGATATATTGCGAGCCGCCTCCTGCCTATCTATTATTTATATATTTTGTGTCGTCGATCCGACAAGGCCACTTCGGCAGCTGGCTCACAAAAATCATATTTTCATTGCGAGCAGTGCAAATTGATGATTTTGCTCAGCGGTATCTGGTAACTTATTGCGTCCCTTGTTAAGCAGGGGCGGTGCCATTCCGCACGACTCGCGACGGCAAATTCTGCTATGATCTTACTAGTAAAAATATTTTCTTTTTCAGTAATATTTATTCTTTACTCAACGATCGGAATTATATTAAATGCTATTTACTTAAGTAGATTTATAATTATCGATCCTATCATTCAAGCTACTAAAGTTCTTGCTGGGGCATCGCCAAAAACAGCATCATCTGATAGAGCCCTTCATGAGTCCGTCAGTCGCTGGGGTCTATCAGTCAGGCATGCCTATCATGCTGTATTCAGCAATGCTGCACCATCGAGCGACAAGGTTGCAGGATTTAGCCTCATAACAAATATTGCTGCTGTTGTGGTATTTTTTGGAATTTATTTGTATTGGGCTTATGTTAATGAAGATTTCTATATATCGGAACTCATGAGTTGGAAGTATATCACTTTATATGTATTTATTAATATAATATTTTTCTTTTATCAATTATTATATGTACCAATCGTTGCAATATACTACATATTTGTATTTTTGTTTACGGCCTTACTCACCCCTGCTATATTTGTTGCAACGTTCTCAGATGTTTCGCTAAAAACTGTCTTGTCAAATTTTGGCCTGAGCGCACGGCCAGATTACGATGCAATCTCGTGGGCCGCGCAGCTGCCCTATACAAGCATCTTGTATCTTAATAATTTTTTCTTTGCATCTCCTGGTCTCAGTAGTGGAAATATGGCCAATTTATTTGATGGTGTAAAGAGAATATTATTTAGTGTTTTGTTATATTTAAGCGCATTTCTATTATTTACGAATCATGGGCACGCGATATTACTATCCATATCACAGAAAACGGGAATAAAAGTTCCTGAAAAATTGACACGACCATTCCCTACCCAGAAATCGAGTGGTGAAACTTCACCTAAAGCGCCCACCGCAAACGCAAGAAAAACGTCGGGTGGGCCGCAAGAAGGCATTTCAGATGCTGGATCGGCTAGAGTTGTGGCAACCCAAGATGCATATATTCGCGAAGCCCCAGAAAATACGTCGGTTGCGAGAAGGACGCTACCAACAGGAAAAACCATGAATGCCTTCCAGCAAAAAGGCGAATGGGTACAGGTTGGGGAGAACTCACCTATCGGATGGGTTCACCTCAGCCAAGTCAAAGCTGCAAGATAGCTTGCCGTCATCCGTCAAGATGCAAGCAATTTCTCCGCCGCTGCGAAATCATCCGGCGTATTGAGGTTCAGGAACGGATCCACCGGCTCCGCCTCCCACGCGGCTTCCGCCGCATTGTGCCGGGCGATCCACATGCCCACCCGGCGCAGGCCCCGCTCGACCAGGGCCGCCCGCAGGTCGTGGCGCAAGGACACCGCCCAGAGCCCGTTCACGAAATGCAGCTGCCCGCCCGAGGCCGCGACCGCCATCGCGACGCCGTCGCGGGCCCGCGCCGCGTGGAGCCGGGCGACGAGATCGTGCGGCAGGAACGGCGTGTCGCCGGCGACGCTCGCGACGTAAGGCACGTCCGGGTGGTGCGCGGCGCAGAAGTCGAGGGCGGCGAGCACGCCGGCGAGGGGCCCGGGGGCGTCGGGAAGTGAGTCCGGCACCACGAAGCCGGTGAAGGCGCGAAACCGCGCCGGATCGCCGTTGGCGTTGAGGATCAGCCCGGCGGAGCATTGCGGGCGTATGCGCTCCGCCACCCGTTCGAGCAGGGTTTTCTCGCCGAGCCGCAGCAGCGGCTTGTCGCCGCCGCCCATCCGGCGGGAGAGCCCGCCGGCCAGGATCACCCCGAGGGTCGGGGGCGTGCTCACTCGATCACGATCCGGGGCGCCGGGCGCGGACCGGCGCCGCCGCTGAGCCCGGCCCACAGGCCGGCGGCGATGGTCCGGTAGGCGGCGGCCTGCGGCCCGTCGGGATCGACCGCCACGACCGGCCGGCCGGAATCCGAGGATTCGCGGATCGTCATGGTGAGCGGTACCTCGCCGAGGAACGGCACGCCCAGGGTCTCGGCCTCCTGGCGGGCGCCGCCATGGCCGAAGATGTGCGAGGTGCCGCCGCAATGCGGGCAGACGAAGGTCGCCATGTTCTCGACGACCCCGAGGATCGGCACCTCGACCCGGCGGAACATCGTGACCGCGCGCCGCGCATCGATGAGCGCCAGGTCCTGCGGGGTCGAGACGATCACCGCCCCGGCGAGCGGCGTGGCTTGCGCCAGCGTCAGCTGCGCGTCGCCGGTGCCCGGGGGCATGTCGACGATCAGCACGTCGAGCTCGCCCCAGGCGACCTCGCGCAGGAGCTGGG
>NZ_JTHF01000229.1 GCF_001043895.1 Methylobacterium indicum
GGCCAGCCAGGAGGGGACGGGGCGGGAGGAAACAGGTCTGGACGGGACCGGCACGATGCTGTGCCTCGCGGTCTCCGATACCGGAATGGGGATGGAGGCGGACACCCTCGCCCGCGCGCAGGAGCCGTTCTTCACCACCAAGGGCGTGGGCAAGGGGACCGGGCTCGGCCTGTCGATGGTGCACGGCCTGGCGGCCCAGTCGCACGGCCGCCTGGTGCTGCGCAGCCGGCCGGGCGCGGGCACCACCGCGGAGATCTGGCTGCCGGTGGCGGCGCAGGCCGCCGCCGAGCCGCCGCTGCGTCCCGCCGCCGAGTCCCACGCCCTGCCGTCCCAGGTGGTCCTCGTCGTCGACGACGATCCCCTGGTGCTCGAGAACAGCGCCGCGATGCTGGAGGATCTCGGGCATCGGGTGATCGAGGCCCGGTCCGGCCACGAGGCCCTGGCGCTGATGCGACGCGCCCGCACCCTCGATCTGGTGCTGACCGACCACGCCATGCCGGAGATGACCGGCATCGAGCTCGCCGCGCGGATCCTCGCCGAACGGCCAGCCCTCAAGGTGATCCTCGCCACCGGCTACGCCGATTTCGGCCCCGGAGAGGGCACCGACCTGCCGCGGCTCGCCAAGCCCTACGACCAGGCGGCTTTGGCCCGGATGATCGAGACGGTGGTGCGCGGCGCGGGCCCGGGGCTGGGCGACGACACGGTCGTGCCGTTCCCCAAGAGCGCGTGAGGGCGACGGCGCCCGGCAGGCCGTTGCCCGCCGCGGCGCCGCTTCTCCGGAGCCTCACGCCGCCGGCAGCTTCCGGGCCTTCGCGTCGCGCAGGAGTGCCAGCCCCTCCGGTCCGAGATCGAGGGCGAGACGCAGGATCTCGTCGGCATAGGCCTGGGGCGTGGTGCCGGCCTGCTTGGCGGCGCGGGAGAGGCGCAGGCCCAGCCCGCCCTCCACCGGGATCGAGGTGCCGCGGGGCGCCGGCTCCGCGGGCGGGGCAGCGGGCGCCGGAGCCGCCGCCGGCATCACCGCGGGCGTTCTGGCCGGCGCGATGTCGGCCCGCGGCGGCAGCCCGAGAGCCTGCCGACGTCCTTGCGCCGCCAGCCGGTCGGCGCGCTCGTTGCCGGCCTCGCCGGAATGTCCCTTCACCCAGACCCAGCGCACGTCGCGCCGCGCCGCCAGTTCGTCGAGGCGCTGCATCAGCTCGACGTTCTTCACCGGGCCGGTGGTGGTGCGCCAGCCCTTGAGCTTCCAGCCGCGGATCCACTCGGTGACCGACTTCACCACGTACTGGCTGTCGCACCGCATCTCGATCGCGGCGCCCTCGGGAAAATGCTCCAGCGCCCGGATCGCCGCGGTCAGCTCCATGCGGTTGTTGGTGCTCTGCGTCTCGCCTCCGCACAGCTCGATCGGGCCGTCCGGCGCCTGGATCACCACGCCCCAGCCGCCCGGGCCGGGATTGGGATCGCAGCCGCCATCGGCATAAACGATGGTTCGCATGGTGTTTCGCTCAAACTCACGACGGAACGCGGCCGCGCCCCGGCGCCCGCACGAGGCACCGCGGGCTGCCGGCCGCCCGGGCAGTGTCGGCCCGGAATGGTGAACAAATACCCAGCCGGCCCCCGGCGCAACCCGGCCCGAGGTTCCCTGGCATGCGGCTTGCGGAGGGCGGTGGCTGCGCGATGATAAGACGGCATCCTGCCGCAAGGATGCCGCACTCGATCCATCGCGCGTCCCCCGGCCGCCCAGCGAGAGACACGCCCCATGCCCGTCGAGCCCGCCGACGCCGTCGAGGAGAGACTGCCGGCGGCCCGCCTCGTACCGCTGGCGCTGCAACACGTCCTCGTCATGTATGCCGGCGCGGTCGCGGTACCGCTGATCGTCGGCCGCGCGCTCGGGCTCCCCTCCGAAGACGTCGCCTTCCTGATCAGCGCCGATCTCTTCGCCTGCGGCCTCGCCACCCTGATCCAGTCGGCGGGGTTCCCGGGCGTCGGGATCCGCCTGCCGGTGATGATGGGCGTGACCTTCGCGTCGGTCGGGCCGATGCTGTCGATGGCGGCGACCCCGGGAGTCGGGCTGCTCGGCATCTACGGCTCGGTCATCGCCGCCGGCCTGTTCGGCTTTCTGGTGGCGCCCTACGTCAGCCGCCTCCTGCCGCTGTTTCCGCCGGTCGTCACCGGCACGATCATCCTGGTCATCGGCATCTCGCTGATGCGGGTCGGCATCAACTGGGCCGGAGGCGGACAGCCGACGATCACGAGAATCGTCGACGGCATGCCGGCCACGGTCCCGAACCCGGCCTACGCCCAGCCCGGCGGCCTCGGCATCGCCTTCGTGGTGCTGCTGACGATCCTCGCGCTCATCCGCTGGGGCCGGGGCTTCCTCGCCAACGTCGCGGTGCTGGCCGGCATCGTCGCCGGCTCGGTGCTGGCGGCCTGCCTCGGGCTCATGCACGTCGAGAAGGTCGCGGCGGCAGCCTGGTTCGCCCCCGTGCTGCCGTTCCATTTCGGCTGGCCGCAGTTCCACCTCGTGCCGGTCGCCACGATGTGCGTCGTGATGATCGTGGTGATGATCGAATCGACCGGCATGTTCCTGGCGCTCGGCGAGATCACCGGCCGGCCGGTATCCCGGGCCGACCTCGCCCGCGGCCTGCGGGCCGACGGGCTCGGCACGCTGGTGGGCGGTGTGTTCAACACCTTCCCGTACACGTCGTTCTCGCAGAATGTCGGCCTCGTCGGAGTCACGGGGGTGCGCTCGCGCTTCGTCACCGTGGCGGGCGGGGTCGTCATGCTGGCCCTCGGCCTGCTGCCCAAGATGGCCGCCCTCGTCGAGGCGGTGCCCCAGGTGGTGCTCGGCGGCGCCGGCCTCGTGATGTTCGGCATGGTGGCGGCCACCGGCGCCCGCATCCTGACCGCGGTCGATTTTCGGGGCCGGCCGAAGAACCAGTTCGTGGTGGCGGTCGCGGTCGGCTTCGGCCTGATCCCCCTCGTGGCGCCGACCTTCTTCCGCAACCTGCCGCACGCGCTGCACCCGCTGCTCGAATCGGGCATCCTGCTGGCATCGATCGCCGCGGTCCTGCTCAACGCCTTCTTCAACGGCGTCGGCAGCGCCGAGCGGGCGGGCCGGGAGGCCTCCGCGGCGGCCGCCGCCGTCGAGCACGTCTGATTCGAGAGAGGGAACCATGACCCTGCTGCACAAGACCTACGGCAAGGGCCGGGTGCGGGTGATGCGCGTCCACCGCGACGGCGACCGGCACGCGGTACGCGAACTGACCGTGACGGCGATGCTGACCGGGGCGTTCGACCGTACCTTCACGGCGGCCGACAACAGCGCCACCGTCTCGACCGACACGATCAAGAACGTCGTCTACATCGTCGCCCGCGAGAGCCCGGCGCTCTCGTCGGAGGCGTTCTGCCGCGCGGTGGCGCAGCGGCTCCTCGACAGCTACCCGCAGATGGAGACTGCCACCGTCACTGGTCACGAGACCCGCTGGAACCGCCTCGCGGTCGATGGCGCGGCCCATCCCCACGCCTTCACCCTTGACGGCAACGGCCAGCCCTTCGCCCGGGTCGTCCTGTCGCGCGACGGCGCGACGGTGGAATCGGGCCTTGCCGGCTTCACCTTCCTGAAGAGCACGGAATCGGGCTGGGCCAACTACGTGAAGGACCCCTACACCACGATCCCGGAGACCCACGACCGCATCGCCGCCACCAGCATGGAGGCGTCCTGGGCCTGGACCGCCGAGCCCACCGACTACGAGGCCGCCAACGCCCGCATCCTCGACGCGCTGCTCCGGGTCTTTGCCGGCAGCTACAGCCACAGCCTGCAGGACAGCCTCTACCGCATGGGCACGGCCGCCCTGGCGGCGGTGCCGGAGATCGCGACGATCACGCTCGCCTGCCCGAACAAGCACTACCTGCTGGCGAACCTCTCGCCCTTCGGCCTCGACAACCCGAACCAGGTCTTCGTCGCGACCGACGAGCCGCACGGCCAGATCGAGTGTACGGTGGGGCGGTGAACCGGAGGGTCGGCCGACCCGTCCCTCAATGCCGGGTCGGGTTCGTCCCCACGGTCTCGGCGGTGAGCCAGTCGACCACCTCCGCCAGCGCCTCCCGGGGCGGCAGGCCGCGCCCTTGTGCCTCCGTGAAGAGGGCGAGCTGGCGGTCGGCGCTGGTGCCGCGGGCGACGATCCAGCGGGCGAGGTCGAGTTCCGCCGCGCAGCCGAGCGCCCGGGCATCCTCGGCGACGAGGGCGAGCGTCTCGGCGAGCACGGTCGCCACCGGCCGCGCCGTCCGGGTCGCCTCGCAGACGAAGCTGCCGTGGATGCCGTAGCGCTGGGCCCGCCAGCAATTCTCCGCCGCGATCGCCTGCGAGGCGCCGGTGAGGTCGCGGTGGAGGGCGGGATTCCGGGCGAGGTGGCGGATCAGGCAGCGGTAGAGCGCCGCGATGGCGAGGGCGTCGTCGAGGCGGGTGCAGCTGTCGGCGATGCGCAGGTCGAGGCCGGGGCCGGTCGGCGCGGGGCAGACCACCCACCAGACGTGGCGCGGGCTGTCGATGGCGCCCGCTGCCACCACCGTATCGAGGTAGCGGGCGTAGTCGTCCTCGTCGCTAAAGAGCGGCGGCAACCCGCTGCGGGGCAGTTCCCGCGCGGCGGCCAGCCGGTAGCCGAGGAGCCCGGTGCGCTGCGCCTGCCAGAAGGGCGAGGAGGTCGACAGGGCCAGCAGCAGCGGCAGGTAGGGCTGCACCCGGTTCATCAGGTCGATCCGCGAGACGCCGTCGGGCACTCCGACCCCGACGCTGAGGCCGCAGACCACGGTGCGGCTGCCGACCATCTGGAGGTCGCGCAGCACCCGGCCGCCCGCGGCCTGGTCGCGCGGACGCACCCGGCTCCACAGCGCGAGGGGGTGGGTGCCCGACGCCATCAGGGCGAGGCCGCGGGCGGAGGCGAGCGCTCCGAGATTGCCGCGAAGGTCGGCGAGCGCCCGGCGCGCCTCGGCGAGGTCGGCGACCGGCGCGATCGCCCAGACCAGCTGCGGCTCCATCAGTTCGGTGCGCACCAGCGGGGAGGCGGTCCGGCAGGCGGCGAGGAAGTCGCGGGTGCGGGCCCGGGCGGCGTCGCGCTTGGCCGCATCGTTGATGAACACCTCCTCCTCGAGGCAGACGTCGAATTCCGCTCGCATCAGCAGGATCTCCGGCAATCGCAGGCCGCGTCGCGCCGACGGCCGAGGAGCCGCGAATCGGCCTCGGCCGCGGGGGCGGCTCCGTTATCAGGGTGTGGACGGCAGCGCGAGTCCGGGCCCGGCGCCGCGGGACGGGCGGATCAGGCCCTCGGCCGGCCGTCGCCGAGCACGGCCTGGACCAGGGCGAGCACCGCCACGGCGGCGGTGTCGGCGCGCAGGATCCGCGGGCCGAGGGAGAGGCGGACGGTGTTCCGGCGGTCTCCGATCAGGGTGCGCTCCTCGGGCGTGAACCCCCCCTCGGGTCCGATCACAACGGCGAGCGGCAAAGGGTCGTTCCCGGGGCCGTGCCCGGGTCCTCCGTGCATCGCGGCGGCCTGCCGCAACGCCGCGACGGGATCGGCGACCGGCGCGTCCTCGTCGCAGAACACCAGCAGGCGCTCGGGCGCGAGGCCGGCCACGGCCTCGGCCAGCGGCGCGGCGTCGCGGATCTCCGGCAGGGCCAGGATGCCGCATTGCTCGGCGGCCTCGATGGCGTTGGCGTGCAGCTTGTCGAGCTTGATCCGGTCTCCCTGCGTGCGCCGCGTCACCACCGGCTGGATCAGGCTCGCGCCCATCTCTACCGCCTTCTGGGCGACGTAGTCGAGGCGCGCCGCCTTGAGCGGGGCGAACAGGTAGTGCAGGTCGCCCGGCGGGGTCTGTGGCCGGGTCTGCGCCGTCAGCACCAGGTCCGCCGCCTTGCGGCCGGTGGGCGCGATCTCGGCCCGCCACTCGCCGTCGCGCCCGTTGAACACCAGCACGGGCTCGCCCGCCGCGCGCCGCAGCACCGAGAGCAGGTAGTTCGCCTGCGCCCGGTCGAGGGTGTGCCGGGTGCCTTCCCGCATCGGGATGTCGAGGAAGAGCCGGGGAGCGTTGAATTCGTAGGCCGCCATGGGCCCCGTGCTCGCCGAGGCGGGGGCCGGCTGTCAATCGCCCGGCCTGTGGCAGCACCGCAACAGGCGTCCGCAACCGGACGGTGCGCCGGAACGAACCGGGCTTTGCCGCATGAAGGCGCCACAATCCTGTGCAGAAACCTGTTCGAGGCCGGGAGCGGCAGGGATTTCTTACGTATGCCCGAGGCGCGGCACGGCCGGACCGGCGAACGACGTCCGGCGGCGATCCCGGAAAGCCGGGGCCTCGGAGCGAGATTTTTTGAGGGGGTGGAGATGACCTGCATGCGTGTGACCGTGGCGGCGATGGCCGGAAGCCTGCTCGGCGCGACGCTGCTCGGCGGGGCGGCCCTCGCCCAGGGTGCCGATTGCTCGTCGATCCAGAAGACCCTGACCGAGCGCAAGGATATCGTCGGCAAGGTCAACGCCGCCTCGCAGGGCAAGAAGGCGAAGATCACCGCGGCGGCGGCCTGCACCCTCTTCACCAAGCTCCAGGCCAACGGCACCGAGGGCCTGAAGTGGATCAGCGCCAACAAGGACTGGTGCTCGATCCCCGATTCCTTCGTCGAGGGCTTCAAGGCCGATCATGGCCGGGTCTCGACCCTGAAGACCAAGGTCTGTCAGGCGGCCGTGCAGCAGGCGGCGATGGAGAAGAAGGCCCGCGCGATGGCGGCCCAGCAGCAGCAGGGCGGGGGCGGGGGCGGTCTCCTCGGCGGTCCCGGCCTGACCGGCAGCTTCCGGGTGCCGCAGGGCGCGCTGTGACGTCCCCTCACCGACCGGTGCGGCGCCCGTCGGCATGACGACCGCCCCCGATCGTCCCGTCGCCGATGCGGTGACGGGGCACTGGGTCGACCGGCACGCCCCCGAGGCCGTGCGCCCCTACCTGCGCCTCGCCCGCATCGAGCGGCCGATCGGCTGGTGGCTCCTGCTGCTGCCGTGCTGGTGGTCGGCGGCGCTCGCCGCTATCGCGACCGGGCGGCCCGGCCCGAGCCTGTGGCACCTCGCCCTTTTTCTCGTCGGCGCCGTCGCCATGCGGGGCGCGGGCTCGACCTACAACGACATCGCCGACCGCGACCTCGACGCCCGCGTCGAGCGCACCCGCCTGCGGCCGCTGCCCTCGGGGCGGATCCGCGTGCGCCACGCCCTGATCTTCCTGGCGGTGCAGGCCCTCGTCGGTCTCGCGGTGCTGCTGCAGTTCAACAAGACGGCGATCCTCGTCGGCTTCGCCTCGCTGGCGCCGGTCGCGATCTACCCGTTCATGAAGCGGGTGATGCCGGTGCCGCAGGCGGTGCTCGGCCTCGCCTTCGCGTGGGGCGCGCTGATGGGCTGGGTCGCCCTCGTCGGGCGCCTCGAGACCCCGGCCTACTGGCTCTATGCCGGCGCGATCGCCTGGGTGATCGGCTACGATACGATCTACGCGGTGCAGGACATCGAGGACGACGAGATCGCCGGCATCAAATCCTCGGCCCGCTTCTTCGGCGCCTGGGTGCGGCTCGCCGTGGCGGGCTGCTTCCTCGCCTGCGTCCTGTGCATCGGCCTCGCCCTGTCCGGGGCCGGGGCCGGTCCGATCGGGCTTGCCGGGCTCGCGCTCTTCGCCGGCCACCTCGCCTGGCAGGTCGGGCGGCTCGATCCGCGCGACGGCGCCGAGGCCCTGCGGCTGTTTCGCTCGAACCGCGATGCGGGTCTGATCCTGTTCTGCGGCCTCACCCTCGACGCGATCTGGCAAGGGCTGATGTAGCGCATCCTGCGACGCGGCGGCTCAGAGGCTGCCGCCGTCGGTCATCAGGGCCTCGTCGCGGTAGACCAGGGGGCGCAGCGGCAGCCGGGCGGTCTTGCGGCGGGTGAGAAAGCGCGGCCGGCGGTGGGCGAGCAGGCCGTGCCGACGGCGGATGCGCACCGCGCCGAGCTTCAGGCGACCGACCTGCTGACCCATCGCCGAGACGGCGCCGTCCTCCTGGATCACCACCATCGGCAGGCCGGTCTCGGCGCCGAGGCGGCGCCACACCGACACCACCTCGTCGTCGCCGTAGAGGCCGAGCCGCATCACCGGATCGCCGTCGCGGTCGAGCAGCATGACGGCGAAGCGGTCCTCGCCGGCGGCGTCGCTCGCATCCCCGTCGAGGCACAGGGCCAGGCTGCCGGCGACCGAACCGCCGGGAACGCCGCCGACGATCGGCAGGGCCGACGGCTCGGCCTGGACCGGGCCGCGGTGGATGACCGGGAGATCGACGTCGCGACGGGCGGCCTGGCTGCCGGAGGAGCGACGGTTCGAAGAGGGGAATCTGGTGACCATGGTTCTGCTCGACGCCCTGTCCGCGTGAGGCGGCGACCTCTGTCGTGTCGTCCGCCGTTGAGAGGAGATTGCACCCCCGCCGGCTCAAAACGCCTTAAAAGGCAGCGTTAAGCGATGGTTGTCGCGGACCGGATGCGTCGAATGCTCAATAGATCCTTGTTTCGACGCGATTCATTTATCGTTCACTCCTTGCGCAAGGGTGAGCGATGCTCGCCGGCGCCCGGAACGACGGTGCGGCGTCCCTGCGCCCGACCGCGAGCAGCGGCGTCCTTGTGGCGCCCGGTGGCGGCGCCTACAACGGTGGGACCGACGCCCGCCCCCGCTCCGCGGGGAAGCCGGGCGCTCCCCTCGAACCCTCGCGGCCGACCATGACTCTCCCCGACGACGCGCGCGCGATCCTGCCCGAGGGGCTCCTGCCCAAGGGATTGCGGCCCGACGAGGTCCTGCCCAAGGTCCGGGCGATCATCCACGAGGCCGCGCTTCTGGCGCTGCCGTTCTTTCGTCAGGGCGAGCGCACGACCGCCCGGGTCTGGAACAAGTCCGGCGGCTCGCCGGTGACGGAAGCCGACGTCACCGTGGACGCCTTCCTGAAGGTGCGCCTGAGCGAACTCCTGCCCGGTGCGGCCTGGCTCTCGGAGGAGACCCGGGACGATCCGGTGCGCCTCGCCCACGACCTCGTCTGGATCGTCGACCCGATCGACGGGACCCGCGCCTTCCTGTCGGGCGATCCCGATTGGTCGATCGCCGTGGCGCTGCTCGCCCATGGCGAGCCGGTCCTCGGCCACGTCGCCGCGCCGGTCACCGCCACCCTGTACGAGGCCGTGGCCGGGCAGGGGGCGACGAAGGACGGCGTACCGATCCGGGTCTCCGCCCAGGCCGGCGTGGCCGGCGCCCGGGTCACCGGGCCGAAGCCGATGGCCGACCGGATCGAGCGCCGGCTCGGCCTCGGCGAGACCCCCGGGGCACTGGTACGCCTGCCCCGCATCCCCTCCCTCGCCCTGCGGCTGGTGCGGGTGGCCGAGGGGCTGGTCGATGTCGGGCTGGTCTCGTCGGACGCCCGCGACTGGGACCTCGCCGGCGCCGACCTGATCCTGCGCGAGGCCGGGGGCGCCGTGGTCGGCCTCGACGGGCGGCCCCCGGTCTACAACCGGCGCGAGCCGATCCACGGCGAGCTGATCGCGGTGCCCGAGGCATTGCGGGCCGAGGTGCTGGCGGGTTTGGGCTGAGGCCGGAGGCCGGGCACTGCCCGGCCGGCGGACGGACCAGCCGATCGGCCCGAATCGGTGAGTCTCGCCGAGGGTTTCGAGACCGGGTGCACCGGCCGGGTCTCCCCACCGCCCGATCCGGAGACCACTCGTCAGGTCGGGGCTCGCCGCGGCGGCAGGCCGTCTCGCACGTCTCCGCCGAGCAGCCGGCCACGGCGATCATATGCGACAGGCGTCTAGCGCGACTCGCGCTTCTCCAGCGCCGTCTTCACCTGCTTCAGCTGGTCGAACACCGCGCTCGGCGTGGTGCCGAAGAAGGTGAAGCCCGCGTTGATCGCCCAGTAGCAGCACAGCACGATCACCGGCACCAAAATCCAGGCCAGGATCTCCTCGCCGATCTTGCGGCGGCGCCGGCGCTGGCGGCGACGCTCGCGCCGCGTCACCTTGGGAGAGGGCGGGGTCACCGTCGCGGCCGGGGCGAGGGGGCCCTCGTTGAGTTCTCCGCTCATGGGAACCGTCTCACGTTTCCTGGCGCGGGCGCGGAGCCCGCGGCGTCACTGGCCCCGAGAACCGCCCGGGAAGCGGCCAGGGCCTCAAATGAACATCCCGGCGGGGAGGCCCCGCCGGGATGCGTGCGTCTCTGGGTCAGCCTCATACACGGGAGGCGGGTCGGGATCGAGGGGGGACGCCCCTCGATCCCGCGCCGGTCAGGCCCGCACCAGCGGCACCTTCGGCACCGTGCGGATGCCGCCGCCGCCGTCGCCCGAACCGCCGTCCTTCGGCTTCTTCGAGGCGGCGCGGGGGCGCCGCGGCTTCTTGGCCGGGCTCTTGCCCGCCTTCTTGGTCGCGTCCGTCACGTCCTTTTCAGGGCGCGGCATCACCGGGCCGGCCGGGAAGACGAAGCCGAGGCTCGGCTTCTCGCCGTCGGGCCGCTTGACGATCACCCGGACGGCGCCGCCGTCCTTGAGCTTGCCGAACAGCACCTCGTCCGCGAGCGGGGTCTTGATGGTCGACTGGATCAGGCGGGCCATCGGGCGGGCGCCCATGGCCTCGTCGTAGCCGTTCTCCACCAGCCAGTCCCGCGCCTCGTCGGACAGCTCGATCGTGACGTTGCGGTCGGCGAGCTGGGCCTCGAGCTGGAGCACGAACTTGTCGACGACCTTGGCCACGACGGTCTTCGGCAGGTGGCCGAAGGACACGGTCGCGTCGAGGCGGTTGCGGAATTCCGGGGCGAACAGGCGGTTGATCGCCTCCTGGTCGTCGCCGGTGCGCTTGTTCTGGGTGAACCCGAACGCCGCCTTGGCGAGGTCGGCCGCGCCCGCATTCGTCGTCATGATGATGATGACGTTGCGGAAATCGACCTGCTTGCCGTTGTGGTCGGTGAGCTTGCCGTGGTCCATCACCTGCAACAAGATGTTGAACAGGTCCGGGTGGGCCTTCTCGATCTCGTCGAGCAGCAGCACGCAATGCGGATGCTGGTCGATGCCGTCGGTGAGGAGGCCGCCCTGGTCGAAGCCGACATAGCCCGGAGGGGCGCCGATCAGCCGCGAGACGGTGTGCCGCTCCATGTATTCCGACATGTCGAAGCGCAGCATCTCGACGCCGAGGCTGGAGGCCAACTGCTTGGCGGCTTCGGTCTTGCCGACGCCGGTCGGGCCGGCGAACAGGTAGGCGCCGATCGGCTTGTCGGGATCGCGAAGCCCCGCCCGGGCGAGCTTGATCGAGGCGGTGAGCGCGTCGATGGCCGCATCCTGGCCGTAGACCACCCGCTTCAGGTTGTCGGTGAGGTGGGCGAGCACCTCCGCGTCGTCCTTCGAGACGGTCTTGGGCGGGATGCGGGCCATCGTGGCGATGGTCGCCTCGATCTCCTTCACGCCGATCGTGCGCTTGCGGCGGCCCTCCGGCACCAGCATCTGCGAGGCGCCGGTCTCGTCGATCACGTCGATCGCCTTGTCGGGCAGCTTGCGGTCGTTGATGTAGCGGGCCGACAATTCGACCGCGGCCTTCACGGCCTCGGTCGTGTACTTGAGCTTGTGGAACTCCTCGAAGGACGGGCGCAGGCCCTTGAGGATCTCGATCGCGTCCGGGATCGACGGCTCGTTGACGTCGATCTTCTGGAAGCGGCGCACCAGGGCCCGGTCCTTCTCGAAGTACTGGCGGTACTCCTTGTAGGTGGTCGAGCCGATGCAGCGCAGCGCGCCGGAGGCGAGCGCCGGCTTCAAGAGGTTCGAGGCATCCATCGCGCCGCCCGAAGTCGCACCGGCGCCGATCACCGTGTGGATCTCGTCGATGAACATGATGGCGTTGGGATGCGCCTCGATCTCCTTCATCACCTGCTTGAGGCGCTCCTCGAAGTCGCCGCGGTAGCGGGTGCCGGCGAGCAGCGTGCCCATGTCGAGGGAGAAGACGGTCGCGTCCGCCAGGACCTCCGGCACCTCGTGCTGGATGATTTTGCGGGCGAGGCCTTCCGCGATCGCGGTCTTGCCGACGCCGGGGTCGCCGACGAGCAGCGGGTTGTTCTTCTGCCGCCGGCAGAGAACCTGGATCGTGCGCTGGACCTCGTTCTCGCGGCCGATCAGCGGGTCGATCTTGCCCTCGCGGGCCTTCTTGTTGAGGTTGACGCAGTAGGCGTCGAGCGCGTCGCCCTTCTTCTTCTGGCCGCCGCGCTCGTCCTCGGTACCGCTCGGACGTTCCGTCGGACCCTCCTCGTCGGCGCCGCGCACGGGCTTGCCTTCGGACAGGCCGGGGCGCTTGGCGATGCCGTGGCTGATGTAGTTGACCGCGTCGTAGCGGGTCATGTCCTGCTCTTGCAGGAAGTAGGCGGCGTGGCTCTCGCGCTCGGCGAAGATCGCCACCAGCACGTTGGCGCCGGTGACCTCCTCCCTCCCGGAGGACTGCACGTGGATCACCGCGCGCTGGATCACCCGCTGGAAGCCCGCCGTGGGCTTGGCGTCCTGCCGGCCATCCCCCGTGAGGTTGGCGAGCTCGGTGTCGATGTACTCGACGAGGTTGCGCTTCAGCAGGTCCACGTCGACGTTGCAGGCCCGCATGACGGCGGCCGCATCCTGGTCGTCGACCAGGGCCAGCAGGAGATGCTCGAGCGTGGCGTATTCGTGTCGGCGCTCGCCCGCCAGCGCCAGGGCGCGGTGAAGAGCTTGTTCAAGGCTGCGTGAGAAGCTGGGCAAAGCGGGCCTCTTAGCTGGTGCCTATTTCTTTTCCATGACGCATTGCAGAGGATGTTGGTGTTTCCGCGCAAAGTCCATGACCTGCGTCACCTTGGTCTCGGCGACCTCGTAGGTGAAGATGCCGCACTCGCCGACGCCGTTCTGATGGACGTGCAGCATGATGCGGGTCGCGTCCTCGCGCGACTTGTTGAAGAAGCGCTCGACCACGTGGACCACGAATTCCATCGGGGTGTAGTCGTCGTTGAGAAGCAGCACGCGGTAGAGGTTCGGCCGCTTGGTGCGCGGCTTCGTCCGCGTGATCACGGCGGTTCCCGATCGCCCGTCGCCGTTGCCGGGAGCCCGTGGATTGGCCGCGACCGGCCTGGTGGAGGGTTCTCCCTGCCTCGGGTCCTGAGCCATCTGAATCGTACCGACCTCGCTCTGGCGACCGCGCCAGGACGCGCCGGCCCCCGCGAGACGAGGGCCGCGGACGACCTGCCGGCTGGCAGCCTATCACGTCGGCTGCCGGTGCCGAGCCTAATCTATAGGCCGAGTCGGCGCTTCGCCAGTCGGCTGCGCGCTCTTGTCGTGCAAGGGGCGGCGAAGGGCCGGCGGAGGGGTAAGCGAGGGGCCCCGAACGCGTGCGACCGGCACGGGGTGGCCCGGCCGGTCGCGGTACTCGTTCCGATGTCGCGGGGGCGCGGCCGTCCGGCCAGCGCCTCAGGCGTTACGCGGCCTGCTTGGCCTCGTCCTCGATCTTGTTGAAGCCGTCCTTGGCCACCGCGAAGGCGCGGTCCTGAGCCTTGGTGGCCTGCTCCTGGGCCTTGGCGACCACGCCCTCGAACGGCTTCGCCATCTCCTTGGCGAGGTTCTGGTAGAGCTCGGTCATCTTGGTGCTCTGGGCCACGAGACGCTCGTAGGAGGTCTTCATGTACTCGGTCTGGATCTCGAGCGCCTTGTCGAGCGAGCGCACGCCGGCGAGCTTCTCCAGGGTGGCGGTGCCGAGCTCGAAGGACTGCTTGGCGAAGTCGGTCGCCTCGACGGCGATCGCCTGGCTGGCCTTCGACAGCGAGCCGAAGCTGCGCAGCATCGCGTCCATGCCATCCTTGCCGAGCTTCTGGGCGGCCTCGGCCTGCTGGCCCATATACTGCTGGTTCATGGTGTCGCCAGGCACCCGTCCGGGTGCCCCCTCTCGCGCGGCGGTCGGGCTCGACGGGGCTGCCCGCGCGTCGCGCCCCGCTGACCGTAATATGTGCACTGCACAAAATTCGTCAAGGGTCGTTGTGCGTCGCACAATCGAGACAATTCGAGTCGAATTAACCGGGGCGTAACCGCGCCTCCCTAGCCTGATTGACAGTGATGCCGCCGCGCCACGCCGTCTCGCAGGGCGCCGTCGGTCCAGGGTGCCGCCCTCCGGGATGCGGGCGCCCTCTGCAATCGAACGGGGTATGTGCGTGATGCGTTGCGTTCACGGCCAATCTTCACCCGCGCTGCCGGCCGTGCTCGCCGCCGCGGCGGTGCTGACGGCCCTCACCGCCTCGCCCGCCGAGGCGCGTCGGCGGGCCCATCACGGCGGGGGAGGGGGCTACAATCCGCCCTACGCCGCCATGGTGGTCGACGCCAAGACCGGCCGCGTGATGCACGCGGTCAACGAGGACGCCCTGCGCCATCCGGCCTCGATCACCAAGGTGATGACGCTCTACCTGCTGTTCGAGCAGCTCGAGCGCGGCAAGATGGACCTCGACACGCCGCTGACGGTCTCGGCCAACGCCGCCCGCATGCCGCCCTCGAAGCTCGGGGTGCGCCCGGGCTCGACCGTGACGGTCGAGGAGGCGATCAAGGCGCTCGTCACCAAGTCGGCCAACGACATCGCCTGCGCCATCGGCGAGAACATCGCCGGCTCGGAGCCGGCCTTCGCCGAGATGATGACCCGCAAGGCCCACGCGCTGGGCATGAGCCGCACGCACTACGCCAACGCCTCGGGCCTGCCGGATTCCGACCAGATCACCACCGCCCGCGACCTGACGATCCTGGCGCGTGCGATCCAGGACCGGTTCCCGAAATACTACCGCTATTTCCAGACCCGCTCCTTCGCCTTCAAGGGCCGGGTGATCGGCAACCACAACCACCTGCTCGGCCGCATCGAGGGCGTGGACGGCATCAAGACCGGCTACACCCGCGATTCGGGCTTCAACCTGATGACCTCGGCCCGCACCAGCGACCGCCACATCGTGGCGGTGGTGCTCGGGGGCAAGTCGGTGGCGAGCCGCGACAACATCATGGCGAAGCTCGTCCAGGCCAACCTGCCGGTGGCCTATGCGGGTGCCCGCACCTCGGCGCCGGTGGTCGAGGTGGCCGAGCGGCCGCGTCCCGCGGTCGTCGCCGAGCGTCCCGTCGCGACCCGCACCCTGGTGGCGTCGGCCGACGAGGACGACGCGGTCGAGACCACCAACTCGACCGGCCAGCCCCTCGACATCGCGCCGCGCGGCGGCGCCACGCCGAAGTGGCGCGCCGGCGCCCCCGGCGCCGTGCCGGCGAGCGCCCAGGCCTATGCCCCTTCGGCCGCGCCCGCCTTCCCGGCGCCCGGCGGCAAGTACGCCTCGCGCCTGCCGACCGCCGAGCCCGGCGAGGCTCGCGCCTCGGCCCCGGCCCCGCGCGAGGCCGCGGCACCCGCGGCCAAGCCCGTCACGGTCTCGCCCTGGGTGATCCAGCTCGGCGCCATGGACGACGAGGGCAAGGCGAAGTCGATGCTCGCGGATGCGCGCCAGCGCGGCGGCGGCGCGCTCGCCAAGGCCGCCCCCTTCACCGAGCGCGTGACCCATGGCGGCACCACGCTGTTCCGCGCCCGGTTCTCCGGCTTCTCGGAGGCGGAGGCCGCGCAGGACGCCTGCAAGGCGCTCAAGCGCAACGGCTTCACCTGCTTCGCGACCCGGAGCTAAGCAGATTTCGCCGAAGTGGACACCGGTTCGGCGGCAAAAATCTACGACATGACAAGAAACTAAGCGGACGAAGCGTTGGACTGCCGACGCAAGTCTGCTGAGAGATTGGGATTTCCCGCCAGGGAAGATCTTTCCAGAACAGGACGTAACACGGGCCCCCTCTCCCGAATGGGAGAGGGGCCGGTCGATCGAAGATCACGCGTGAGGGTGACACGGTTCAGCGTGAAACGTTGAGCGTCGTGCCGGCTGCGTGACCATCGAGCTTTACATGGATGCGTAGCACCCTGTCCCATACGGGAGAGGGGACCCTGCGCTAGATTCGTCACGACTTGAGAACAATGCCCCCGCCGCGGCGCGTTCTTGCCGCGGCTCCGTCGACACGCGCGTGGAGTATCAGCGATGTCGGTTGAGCAGAAAGTCCTTGGCCGCGTTGACGCGGGCCGCCAGGTAGTCGGACCCGCCCTGGTCCGGGTGAAGCCGCTTCATCAAGGTTCGATGCGCCCGGCGCACGTCCTCGAGGGGCGCCCCGCGCTGAAGCCCCAGGATCTGATAGGCCTCCTCCTCCGTCATCGGCCCTGGCTGCGCCGCACCGCCCGGCCGCGGGTCTCGGTCAGCCTCAGCGTCTACGCGCCAACCGGCAAACCGGCGGTCCAGATAAGCCTCTAGCAGGCGGGCGCCCTCCGGGTCGCTCGCGCGGCACTCCGAGAGGAGGGCGACGAGTCGCGGCTGCGCCAGCCCGTCGAGGGCCTGGCCCGCGAGAGGGCCGGCCAGCACCGTGCCGCGCATGGCGCCGCTCGCATGGTCGAGCTCCATCTCCAGCAGGGCGGAGCGGACCCGCGACACGGCATCCGCGCGCGGGGAGGCGCCACCGAACCGGCCCAGGCCCATCCGGCCGAGGCCGAAGGGCAGGGCCGCGCCCTGGCGCCAGCCGAGCAGCCAGGCGCCGCCGAGGCCGAGCGCGCCCGCCATGTCGAAGCGCCCGCGCAGAAACAGGAGGGCCGCCGCCGCCAGCGCCAGCCAGCCGCCGGCCTGGCGGATCACCCGCGCGATCGTCGAGGGGTTCGCCGTCGCGTAGTGGCGGCCGAGCCACCACAGGCCGACGAGGACCAGGACACCGAGGCCGAGGGCGATCATCCGGTCACCATCACCTTCGTCTCGAGATTCATGGAAGGACCGTCCCTACCCGCCGGTCATCCCGGCGAGGAGCCGGCGCGCCGCCGCATCCTCTTGCGCGGCGAGGCGCAATCCGTCGAGTCCCCGGGTGGCGAAGATGGCCGCGGCGCGGAGCAGCGCGGCGAGCACGCCGGGGGCGCCCGCATCGAACCGGGCGAAGGCCCCGCCGCTCAGGCGCGCGATCTCGGAAAAGACCGCGGCGGCCTCGGGGTCGGGGCCCTCGTGGAAGCAGAAGGCCGGCAGGCCGAGCAACCCGAGTTCGCCCGCGACGGCGCAGAGATCGTCGGGATCCTCTTCCACCGCATCGCCGACCAGCACCAGGGCCTTGACCGGCTCGCGGCCGGCGAGGTTGCGGGCGTGGCGCAGCACCCGGCCGATCTGGGTGTGACCGCCCTGGCAGGACACGCCCTGCATCAGGCCGGTGAGCGCCCGGGCATCGGCGACGAAGCGGGAGGCCCGGCACTCGGACAGGCCACGAAAATAGACGAGCTGCACCGCCAGCCCGCCGAGCCGGGCGGTGGCTTCGAACATCCCGGCCTGGACCGCGCAGGCGAGGTCCCAGGTCGGCTGGCGGCTCATCGTCGCGTCGAGGGCGAAGACGAGCCGCGGCGCGTCGCCGGCCGGCGCGGCGACCTGCCGGGCGGTTTCCAGGAAGGCGTCGATCGCGGCCGACCGCGCGCCGTCGAGGTCGCGGCCGGACCCGCCCACGGCGCTCAGTGCCGCCGGATGGTGGAGGCGGTCAGCGCATGGACCGAGAAGAGCCCGTCCTCGTCGGTCCAGACGCGGGCATGCTCCCAGCCGGCCCGGCGGGCGAGCGCCCGGAAGCCCGGCACCGTGTACTTGTAGCTGTTCTCGGTGTGGATCGTCTCGCCGGAGGCGAAGTGGAACGGCACGCCCGCCACGGTGACGAGCTGGCTGCGCCGGCTCACCAGATGCATCTCGATCCGCCCGAGATTCTCGTCGAAGAAGGCATGGTGCGCGAAGGCGTCGAGGTCGAAATCCGCACCCAGCTCGCGGTTGATCCGGGTGAGGAGGTTGAGGTTGAACGCCGCCGTGACCTGGGCCTCGTCGTCGTAGGCGGCATCCAGCACCGCCTTCTCCTTGACGAGGTCGATGCCGACGATGAGCGTCGCGCCGGCCCCGAGCGTGCGGGCGAAGCTGCCGAGCAGGCCCGCCGCGGCATCGGGCTCGAAGTTGCCGATCGTGGAGCCCGGGAAGAATCCGGCCTTCGGCGCCTCGGCGAGGTCGTCGGGCAGGGGGAACGGCCTGGTGAAGTCCGCCGCCACCGGCTCGATCCGCAGGCGCGGGAAGTCGCGGCCGAGTTCTTCGGCCTCGCTGCGCAGGAATTCTTCCGAGACGTCCACCGGCACGTAGGCCGAGAGGTCGGCGAGGTGGGGCAGCAGGCGGCGCACCTTGGTGGTGGAGCCGCTGCCGAACTCGACCAGCGCGGCGCCCGGCGGCAGGCCGGCGGCGATCTCGGGACCGTACCGGTCGAGGATCGCGAGTTCGGTGCGGGTCGGGTAGTATTCCGGCAGGCGGGTGATCGCCTCGAACAGCTCCGAACCGCGCCGGTCGTAGAAATACTTCGCCGAGAGGTGCTTGTGCGGTGCGCTGAGGCCCGCCAGCACGTCACGCAGGAAACCCTTGTCGGTGGCGTCGGCGAGGGGAGCGCTCGGCGCGAGGTGGGGAAGCGGGGCGTTCACGGGCGTCAAACTCCGAAGTTCGGGCGGGCCTCCCGGGGGAGGCCCGTGTCGAGGCGGATCCGGATCGGGGTGAATCCGGCCGCGCCTCACGCACCGTCCTGAGATAGACGCAGGCCGGTGAACTGCCAGCGCTGGTGGGGATAGAAGAAGTTCCGGTAGGTCGGCCGGCTGTGGCCCTCCGGCGTCGCCACCGAGGCCCCGCGCAGGACGAACTGGCTGACCATGAACTTGCCGTTGTACTCGCCGAGCGCGCCCGGCAGCGGCCGGTAGCCCGGATAGGCGGAATAGGCGCTGCGGGTCCATTGCCAGACATGGCCGAAGGCGGCGTCGAGCGAGCCGCTGGCAGCCTCCCACTCGGCCTCCGTCGGCAGGTCGCGCCCGGCCCAGCGGGCATAGGCGTCGGCCTCGTAGTAGCTGACATGGGTCACCGGCAGGGCCGGATCGACGGGCTTGAGGCCGGCGAGCGTCATGCTCGACCACACGCCGTCGCGTCGGCGCCAGTAGCCCGGCGCCTCCCAGCCCTCGCTCTGCACGGCGACGAAGCCGTCCGAGAGCCACAGCTCGGCCTTGGCGTAGCCGCCGTCCTGCATGAATTCGAGCCACTCGCCGTTGGTGACGAGGGCACGCGAGAGACCGACCGGACGCAGCAGCACGTCGTGGCGCGGCTCCTCGTTGTCGAAATGGAAGCCCTCGCCCGTATGACCCATCTGCGTCACGCCGCCCTCGAGCGAGACCGTGCCGGCACGCTGCGACAGGGCCGGCCAGCGCCACGATTCGTCGTAGGCCGGCAGAAGCGGGTTCTGCGCGAAGGCGTGCAGGATGTCGGTGAGCATCAGCTCCTGGTGCTGCTGCTCGTGATGGAGGCCGATCTCCAGGGTGGCGACGATCTCGGCGAGCGTCGCCGGGGGGGCCTCGGCGATCAGGGTCGCGACGGCGCGGTCGACATGGGCGCGGTAGGCCGCGACCTCGTCGCAGGTCGGCCGGGTGACGAGGCCGCGGCTGATCCGCGGCGCGCGCGGACCCGCCTGCACGTAGTAGGAGTTGAACAGGTAGAAGAAGCGCTCGTCGAAGACCGTGTAGCCCGGCACCATCGGCTGGAGCAGGAACTGCTCGAAGAACCAGGTCGTGTGGGCGCGGTGCCACTTGGTCGGGCTCGCATCCGCCATCGACTGGATCTGCTGGTCCTCCGGCGAGAGCGGGGCGGCGCGGCGCTCGGTCTCGTCTCGGACGTGGCGGAAGGCCGCGATCCAGGCCTCGCGATCGATCGGCCGGGCACTGGCGGGCGGCGGGGGGAACGCGGGACGCGTGCCAGGAACCTTCTCGGTGACCTGCGCGGTCGCTGCCATCGAAACTTCCTTCAAGCGTAGACGAATTGCCCACGTTCAACGCGGGACCGGGGAACTCGTTTCTCCGGCGCGGCGTTACCGCGCAGCTTGTGGGGTGCGGGCGAAGCGGAGCCTTTTTGCCGCCGCAGTGACCAAGCCTTAACGATCGCGCCGGACTCTCGCCGGCAATTCCTCCTCTGCCTCTCGGTCACACCCCCATGCGGTTCGATCTGATGGCCGGCACGGCTGCGGCGCCCCTGGCGCCCTTCACCCGCGCGCCGGTGGTCCTCGTCTTCGATTCCGGCCTCGGCGGCCTCACGGTGCTGGCCGAGGTGCGGCGCGCCCGGCCCGACGCCCGGCTGGTCTACGCCGCCGACGACGCCGCCTTTCCGTATGGCGCCCTGCCCGAGGACGTGGTCCTGTCCCGCGTGCTCGCCGTGATGGAGCGGCTGATCGCGCTCCACGCCCCGGACCTCGTGGTGATCGCCTGCAACACCATGACCACCCTGGTGCTGCCGGCCTTGCGCGGGCGGTTCGCGGTGCCGTTCGTCGGCACCGTGCCGGCGATCAAGCCCGCCGCGACCGCGACCCGGTCGGGCCTCGTCAGCGTACTGGCGACCCCCGGCACGGTGCGGCGGGAATACACCCGCGACCTGATCGAGACCTATGCGGGGACCTGCGCGGTGACGCTGGTCGGCGCGACCGGCCTTGCCGCCCTCGCGGAGGCGGAGCTGTCGGGCCTGCCGGTCGCCGACGCGGACGTCCTCGCCGAGATCGCCCCCTGCTTCGTCGAGACGCCGGCGGGGCGGACCGACGTGGTGGTGCTGGGCTGCACGCATTATCCGCTGCTGCTCGCCCGCTACGAGCGCATCGCCCCCTGGCCGGTGACCTGGATCGACCCCGCTCCGGCGGTGGCCCGGCGCATGGTGCAGCTCCTCGGCCAGCCGATCCGCGACGAGATCCCGGGGCCGATCCTCGCCACCTTCACCAGCGGCGCCCGGCTCACCCCGGCCCTGCGCGCGGCCCTGGGCGAGCGCGGCATCGCCGACGTCGCCCTCGAGGCGATGCCGCTCGTGCTGCAGTGAGACGAGCCGGGTGAGCCTGCGGCAGGCGGCATGGGTCGCGGGCGGCGCCGGCCTCGCGCTCCTCGCTCTCTACGGCGCCGTGGTGGCGGCGTTCTGGTGGTTCCAGCGTAGCCTGCTCTATCCAGGCCAGGGCGGTCCGGTGCCGGTGACCGGGGCGCGGCTGCCGCCGGAGGCCGAGACGGTTGCGGTCGCGACCCCGGACGGGGAGCGCCTGCGCGCCTTGTGGCTGCCCCCGGCGCCCGGGGGAGGGGTGGTGGTCACCTGCCACGGCAACGCCTCGCTGCCGGAATGGCACGCCGAGCGCTTCATGGCGGGGGCCTGGCGCCGCCACGGCTGGGGCGTGATGGCGCCGGCCTATCGGGGTTATCCGGGCTCGACCGGACGTCCGAGCGAGGCCGGACTGATCGCCGACGGCCTCGCGGCCCTCGCCGAGGCGCGACGGCGCGCGCCCGGGGCGCCGGTGCTGCTGCACGGCCACTCCCTCGGCGCGGCGGTCGCGGTGGCGGTGGCGGCCCGGGCTGGTGCAGGGGGCGTGCTCGGCCTCTATCTCGAGGCGCCGTTCGATTCGATGACCGCGATGGCCCGCCACCATTTCCGCCTCCTGCCGGCCGGCCTGCTCGCCGACACCTGGCACTCGGACCGGGCGATCGCCGCGGTCGCCGTCCCGATCCTGATCGTCCACGGCGACGCCGACCCGGTGATCCCGGAGAAGTACGGCGCGCGCCTCGCCCGGATCGCGGGCGCCGAGTTCGTGGCGCTGCCGGGCGACCACGTCTCGATCCTCGGCCTGCGCGACGGCGAGGCCGAAGCGCGGTTTCGACCGCGCCTTTGAGGGCAGAGTGCGGTTCCGACCGCGCCTGTGAGGGAGGAGCGCGGTTCCGGCCCCCGCGGGGGAATCGACAGAACTCTCCGAGGGTTGACCCCGGACGCTTCGTCGCCTAAGAGCCCCTGGTTCGCGGGGCTCCGGTTTGGGGCCCCGCGGCATTTTGCGCACCCGCGAGCGGCTCGTCACGGCCGCTCTGTCGCCCCGGCTTACGGGGGGAGGAGGGCGCGTTCCTCTCTTAACGTGATGCAGATTCAAGAGGACACGCGATGTCGAAACGCGTTCAGGCGAAGCACAAGCTCGATCGCCGTATGGGCCAGAACATCTGGGGCCGCCCGAAGAGCCCCGTGAACCGCCGCGAGTACGGCCCGGGCCAGCACGGCCAGCGCCGCAAGGGCAAGATGTCCGACTTCGGCACGCAGCTGCGCGCCAAGCAGAAGCTCAAGGGCTACTACGGCAACATCACCGAGAAGCAGTTCCGCCGTTACTACGCAGAGGCGATCCGCCTGCGTGGCGACTCGGGCGAGAACCTGGTCGGCCTGCTCGAGCGCCGTCTCGACGCGGTGGTCTACCGCTCGAAGTTCGTGGCGACCCCGTTCGCCGCCCGCCAGTTCGTGAACCACGGCCACATCCGGGTGAACGGCGTCCGCGTCAACATCCCGAGCTACCTCGTGAAGCCGGACGACGTGATCGAGATCAAGGAGTCGTCCAAGCAGCTCGAGATCGTCCTCGTGGCGAGCCAGCTCGCCGAGCGCGACGTTCCCGACTACATCGAGGTCGACCACGGCAAGATGACCGCGCGCATGACCCGCGTGCCGACCCTGTCCGAGGTCCCGTACCCGGTGCAGATGGAGCCGAACCTGGTCATCGAGTTCTACTCGCGCTGATCGCGCGACGTCAGGAACCGAGATGTCGGAAAGCCGCCCGCGAGGGCGGCTTTTCTCGTTGTGCGCCTACCGCTCCGGCACCAGCCGTCCGGCGAAGGTCAGGCAGAGGCACAAAGCCCCGAGGATGAACTCCCATCGGCGGATGTCGCCGCCGATCGAGGCCACCACGGCCTGTCCGATCAGGACGATCCCGATCAGGGGCGGTACCACCGTGAGGAGGAGGCGCAGGATCCTGCGCCAGCCGGGGATCCCGTGTTGCGATGTCCCGTGTCCCGTCATGGCCGGCGCGGCGCCTCGTGTTCCGGTATGCGGGGAGCGATGTCCACGCCACCCTGGGCCTGCCGCGCGAGGGGCGTCGCCCGGCATGAACCCGCCGGGAGGTGGCGCGCACCGCCCGGCGGTCAAGGCGCCTTCCGGAACGCGGAGCGTCCCCGCGTCACGCGGCGCCCGGCTGCGGGCCGTCGTAGCCCTCGATCACGATGAGGTCGATCTCGGCGCCGCCCTCCTGCTTGGCGCGGGCGGCCTGATACTCGGGCGAGTTCCAGCAGGCCAGCGCCTGATCGTAGCTCGGGAATTCGATCACGACGTTGCGGGCCCGGCTCGAGCCGCTCACCGCCTCGAAGGTGCCGCCGCGGACGAGGAAGCGCCCGCCGAACTTGGCGAAGGCGGCGCCGTTGGCCGCGACGTAGTTCTTGTAGGCCTCGGGGTTCGAGACGTCGACGCGGCCGACCCAGTATCCCTTCGCCATGGGGCTCCTCCCTTGTTGTCGCCTGAATTCTAGAGAGCGTCACGATCGCG
>NZ_JTHF01000023.1 GCF_001043895.1 Methylobacterium indicum
GCACCACCCCCACCCCTAGCCCCTCCCCACAAGGGGGAGGGGAAGGCGCTCCATCCGAAAACGTCACTCGCAACACCAGCGGCGCCGCCCCACCCGGGACGCCGAGCGCCCCCGCACGCCCATACGGAGCCCTCCGATGCCCCTCACCCTGGAGCAGGTGCAGCAATTCCTCTACCGCGAGGCCCGCTTCCTCGACGACCGCGACTTCGACGCCTGGCTGGCGCTCTACGCCCCCGACGTCGAGTTCTGGATGCCGTCCTGGGACGACGACGACCAGCTCGTCACCGATCCGCAGACCGACGTCTCGCTGATCTACTACGACAGCCGCAGCGGCCTGGAGGATCGGGTCTTCCGCATCCGCACCGAGCGGTCGAGCGCCACCAGCCTGCCGGAGCCGCGCACCTCGCACAACATCTCGAACGTCGAGATCCTGGAGCAGGACGAGACGACCTGCAAGCTTCGCTTCAACTGGCTCACCTTCAACTACCGCTACAAGACGATCGACACCCATTTCGGCACGTCGTTCTACACCCTCGACACCAGCGGCGAGACCCCGCTGATCAAGAAGAAGAAGGTGATCCTCAAGAACGACTACATCCATCACGTCATCGACGTGTATCACATCTAGGGAGGGCGCCGTGACCACAGCATTGCACAGCGTCGCGCTCAATTTCGAGGACGGCGTCACCCGCTTCATCGCCTGCCGGCCGGGCGAGACGGTGGCCGACGCCGCCTACCGTCTCGGCATCAACATCCCGCTCGATTGCCGGGACGGCGCCTGCGGCACCTGCCGGGTCCATTGCGAATCCGGCCGGTTCGATCCGGGCAGCTACATCGAGGACGCGCTCTCCGACGAGGAGGCCGCGCAGGGCTACGGCCTCGCCTGCCAGATGCGGCCGAAGACCGACCTGGTGCTGGCTATCGCCGCCTCGTCCAAGGTCTGCAAGACCAAGGCCGCCGCCCTCAAGGGGACGGTGTCGGCGGTGCGGCGGCTGTCGGACACCACCTTCGGCCTGAGCGTCGAGACCGAGGAGCCGGTCGGCTTCCTGCCCGGGCAGTACGTCAACATCGCGGTGCCGGGAAGCGGCCAGGCACGGTCCTACTCGTTCAGCTCGGTCCCGGGCAGCCGGCAGGCCGAGTTCCTGATCCGCAACATCCCGGGCGGGCTGATGAGCACGTTCCTGGCCGAGCAGGCCGAGGCGGGCGCCGCCCTCGACCTGACCGGCCCCTCGGGCAGCTTCTACCTGCGCGAGATCCACCGCCCGGTGCTGATGCTCGCCGGCGGCACCGGGCTCGCCCCGTTCCTGTCGATGCTCGGCACGGTCGCCGCGATCGGCACCGACCAGCCGATCCACCTCGTCTACGGCGTGACGCACGATGCCGACCTCGTCGAGACCGAGGCGCTGGACGAGGCGGCGGGCAGGATCCCGGGCTTCAGCTTCGAGACCTGCGTCGCCTCGCCCGACAGCCGGCACGCCAAGAAGGGCTACGTCACCGAGCACCTCGCCGACGCGCATCTACATGGCGGCGCGATCGACACCTATCTCTGCGGCCCGCCCGCGATGGTGGATGCGGTGCGCAAGACCTTCGCCGAGCGGGGATTGAGCCCGGCGAGCTTCCACTACGAGAAGTTCGCGGCGAGCGGCGTCGGGAGCGGGGCATGAGCGGGTTCGTCTCTCCCGGGCGCTTCTCGTCCAAGGTCGCGGTGGTGACCGGCGCCGCGCAGGGGATCGGCCGCGAGGTCGCCCTTCGGCTCGCCCGCGAGGGCGCCGCCCTCCTCCTCACCGACCGCTCGGAGATCGTCGAGGAGATTGCGGCCGAGGCGAGGGATTGCGGCGCCGAGGCCGCGGTGCGGCTCGCCGATGTCGAGACCTTCGAGGGCTGCGAGAGCGTGATGAACGCCGCGGTCGCACGGTTCGGCCGGCTCGACGTGCTGATCAACAATGTCGGCGGCTCGATCTGGTTCAAGCCCTTCGCGCAGTATGCCCCGCACGAGGTCGAGGCCGAGATCCGGCGCTCGCTCTTTCCGACCCTGTGGTGCTGCCGGGCGGCGCTGCCGCACATGCTGGCGGGTGGGGGCGGCAGCATCGTCAACGTGTCGTCGGTGGCGACGCGGGGCGTCAACCGCGTGCCTTACGCCGCCGCCAAGGGCGGGGTGAACGCGCTCACCGCCTGCCTGGCCTACGAATACGCCGAGCACGGCATCCGGGTGAACGCGGTGGCGCCCGGCGGCACCGAGGCGCCGCCCCGGCGCATCGCCCGCAACCCGACGCCGCCGAGCGACCAGGAGCGCGCCTGGATCGCCGAGGTGGTGGCCCAGACCAAGGCGTCGAGCCTGATGCACCGCTACGGCACCGCCGCCGAGCAGGCCGCCGCCATCCTGTTCCTCGCCTCCGACGAGGCCTCCTACGTCACCGGCACCGTCCTGCCGGTGGCCGGCGGCGACCTCGGCTGACCCGTAACCCGTCAACCAAGCAAGAGAGGAAACGCCCCATGACCGCCAAGACCGCGACCACCAAGATCGCCGATTCCGCCGAGGCCCAAACCCTGTTCGACAAGGTCGCGGGGCTCTCCACCGAGGCCGGCAACCCGCGCATCAAGCAGATCGTCCGCCGCGTCGTGGAGGATGCCTGCCGGATCGTCGAGGATCTCGACGTGACCCCGAGCGAATTCTGGACCGCGATGAGCTACCTGACCGAGACCGGCCAGAAGAACGAGTTCGGCCTCCTGATGCCGGGCTTGGGCGTCGAGCACTTCATCGACCTGTGCATCGACGCCAAGGAGCGGGCGGCCGGGATCGAAGGCGGCACGCCGCGCACCATCGAGGGGCCGCTCTACGTCGCGGGCGCGCCGCTGACGAAGGGCGAGGCCCGCCTCGACGACGACCCGGAAGACGGCGAGGTGCTGATCGTCGAGGGTCAGGTGACGGGCGAGGGCGGCGCGCCGGTGGCGGGTGCCATCGTGGATGTCTGGCACGCCAACACGCTCGGCAACTACTCGGTCTTCGACAAGGGCCAGAGCACCTGGAACCTGCGCCGGCGGATCGAGACGGATGGGCAAGGCCGCTACCGCTTCCGCAGCATCCTGCCGAAGGGCTATGGCTGCCCGCCGCACGGCCAGACCCAGAAGCTGCTGGACCAGCTCGGCCGCCACGGCCAGCGCCCGGCCCATATCCACTTCTTCGTCTCCGGCCCCGGCCACCGGCAGCTGACGACGCAGATCAACCTCTCGGACGATCCCTACCTGCACGACGACTTCGCCTTCGCCACCCGGGACGGGCTGATCGCCGAGGTGGTGCGGGTCACCGATCCGGCGGCGATCGCCGCGGCGGGGCTGGAGACGCCGTTCTCGACGATCCGGTTCGACTTCGCGCTCAACCCGGAGGTGGCGCATGCGCCGGATCCGGTGGTGGTGCGGCCGCATGCCGAGGCGGCGTAACGCGCGACGCCCGCATCCTCCCCCGCACAGGGCCGTCCGGGAAAAGGAAAAGGCGCTGATTTCCCCTCTCCCCGCGGGCGGGGAGAGGCCTGAGCTCCGAAGGGGCTCAGGGAGCCCGTAGGGCGAGGGTGAGGGGGTCTCTCAGGAAGAGGCCCCTTCGGCACCACCCCCTCACCCTCGCTCCGGCTTCGCCTCCGCTTGCTGCGTCTCCTGAACGGAGACACAGCCCTCTCCCCGCCCGCGGGGAGAGGAGAAGACCCGCGCCCTTCTTTACCCGAACAGCCCTGCCGCAGAGGGGGGAGGGTTCAGAGCC
>NZ_JTHF01000230.1 GCF_001043895.1 Methylobacterium indicum
GATCGAGGCCTCGGCGTCGCCCGGCCAGGACAGGTCGGTCGCCGTCCGGGCGGGCCATGCCTCGGCGGCCGCCGGCTCCGCTGGGGCGGCGAGCCCCGGGCAGGCGACGGTGCAGCAGGCATGGGCGTGGGCGACCGCCTCGCTCCCGCCCGCATCCTGATGGGACTGGCAGATGATGCCGGCGCCCGCGGCGGCCGGAAGCGGGGACAGGCCGGTGAGGAAGGCCTGCAGCACCAGCGCGTAGAGCGACAGCACGGCGGCGACCGCGCGCCAGCGCGCCGTCCTTCCGCTCCGCCCGTGCCCGAGATCGTTCATGCGTCCGGCATAGCCCAGGTGTCGTGGTTGCGCCATGGCGCCGAATGTCCAGGGGCAGGGTTTCCCAGCCGCGACCCATCCGTCATGTTGCGCAATTACCGCAGTCCACAGCCCAGCTCACGGCTCCACAGCGGCGCCCGCCCGGCGCCACATTCTGGCCCGCTCCTCATGGAGTCTTAACCGCACACCGGCACCGTCACGGGCCATAGTATGGGGCGCAAGCGGCACTATGCCGGATCGGTCGCCCCGCGTCACAGGTTCGAGAGCAGATTTCCCATGCTGACACGCGTTTCCCTCACCGGTTCGCTCGGCCTGGCTCTCCTGGCCGCCACCGCCTTCCCGGCCCTGGCCCAGGACCGGGGCGGCGCGCCGGCCCAGGCGGAGTGGGCGCAGAACTACGATTCCGCCGCCACGATGCGCGTGCAGCGCTCCAACACGCCGATCCTCTCGCCCCAGACCCTGGCGGCGACCGAGCAGATGGTCGAGCGCTACCGCGACATCGTCGCCCGCGGCGGCTGGCAGGCGGTCTCGGGCGCCGAGCGCCTGCGCGTCGGCTCGAAGAGCCCGGCGGTGACGGCGCTCCGCCAGCGCCTGATCGTCTCCGGCGACCTCGACCCGGCCGCCGGCTCCTCCCCGGTCTACGATTCCTACGTCGAGGCCGGCGTGCGCCGCTTCCAGGCCCGCCACGGCCTGAACCAGACCGGCGCGATGAACGTCACCACCGTGCAGGCGATGAACGTCCCGGCCGACGTGCGCCTGCGCCAGCTCGAGCTGAACGCGGTCCGCCTGCGCTCCTACTCGGGCAACCTCGGCGAGCGCTACGTCATCGTCAACATCCCGGCGGCGCTGGTCGAGACGGTCGACGGCGACCACGTCGCGACCCGCCATGCCGCCGGCGTCGGCAAGATCGACCGCCAGTCGCCGATCATGAACGCCAAGATCCAGGAGGTGAACTTCAACCCCTACTGGACGGTGCCGGCCTCGATCATCAAGAAGGACCTGATCCCGAAGATGCAGAAGGATCCGTCCTACCTGACGGACAACAAGATCCGCATCTTCAACGGCGACCGCGAGATCCCGCCGTCCCAGGTCAACTGGCATTCCGACGAGGCGACCCGCTACCGCTTCCGCCAGGATCCGGGCGTCGACCTGAACTCGATGGGCTTCGTGCGGATCAACATCCCGAACCCGCACGGCGTGTACATGCACGACACGCCGGCCAAGGGCATCTTCGGCGACGATTTCCGCTTCGTCTCCTCGGGCTGCGTGCGCGTGCAGAACGTGCGCGAATACGTCTCCTGGATCCTCCAGGGCACCCCGAACGCCAACCCGGACACGATCGAGGCGATCATCCAGGGCGGCCAGCGGGTCGATGCCCGCCCGGTGGCGCCGATCCCGGTCTACTGGACCTACATCACCGCCTGGTCGACCCCGGACGGTCTCGTGCAGTTCCGCGACGACATCTACAAGCGCGACGGCGCCGGTGCCCCGACCGCCTCGATGGCCGCCGCCGCCGCCGGCCCGCGCAACTTCAATCCCGACGCCCCCGACGACGACCAGACCAACTGATCGTCGCCCGACGACCTGACCTGACGACGGCCCGGGCGCGAAGCCCGGGCCGTTTTCGCGTGAATGGACGCCATCATGACCGCCGATCCCGACACCCGCCTCGACGCGCTCGAGACCCGCATCGCCCACCAGGACGCGACGATCGAGGATCTGAACCGCATCGTCACGGAGCAGTGGGGCGCGATCGACCTCCTGACGCGGCACGTCGCCGCCCTGCGCGAGCGGGTGCGCGAGATGGCCGAGCGTCCGGCCGCCACCGGCGACGAGCCGCCGCCGCCCCATTACTGAAGGACAACCGCCCCGGACCCGAAGCCCGGGGCGGAGCGGGCGCTAAGCAGATTTCGCCGAAGTGGATACCGGTTCGGCGGCAAAAATCTGCGACACAACAAGAACCTAAGCGGGCGAAGCGTTGGCCTGCCAACGCAAGTCTGCTCAGAACGTGCCGAACTTGAAGTTCAGGCCGGCGCGCACCAGGCTGCCCTCGGTGCGGAAGCGGGAGACGTACCCGACGCCCGGGCCGCCGGTCGAGGCGACCAGCAGGTTGCGGCTGCCGAGGTCGTAGCGGATGTATTCCGCCTTCACCGTCACCGCATTCGACTTGAAGACGTTCAGGAACGAGTCGGTGGGCATGGCGTACTCGACGCCGCCGCCATAGGCGTAGCCGGTCTCGATCCGCGAGCGGTTGCCGAAATAGGTCTGCGGCGCGCCGGTCTGGAAGGCGACCGTCTGGGTCACGTCGCCATAGGCGAAGCCGCCGGTTCCGTAGACCAGGAACCGGTCGAAGGCGTAGCCGATCCGGCCGCGCACCGTGCCGAGGAAGCTGAGATCCGCCCGGTAGGTGTTGGTGAGCCGGTTCGCGTTGAACGCCGGCAGGAAGATCGACTCGGTGCGCCGGCGGTTCAGGTCGGTATAGGCGGCGTCGGCCTCGAGGCCGACGACGATGCCGGAGCCGGGCGTGAACTGGTAGTTGTAGCCGACCTGGCCGCCGGCGGTGAAGCCATCCTGCGCCAGGGGGACGCTGGCGCGGCGCAGGCCGTTGGTGACGTTGGCCTGGAGGGCCCCGATGCCGACGGTGCTCACCCGGTCGGCCTCGGTATAGGCGTAGCCGGCATTGATGCCGAAATAGGCCCCGGTCCAAGTGAAGACCGGCACTGGCGTGAAGACCGGCGGCGGCGCGGCGCGGCGCGGAAGGTCGGCGGCGGACGCAGCGCCGACCGACAGGAAGACGGCCGTGCCGGCGGTGAGCAACGACTTGAACATGGAGCGCGGTTTCCTTCTCGTGCAATCGAAAGGCGAACGATCTGTGAGGCCGCGTCGCTGCGCTGCCTAGGGCTGCCGAGCCACGACGCCGTGCTTCCGTCGCAGATGAAGCTTGTTTCACTTCGGTTTCTTGCGCCGAGTGCCCTCGCCGACACAGGTTTTCTGGCCGGCAAGACTGTCGATAAAATTTCTGTGATCTTGGATTAAGGCGGCGTCCTCGATGAAAGCACGGGTTTCCATTCGACGGAGCCAGCGCCGAGCGGCGCGACGAGTTTTGTGAGGTCTTTCGGCCGGGCCGGTCCGGGATCGGCAGGGCCGTGCCGGGTCAAGCCGGACATCCGGCGGACCACGAATTTTCATCAACGGCGCGTTCAAATTTTTTGAGTTTCTTTTCCGGCATTTCAAATCCACCCTGCATGCGGATCGGCCCCGTCCGACCGGTCGCCGGCCCGGATCGCCCCGATGCGAGGTCCGGGGCATCGACATGCAGGCGGGAGCAGACATGCAGGCGGGAGCAAATGTCGCTCACGGACAAATGTCCGCCGCTGCGGCCTTGGACTCCCCCTTCGCCCGCGTGTAGAAGCTGGCCGATCCCCATCCTTTACTTCCGCCCCGGCGCTCCGTCCGGGCGGCTCCCGACCAACCTCGAGGCCATCATGAGCGTGGGCACCGCCGCCAACACCCGGTCCAACTCGTTCTTCTCCGCGTCGCTGGCGGATGCCGATCCCGAGCTCGCCCGCGCCGTCGCGCAGGAGCTGGGCCGTCAGCAGCACGAGATCGAGCTGATCGCTTCGGAGAACATCGTCTCGCGCGCCGTGCTCGAGGCTCAAGGGTCGGTGCTGACCAACAAGTACGCCGAGGGCTATCCAGGCCGGCGCTACTACGGCGGCTGCGAGTTCGTCGACATCGCCGAGAACCTCGCCATCGAGCGCGCCAAGCGCCTGTTCGGCTGCGACTTCGCCAACGTGCAGCCGAATTCGGGCTCCCAGGCGAACCAGGCCGTGTTCATGGCCACGATGCAGCCGGGCGACACCTTCCTCGGCCTCGATCTCGCGGCCGGCGGCCACCTCACCCACGGCGCGCCCCCGAACGTCTCGGGCAAGTGGTTCAAGCCGGTCTCCTACACCGTGCGCCGCGACGACCAGCGCATCGACATGGAGCAGGTCGAGCGCCTCGCCCAGGAGCACAAGCCGAAGGTGATCATCGCCGGCGGCTCGGGCTACCCGCGCCACTGGGACTTCGCCAAGTTCCGCGAGATCGCCGACAGCGTCGGCGCCGTGTTCTTCGTCGACATGGCCCACTTCGCCGGCCTGGTCGCGGGCGGCGTGCACCCGTCGCCGTTCCCGCACGCCCACGTCGTCACCACCACGACGCACAAGACCCTGCGCGGCCCGCGCGGCGGCATGATCCTGACCAACGACGAGGCGCTGGCCAAGAAGCTGAACTCGGCGGTCTTCCCGGGCCTCCAGGGCGGTCCGCTGATGCACGTCATCGCCGGCAAGGCGGTCGCCTTCGGCGAGGCGCTGACCCCCGAGTTCAAGCTCTACGCCAAGCAGGTGGTGGAGAACGCGAAGGCGCTCGCCGACACCATCATCTCGGGCGGCTACGACATCACCTCGGGCGGCACCGACAACCACCTGATGCTGGTGGACCTGCGCGCCAAGGAGCTGACCGGCAAGGCGGCCGAGGCCGCGCTGACCCGCGCCGGCATCACCTGCAACAAGAACGGCGTGCCGTTCGACCCGCAGAAGCCGACCGTCACCTCGGGCATCCGCCTGGGCACCCCGGCGGCGACCTCCCGCGGCTTCGGCGTCGCCGAGTTCAAGAAGGTCGGCGAGCTGATCGTCCAGGTCCTCGACGGCCTCCACCGCCACGGCGAGGCGGGCGATGCCGGTGCCGAGGAGCAGGCCAAGGGCGAGGTCCACGCCCTGACCGACCGCTTCCCGATCTACGCCTGATCGGGGCTCCGATCTCCCGGCTTCCCCTTCCGCCGGGAGCACTCTAGAACACGCCCCTTCCGGGGCCGGTCCCACGCGGGACCGGCCCTTTTTCGTACACAGAGGAACGGGCGACCGATGCGGTGCCCCTATTGCGGCGGCCTCGACACGCAGGTGAAGGATTCCCGGCCGAGCGACGACAGCTCGGCGATCCGGCGCCGGCGGATCTGCCCGGATTGCGGCGGCCGCTTCACCACCTTCGAGCGGGTGCAGCTGCGCGAGCTGATCGTCGTCAAGCGCTCGGGCCGCAAGGTCCCGTTCGACCGCGACAAGCTCCAGCGCTCCGTCGAGACGGCTTTGCGCAAGCGCCCGGTCGAGGCGGAGCGGATCGAGCGCCTGGTGAGCGGCATCACCCGCCGGCTCGAGAGCACCGGCGAGGCCGAGGTGACCAGCGAGGCGATCGGCGAGGCGGTGATGGAGGGGCTCAAGGGCCTCGACGACGTCGCCTACGTGCGCTTCGCCTCGGTCTACAAGAACTTCCGCGAGGCCCGCGACTTCGAGGAGCTGCTCGGCCATCTCGCCGCGGGCGCGGCGCAGGCCGCGACCCCGGAGGACGGGCCGGCGCCCGACGAGGCGCTGCCGGCCCGCCGCCCGCGGACGCGCGCGTCGTGAGCGCGCCGGACCCGACGCGCGACGAGGCCGACCGGCGCCACATGCGCCTCGCCCTCGCTCTCGGCCGGCGCCATCTCGGGCGCGCCTGGCCCAACCCGTCGGTCGGCGCCGTGCTGGTCGGCGGTCCCCCGGGCGCCGAGCGGATCCTGGCCCAGGGCGTGACGCAGGCGGGCGGGCGCCCGCATGCCGAGCGCGTCGCGCTCGCGGCGGCCGGCGAGGCGGCCCGCGGCGCGACCCTGTACGTCACCCTCGAACCCTGCTCGCATCACGGCCGCACCTCGCCTTGCGCCGACGCCACCATCGCGGCGGGCGTCGCCCGGGTGGTGAGCGCGATGGACGACCCCGATTCACGGGTCGCCGGCCGCGGCCATGCCCGGCTGGCCGCGGCCGGCATCGCGGTCTCGGTCGGGCTCCTGGGAGCCGAGGCGGCCCGCGACCAGCGCGGACACGTCAGCCGGGTCGTCCGGGGCCGGCCGGCTCTCTTCCTCAAGCTCGCCCGCACGGCGGACGGCTACGCGGCGGGCGGGGAGGGGCGCCTGCTGATCAGCGGGCCCCGCGCCACCGCCGAAATCCACCTGCAGCGGGCGCATTGCGACGCGATCATGGTGGGTGTCGGGACGGTGCTGGCGGACGACCCGCAGCTCACCGTGCGCCTGCCCGGGATGGCGGACCGCTCGCCCCTGCGCATCGTCCTCGACCCCGCGTTGCGCACGCCGCCGGGCGCCGGGCTCGTGCGCACCAGCGCTGTCGTCCCGACCTTGATCCTCTGCGGTCCCGACGCGCCGGCAACGGCGGAGGCGGCGTTGACCGCCGCGGGGGTGGAGGTGGAGCGGGTGCCGCTCACCCGGGACGGCCGCATCGACCTGCCGGAGGCCCTGGCGGTCCTCGGCACCCTCGGCCTGACCCGGATCTGCTCCGAGGGCGGTCCGACGCTCGCCGACGCGCTCGCCCGCGACGACCTCGTCGACGAGTGCCTCCTCGTCACCGGCGACCGTGCGCTCGGGCTGCCCGGCCTGCCGGCGGTCGGCCCGCATCTCGCGGCGCGCCTCGCCTCGCCGGATTTCTCGGTCGCCGAGGAATACCGGATCGGCACCGATCTCTTCACCTGCCACGTACGGAGCCCGTAGATGTTCACCGGCCTCGTCTCGGATGTCGGCCGCGTCGCCGCGGTGTCCGGCGATTCGAAGCTCAAGCGCATCGCCATCGACTGCGCCTACGACCCCGCCGGCATCCTGATCGGCGCCTCGATCGCCTGTTCGGGGCCCTGCCTCACCGCCGTCACGGTCACCCCGCGGGAGGGCGGCTGCACCTTCGAGGTCGATGCCGCCGCCGAGACCCTGGCACGCACCACCGTCGGGGCCTGGGTCCCGGGCATGCGGGTGAACCTGGAGCGCTCGCTCAGGATCGGCGACGAGCTCGGCGGCCACCTCGTCACCGGCCATGTCGACGGCCTCGCCGAGATCGTCGCCCGCGAGCCGGTGACCGGCCAGGCCGGCGACGTGTGGGCCCCGAGTGAGCGCTTCGTGCTGCGGGCGCCGGCCGCGCTCGCCCGCTTCATCGCCGAGAAGGGCTCGGTCTGCCTCGACGGCACCTCGCTCACCGTCAACGGTGTCGAGGGCGACACCTTCACGGTGCTGCTGATCCCCCATACCCTCGCGGTCACCACCTGGGGCGAGCGCCGGGTCGGCGACCGATTGAACCTGGAGGTCGACCTGATCGCCCGCTACGCCGCGCGGCTGACGGAGGCGCGGGCGGCGGTCGAGGCGGGCTGACCGGGGTGATCTCGCGGCGGACTCGTAACAGGATGTGGTCCGCCGATGTGATCGGCTTCCGGCTTCTCGACGATCACCCGGCGCCGTTCTTCTGCGGTCCTCCCCGGACCTGACGACCGTCAAGACGGTCTCCGCGGCGTTGTCGCTGTGCCGCCGTGGCGTCTCGATGCCGGAGGCCAAGCGCGCGCTGGAAGCGATGCTGCAGGACGGTCGAGCTGCGATCCAACTTCGGATGCTCGACGACCCGACAAGTCTCGGTGATGGACTGGCTGCCAGTGGCGTCATGGCGACCTCGGACCTTCGTGCGCCGGTGGATGTTCGCCGCCTTCGCAGCCCACTCGGCCTGTCCCTCGACGATGTCGCGCTCTGCGACGACCTCGAACGCGAGGCCGTCGCCGATTGGGAAGAAGGTCGCGCGATGCCCGACATGACGGCCCGCAGTTACCTGCGGGTGATCGAACGGCTGCCGGGAGAGGCGCGCCGGGCGATGGCCCAGGCGGGCTGATCGTCGGACCGTATCACGCCCCGGGCGGGCGTCGGCGGGAGAGCCGCGCGGCGACGAGTTCCGCCGCCTCGACCTTCACCGGGCGCGCCTGAACGCTCGGCATGACGAAGGAGAGTGCTCCGCCCGGCCGGTGCCAGTCCGGCAGCAGGATTTTCGCGATATTCTCCCTCCCTGATCCCGTTCGGCCGGGTCGGCGAGGCGGAGGAGATCGCCAAGGCGGCTCTGCGTCTGGCCGCGGACGATGCGCGCGTCGTCGACGGCCTCAAGCGGTTCGTGGATGGCGGTCAGGCGCCAATCCGACCCGGTGCCATTCGGGCGAAAAAAGTTCGTTACGGGCCGGAACCGGAACGTAGCGCCCGCGTTCCACACGCGCGAGGCCCGATGAGGCTCGCGGATTGGACGCCGGACCGGGTGTCCGGCGGCCCAAGGATATCGCTGATCCAGGTATCGCTGATCCAAGTCATCACGTTGCTCCAAGGAGGATGTGGTCATGAGGACTTTCGATGTCGCGCCGCTCTACCGTTCCACCGTCGGGTTCGACCGACTGTTTTCCATGCTGGACCAAGCCGCCCGGCTCGAGCCGTCGACCCAGCAATGGCCGCCCTACGACATCGAGAAGGTGGGCGAGGATGCCTACCGCATCACCATGGCGGTGGCCGGCTTCTCGCAGGACGAGATCGAGCTGACCCAGCACGACACCACGTTGCTGGTCACCGGCCAGAAGAAGGACCGGGAGAGCGAGCGTGATTACCTGCACCGCGGCATCGCGGCGCGCGCCTTCCGGCAGACCTTCAGCCTCGCCGATCACGTGAAGGTCACCGGGGCCCGCCTGGAGAACGGCCTGCTCGCGGTCGATCTGGTGCGCGAGGTGCCGGAGGCGCTGAAGCCGCGCCGCATCACGATCGGCGGCAGCCAGGCGGCAATCGGGCAGGATAACGGGCCGGCCCGGATCGACGGCCGTGCCGGGGACCGCTCCAAGGCGGCCTGATCCGACGGCCGTCCGACCCTCGTACACCATGGACGACTCAATCCCCGGAGGCCGCGCGCCCCCGGGGCCCGAACCCCTTCCCGTGCCCTGTCATGCACCATCAGGGAGGACGAACCGTGTCGACGATGGAGATGCATTCCACCCATGCCGGCCCCATCCCCGCCGGCCCCATCCCTTCCGGGCCGATGAACCCGCCTGCCGGCCAGCCCGCCTCGGTCGAGGCGTGGCAGGCCCTTGTGGCACCCGGCGACGTGTTCCGGCACCCCCGGGAGGTGCTGGCGCATCCATTCCTGTCGCGTCCCGAGAAGCGCGCGATCCTGGCCTCCTGGGCCTCGGATGCCTGCGCCCTGGAGAACGCGCCGGCCCTGCGCTGCCTGCCCGGCTGCCGGGCCGAGCCGGTCCCGGTCGATGCCGTGATCGAGGCGCTGGCCGAACTCGATCGCGAGGTCCCGCGCGGCCCCGGCGCGCGTCCGACGCAAAGGCCGTCCCCGCGGCGTCGCCCGCGTACCTCCTGGACATTCGGCTGGCATCCCCGCCCGGGCCGCCGCTCCGACGACGATGACGACCCGCCGCCATGCCCAGCGACGGTCATGCCGCCGCCGCGTCCCCGGATATCTCCCGACGCGACGGCGCGGGCGTTCCTCGTGCCGGCATAGAGGAAACCGGCGTGGCGTAGACCCGGACGGGCACGCACGAAGTCGAAGCCCATCGCGCGCCGCCATGCCCCGCGATGATCATGCCGTCGCCGCATCGCGTATGCGTGCCACCCAGATCGACAGGCTCAGCCCGGCGCGCTGCGCCGTCGAAGCCGCAGCCTGTCAGGCACGGCCGCGAGGCACCGGACTATGGCTCCTCCGGTGCCCCGCCCGGGGCGCGGCAAGAAGCACTGGGCGCGGCAAGAACCTGGGCGCGACAAGAATGCGAGGTCGTCGTCGCCACTCTCCGCGAGAATCCGGTTCAGCTCTTCGATCTGTGCCATCGGCGTCGGATGTCCGCACCGAGGAGAGCTTGCCGGGCCAGACGGACAGCCGGACACCCGTTCCACGGACGGCCTCACGCTTCCTCGGTCCGGCGACGACGTGGCCGGGTCTGCGGAGCGGCGAGGCGGTGGGCCGCCGTCAGGGCGGACACTAGGGTCGCCTCGTCGACGACCGTCAGGTCGCACCGCGTGGCGCCTCTCCGGCCCCAGCCGCCCGGAACGGGCCTGAAGGCAGCCGGCGCCCGTTCGCAGAAGGCATCGCGAAGGTCCAGGTCGAACATCAGGTTGATGTCGAGACCCGCTTCGTCGAGCGTCGCGAAGATCTTGCGCGGCGTGCGGAAGGCCGTGCGATGGAAATGCGGCGCCGAGGTCACGGCCGGCAGGCTCATGACGAGCGCCTTCACACGGGCGATGTCGACAGCCATCGCGACGATTCTCTCCTCACACGGTGACGGATCGGCGCCCGGATTTCGCGTTCCGGTACTGACAGAATCGCAGCCGGTTGCCGAACGGGTCCGCGACCTCCAGCATCTCCCCCCAGGGAGCCTGCTCGATGCCGGGCCGCGCGTAGCCGTAGCGCTTCTCCGTCAATTCCCGATGGTAGACGCGGAGGTCTCGCATCGGCACGAACACGGTCGGGCCCGGGCTGGAATCGCCGTGATGCTCGGTGAGGTGAAGCCGGAGACCCGCGCGCGCGACCTCCATGTAGAGCGGCAGGCCCGGTTCGAACCGGTGCTGGAAGCCCGGCGCGAAGCCGAGAAAGCCGCAATAGAACTCACGGGCCTTGGCCTCGTCGAAGATGCGCAGCACCGGCACCGCCTCCAGGAAGGCAGGCCCCTCGTCGACCGCGTGATCGAGTGCGGCGCAGGCCGTGTTCCAGTCGCTGTGGCCGAGTTCGGCGGCGACGAGTTCGAGGGCGGTGGCGTGCGGGACGGCGATGTCGCGCGCGGCCAGCGCGGCGCGCAAGCGGCCGGCCATGGCCTTCGCCTGATCGACGGTGGTCATCGTGGATCTCCTCAAGCCGGTGGCGGTGCGTCGGCGCTCGCATTGCCGACCCGTCACCGGTCGAGGGACAGGCTTGGGGGATCGTCCACGATGCTTTCACCATCCCGTTGCCGGGGCGAGCGGCAGGCAGCATCGGCCCGGAGACCAGGCTATCCCACCACGCCGTCGGCTGCCAGGGACGCCGCGGGTCGTCCTCCGCCGGTCACGCCGTCGCGCCATCGATGCGATTTGCTCTTTGGGGCTCGATGATGTCGATCGGTGCGGGGCGCCATCGTGCGATGACGCCCCTGCCTGTTCCACTATCCACGCGACAGGATGTGGGGATCGCAGGCGGATCGTCGGATCCGCCGTCGATCAGTGATGCGCCAGGATCGCCAGCAGCAGCAGGGCGATGATGTTGGTGATCTTGATCGCCGGGTTCACCGCCGGGCCGGCGGTGTCCTTGTAGGGGTCGCCGACGGTGTCGCCGGTCACCGCGGCCTTGTGGGCGTCCGAGCCCTTGCCGCCGTGGTGGCCGTCCTCGATGAACTTCTTGGCGTTGTCCCAGGCGCCGCCGCCGGAGGTCATCGAGACCGCGACGTAGAGACCGGTGAGGATGACGCCGAGCAGCATCGCGCCCACCGCCGCGAAGGCCTGGCCCTTGCCGGCGATGGCCTGGATCACGAAGAACAGCACCACCGGCGACAGGACCGGCAGCAGCGAGGGCACCACCATCTCCTTGATCGCCGCCTTGGTCAGCATGTCGACGGCGCGGCCGTAATCGGGCCGCTCCGTCCCCTGCATGATGCCAGGCTTCTCGCGGAACTGGCGGCGGACCTCCTCCACCACCGCCGAGGCGGCGCGCCCCACCGCCGTCATGGCGATGCCGCCGAACAGGTAGGGAATCAGCCCGCCGAGCAGCAGGCCGACGACGACGTAGGGGTTGGAGAGCGAGAAATCGACCGTGACGCCCTGGAAGAAGCGGTACTGGGTCGGGGAGGCGTTCTTGATGAAGTAGTTGAGGTCCGAGGTGTAGGCGGCGAACAGCACCAAGGCGCCGAGGCCCGCCGAGCCGATGGCGTAGCCCTTGGTGACCGCCTTGGTGGTGTTGCCGACGGCATCGAGCGCGTCGGTGGACTTGCGCACCTCCTTGGGCAGCCCGGCCATCTCGGCGATGCCGCCGGCATTGTCGGTGACCGGCCCGAAGGCGTCGAGGGCGACGACGACCCCGGCCAGCGCCAGCATGGCGGTGACCGCGATGGCGATGCCGAACAGGCCGGCGAGCCCGTAGGTGACGATGATGCCGGCGACGATGACGATCGCCGGGAGCGCGGTCGATTCGAGCGAGATCGCCAGGCCCTGGATCACGTTGGTGCCGTGGCCGGTGACCGAGGCATGGGCGATCGACTTGACCGGCCGGTAGCCGGTGCCGGTGTAGTACTCGGTGATGACGACGATCAGCGCCGTGATGACGAGGCCGGCCACCGCGCAGAGGAAGAGGCTGAGCGAGGTGAAGCTCTCGCCGCCCGCCGTGGTGAAGCGGGTCGAGAAGCCGCCGAACATGACCAGGTTGAGACCGGCGATCGCCACGATCGAGAGCGCGCCGGCGCCGATCAGGCCCTTGTAGAGCGCCCCCATGATCGACTGGTTCGAGCCGAGCCGCACGAAGAACGTGCCGATGATCGAGGTGACGATGCAGGCCGCCCCGATCGCCATCGGGTAGAGCAGCATGGTCTCGAGCACGTTGCGGCCGCCGACATCGGTCTGGCCCGAGAAGAAGATCGCCGCCAGCACCATGGTGGCGACGAGGGTGACCGCGTAGGTCTCGAACAGGTCGGCCGCCATGCCGGCGCAGTCGCCGACATTGTCGCCGACATTGTCTGCGATGGTGGCGGGGTTGCGCGGATCGTCCTCGGGGATGCCGGCCTCGACCTTGCCGACGAGATCGCCGCCGACATCGGCGCCTTTGGTGAAGATGCCGCCGCCCAGCCGCGCGAAGATCGAGATCAGGGAGGCGCCGAAGCCGAGCGCCACGAGGGCGTCGATGACCTCGCGGCTCGCCGGGCTCAGGCCGGCGATGCGGGTGAGATAGGTGTAGTAGAGTGCGACGCCGAGGAGCGCGAGGCCGGCGACCAGCATGCCGGTGACGGCGCCCGACTTGAACGCCACCGAGAGGCCGGCCCCCAGCGATTGCGCCGCGGCCTGCGCCGTGCGGACGTTGGCCCGCACCGACACGTTCATGCCGATGAAGCCGGCCATGCCCGACAGGACGGCGCCGATCAGGAAGCCGATGCCGACCTTGAGGCCGAGGAACCAGGCGAGGAGCCCGAACAGGACCACCCCGACGATCCCGATGGTGGCGTATTGGCGGCGCAGATAGGCCTGGGCGCCCTCGGCGATCGCACCGGCGATCTCCTGCATGCGCTGCGTGCCGGCGTCGCGCCGCATGACGTCGTTGATGGTGACGATGCCGTAGGCGACGGCGCAGAGGCCGCCCAGGATGATGAGCAGGAGTGCGGTCATTCTACCGTCCTTGATTGTCGGGCGTTTCCCGCGACGTCGGACGGCCGAGATGGCGAGCGGCCGTTTTTCGCGACGCGGGCCTCCCTCCCTTGTGAGCGGGCCCGCGCGACAGCGCGGATCCGCGATCACAGTCGTGCCAAACTTCCCACCCGAGCGCAAATGCTCCCAAGCTTCGTCCGCTTGAGACTTTCGGCGTCGGGCGCGAACCTGAGACTCGGCTCAGAAGTGGCTGAAGGAACCCGACCGGAAGTGGCGGATCTCGCCCTTCGCGTCGCGCAGGACCGGCGGGGCGCCGCCCTCGGTGACGGTGCCGATCTCGGTCAGCGGCACCCCGGCCCGCTCGGCGGCCGCCTGCAGGGCCGGTACCGCGGCCGGATCGACGGCGCACAGGATCTCGTAATCGTCGCCGCCGGTGAGCGCGACGTCGAGGAGGCCCGGCTCCACCGCGAGGGCGGCCCGGGCCGCGTCCGACAGCGGGATGGGGTCGATCTCGATCTCGGCGCTGAGGTCGGCCGCCCGCATCATCTTGGCGAGGTCGCCGACGAGGCCG
>NZ_JTHF01000231.1 GCF_001043895.1 Methylobacterium indicum
ATCGGCGCCGAGCACGAAGCCGCTGATCTGGCGCGACAGCGAGGCGGCGTTGCCGTCGCCCCGCGTGCGGCCGAAGGCGCCGAAACCCTGGCCCCAGAGGCCGTAGGCCCGCGGCGCGGCGAGCTGCGCCGGCACCTGGACCGGCGGCGCCACCCGGCCCGGCAGGTCGGCCGAGTAGGCCGCCGGCAGGCTGGGGGCCGAGAGACCTCCGAAGACCGGCGCGCCCGCGACGTCGCCCCGGCGCAGGCGGTCGAGGATCGCCTCGCGGACGAAGAACGCGGTCTCGAACTGCGCCGACACCGCGCTGGCATGGACCTCGCCCGACAGGGACGCGAAGGCGGAGCGCGCCGCCGCCGGATCGGTGTTGACCAGCACCGTCTCGTAGAGGGCGTTGCCGGCGCCGAGCGCCTCGATCGCCCCGCCGGTCGCCGCCTGGTTGCGGGTGGCGCCGACCGACGCGAAGGTGGTGGTGTTGCGCGCCAGCGTGAGCCCGACGCTGTCGGTGGCGTAATCGAGGTTCGCCCCGATGAAGGTGTAGCCCGGCGTCGCCGCATCGAACCGGCCGGTGATTCCTTGCGCGGCCGACAGGATGGCGGTGCGCTGGCCGAGCAGCCCGCGCAGGGCACCGGGGCTCAGGAGGGTGCCCGTCCCGTCGGACGCGACCGTCACAGTGCCGCCGTCGATCCGCGCGGCGCCGGTGGCGCTGATGCGGTCGCTGCGGCCCGGAGCCACCTCGACGGCGTAGAGCGAGCCCTGGGCGAAGCTGACGTTGCCGGCGACCGAGAGCGTGCCGATGCCGTTCCCGGGCGCCACGGTGCCGCCCGAGCGGACGTTGAGCCCGCCGAGGGTGCCGCTGCCGCCGAGCGTGCCGCCCGCATTCACGTTGGCAACCGAGGTGATCGACCCGTTCACGGCGAGCAGGCCGCCGTTCACCTCCGTGCTGCCGGTATAGGTGTTGAAGCCGGTCAGGATCAGCGCGCCGTCACCGGCCTTGGTCAGCCCGCCATGGTAGGTGCGGGTCAGGAAGGCCTGGTCGCGCGCCTCGCGCCAGGTGTACTCGGTCTGCTGGTCGGCGGTCGCGCCCGCCGGCAGGCCGGCGCTCCAGCCGCGGGCGGCCTTCACCTGCAGCCAGGTCGCGTGCTCGGCGCCGTCCTCGACCTGGCGCTGGCGCAGCGCGGCGTCCGAGATGTCGTTCGACCAGATGTCGGCAGTGCCGCCCGGCAGGGTGGCGGTGAAGCGGCCGAGGAACTGGCCGGGGCCGTTCATCGCCTGGCCGAGGTCGATCTTGCCCCAGCCGAAGGTCTCGTTCGGCATAGTGGCCGGGCCGCTGCCGAGATGGGTCGCGGTGGTGAGCAGCACGTCGCGCGCCTGCTCGTTGGTCATGTACGGGTAGCGCTCCATCACCAGCGCCAGCGCGCCGGTGACGTGGGGCGCCGACATCGAGGTGCCGCTCTTGGTGCCGTAACCCGCCACGCCCGTGGTCGAGGTGACGGTGCTCAGGATCCCGCGGCCGGGCGCGGCGATGCACCAGTACTTGGCGAGCCCGCAGCGGTTGAACGCCGTGCCGTCGTCGATGGTCAGGCCGGACGCCGCGATCCAGCGCGATTCGAGGTCGGGCTCGAAATAGGGCAGGGCGGCGCGCACCGTCGGGTTGTTCACCCCGGCATTGCCGGCGGCGAAGACCATGACCGTGCCGTATTGCCGGGTGGTCTCGGCCACCGCGTCGAGCCAGTCGAGGCGGCCCTGGAACTTGGCGTAGCCGGCCGCGACCCCCGCGAGGGTGTTGTAGTTCTCGGAGGGCGGCGGGCTGCCCCAGGACGAGTTGATCGCCCGCGCGCCGGCCGCCGCCAGGTTGCCGTAGGCAGCCTTGAAGTAGGCGTAGTCCTGGTTGGCGCCGTAGATCGAGGAATCGGTGGCGTTGGTGTTGGTGGCGAGCAGGGTCGCCCCGAAGGCGACGCCGTGCATGCCGGTGCCGTCGCGGCGCGCCACGATGGTGCCGTCGACATGGGTGCCGTGGTCGTCGTTGACGCCGCGGATCCAGGTGCCCGGCACCGAGAAGGCGCTGCCCGCCGTGAACGGGTCGCTGCGCACGCCCGCGGCGGTCTCGTAGCGGTAGCCGTTCGAGAGGTAGGTGCCCTGGACGGTGAGCGGGGTCACCTGTCCGGCGAATTCCGGATGGGTGGCGAGGAAGCCGGAATCGACCGAGCCGACCACGACGCCCCGCCCGGTGATGCCGCGGGCATAGGCCTGGTCGGCCCGCATCGAGGTCAGGCCCCAATCGCCGAGATATTCCGGCGTGCGCCAGCTCGCCGCGTCGCCGAGGCGGCCCGGATCCTGGGTGCCGGACGACTGCGCCAACGCTGCGTAAGAGATCGTCGAGCAGAGGAGCGAGATCAGGCCGCGCGCAGCCATCGTCTTGCGTCTCGACTGTGTCTGAACTTGCATCAAATTGCCTCGATCTGGGCGTGGGCTTTGCAGCCTTCTTCTTCGGGAACGGCGCCCGTGAGCGCTGGATGCGAGCGTAGCCGCGAAAAAGCCCGATTGGGGCCACGGATGTTTCGCATTCGTATATTTCCGAGCCGTCGTTGCAGAAACGTCACGACGGCGGCATCGCCCGGGCCCGCGACCGGGAACTGATACTCCTTGGGAGCATTGATCGGGCATTCCCCGCGAGGTCCCGGCATGACCCAGCAGATCCCGATCGGCCCCGATTCGGTCGACGACGTGCCCGCCGGCCCGGACGGCACGCACGCGCTGCGCGCGGACCTCGCCTACCAGCGGCACGTCCTCGTCAACGTCGCCTATCTCGGCCCGCCCGGGGCCGGGGACCGGGGCTGGGTGCTGGTCGATGCCGGGATCATGGGATCGCGGTCCGCGATCGAGGCGGCGGCCGCCGCCCGCTTCGGCCAGGGTGCGCGCCCGGCGGCGATCGTCCTCACCCACGGCCATTTCGATCACGTCGGCGCGCTCGAGGACCTGGCCGAGGCCTGGGATGCGCCGGTCTGGGCGCATCCGCTCGAGCGGCCCTACCTCGACGGCAGCGCCGCCTATCCGGCGCCGGATCCGAGCGTCGGCGACGGGCTCGTCGCCCGTCTCTCGCCGCTCTTTCCCACAAGGCCTGTCGATGTCGGCGCCCGCCTGCGCCTCCTGCCGGAGGATGGGAGCGTGCCGCCGCTGCCGGGCTGGCGCTGGATCCACACGCCCGGTCATTCCCCCGGTCACGTCTCGTTCTGGCGCGCCGCCGACCGGACGCTGGTCGCCGGCGACGCCTTCGTGGCGACGGCGCAGGAATCGGTCTACGCCGTCGCGACGCAAGCGCCCGAGATGCACGGGCCGCCGCGCTACCTCACGGTCGACTGGGATGCCGCCGGACGCTCGGTCGCGACGCTGGCGCAGCTCGAACCCGAGCTGGCGCTGACCGGCCACGGCCGGCCCCTGCGCGGTCCGGGCCTGCGGCAGGCCCTGCACGACCTCGCCCGCGACTTCGCGTCGGTGGCGGTGCCCGAGACGGGGCGCTACGTCGAGGCCCCGATCCGGGCCGGCGATCCGGCGGCGACGCCGAAGCCCTGAGCCCCGCTCTCCCCGCTATCCACATCGGCCGCCGGATGCGCGAAGGCAGCTTGACCGGACCGGCCTCGCCGTGGCTTGTTCACGTTATGTTCTAACGTGAGTCGGCGGCGCCGGCCTCGTGCAGCGGTGAGCCTGAAGCCATGAACGGCGTCATGAACCACGACCCGGCGGAGCGACGCGACGGCCGGGGGCCGGGCGTCGAGACGATCGCGGTCGCCTACCTGACGGCGGCCGGAGGGGATGCCGGCCTGGCGCTCCGCCGGGCGATCGCCGACGCGCTCGCCGATCTCGGCGAGGCCGAGCGGAGGACGCGCCAGCGCGACCGGCTGATCTCCCGCGGCTACGTGCGGGCCGGTCCGATCGGGCGGGGGTGACGGAGCGTCGGAGGGCGCTGCCCCCTGGACCCTCCCGCGCGGAGGGGAGAGGGTTGGGCCTCCCGCCCCGCCAGAGGCCGTCTTGCCGAACGGCCCATCCGCCGCGCCGCGTCGCGTGCGCGCCGGCACATCGACCCATGCCCTCACCGGACTACGCATCCCTCACCAGCCGGGACGTTCACCCATGTCGATTGCACCCATGTCGATTGCACCCATGTCGATTGCCATGTCGATCCACGCCACCCGCTACGACATCCGCCGCGACCGCGACGGCTGGACCGTCTACGACGTGCGCTCCGGCGCCATCGCGGTGATCGACGACGTGCTGCAGGTCGGCCTCGCGATGGAGGAGGCCGACGCGGTGGCCGATGCGCTCAGTGCCGAGTGCCCCTCGGCGGCGCTCGCCGGCCTGATGCCCCGGTTCGCCTGGTTCCAGCTTCCGGCCAGGCCGTGAGCGCTCTCCCGGCGAAGCCCTGATCAGGGACGGAAGCCCTCGAACACCATCTGGTCGGCATGCGCCTGGGCGAGGCGCACCTGCGCGTCGGTGCGGACGGTCCAGGTCATCACCGGCATCCGCCCGAGCAGGCGGCAGAGATGGGTGGCGGCGTTCGGCAGGTCGTCGACGCGCCAGGACAGGAAGTCCGGCCGGCTCTCCGCAACATGCAGCAACTGGCCGAGCCCGTGCCGCTGCGCCTCGGTGAGAGTGGCGTAGGACGGGTCGTCGTGCCGGCTCTCGGCCACGATGCCGCGCGGGATGCCGGGGATCAGGTCGGCGAGCGCCCCGACGATCACCGGATCGAACGACTTCACCGCGACCGGACCGTCATAGGCGGCCACGATCTCGGCGGTCCGGCGGGCGAGCGCGAGGTCGCCGTCGTGCCGGGTCTTCACCTCGACGATCAGCGGCGTGCGGCCGGCGATCTTGTCCAGGAATTCCGGCAGGGTGGGCACGCGCTCGGCGCTGCCGAGCACCGTCAATCGCCCGAGATCGGCGGCGTCGCGCTCGCGCACCACGCCCTCGGTCCCGGTGAGCCGGCCGAGGCCGGCATCGTGAAACACCATCGCCTCGCCGTCCCGGCTGAGCTGGACGTCGCACTCGATCGCGTAGCCGCCCGCGATCGCGGCCTCGGCGGCCGCGATCGTGTTCTCGGGGATGCCGGCGGCACGGTCGTGCAGGCCGCGATGGGCGATCGGGCGGGCGGTCAGCCAGCCGGGGGCGAGGCGGTCTGTCATGGTATCAGGGAACCTCGGATCACCGGACCTCGAACAGGCCTTCGACCTCGACCACCGCGTCGAGGGGCAATTCGGCCACGCCGATCGTCGAGCGGGCGTGGCGGCCGCGCTCGCCCAGCACCTGCACCATCAGGTCGGAGGCGCCGTTCATCACGCCCGCCACCGCCGAGAAGCCCGGCGCCGCGTTGATGAAGCCGCCGAGCCGCAGGCAGGACACCACCGCGTCGTCGAGGTTGCCGGCCGCCGCCCGCAGCTGCGCCAGGATGTTGAGGGCGCAGTGACGCGCGGCCTCCGCCGCCGCCTCGGGCGAGACCGCGGCGCCGACCTTGCCCTTGTGGGCCGGGTCGATCTGGCCGTCGGCGCCGAAGGGCAGCTGGCCCGAGATGATCACCAGGTTGCCGCTGCGCTGGAAGCCGACATAGTTCGCCACCGGGGCCGCGGCCGGCGGCAGGGTGAAGCCGAGCTCCTTCAGGCGGTCGAGGGTCGCGCTCATCTGTCAGGTCTCCCACCAGGCCCGTCCGGGGCGTGCCGCCCGCCGGAGCGATCAGCCGGTCCGTCGTCCCGCGGCGGTCCCGCCGCGGCGCGGCCGAGCCCGGCCGCTCCCCGGTCTGTGCCCCGAAGGAAGTCCGGCCGCAACCCCGGGCGGGGCTCCTCTCGCCGTCATCTCGGCGTCATCTTCACGGCCGGCGTTGACAGGGCGCGCTCGTTCCATAGTATCCGCGCGCGCCGCCCTTCGAGGCGGCGCTTTGTTTTCCGGTCGACCGACTCACTCGACCGCGACGGAGACGAGATCGTGACCTCCTCGCTGCTGCCGACCTACGCCCGGGCCAAGGTGTCCTTCGAGCGCGGTGAGGGCGCTTGGCTCATCGCCCGAGACGGCTCGCGATACCTCGATTTCGGCGCCGGCATCGCGGTCAACTCGGTCGGCCACGGCCACCCGCACCTCGTCGCCGCGCTGACCGAGCAGGCCCAGAAGGTCTGGCACGTCTCGAACCTGTTCGAGGTGCCCGAGGCCGAGCGGCTGGCCCAGCGCCTCGTCGAGGCGAGCTTCGCCGACGTGGTGTTCTTCGCCAATTCCGGTGCCGAGGCCAACGAGGCCTGCATCAAGATGGCCCGAAAGTACCACGCCGCCGGCGGCCATCCGGAGCGCTACCGGATCGTCACCTTCGAGGGTGCGTTCCACGGCCGGACGCTCGCCACCATCGCGGCCGGCGGCCAGCAGAAGTACATCGACGGCTTCGGCCCGAAGGTGGACGGCTTCGACCAGGTGCCGTTCGGCGACCTGGAGGCCCTGAAGGCCGCGATCACGCCCGAGACCGCCGCCCTGATGATCGAGCCGATCCAGGGCGAGGGCGGCCTGCGGGTGGTCTCGCACGAGTGGCTGCGCACCCTGCGGGCGCTCTGCGACGAGCACGGCCTCCTGCTCATCATGGACGAGGTCCAGACCGGCATCGGCCGCACCGGCAAGCTCTTCGCCCACGAGTGGTCGGGCGTCACGCCCGACATCCTGTCCTCGGCCAAGGGCATCGGCGGCGGCTTCCCGATGGGCGCCTGCCTCGCCACCCGCGAGGCGGCCCGCGGCATGGTGGTGGGCAGCCACGGCACCACCTTCGGCGGCAACCCCCTCGCCATGGCGGTGGGCAACGCCGTGCTCGACATCGTGCTGGCGCCGGGCTTCCTGGAGCAAGTGCGCCAGACCGGCCTGCTCCTCAAGCAGCGGCTGGCCTCCCTCAAGGACCGCCACCCGGACATCGTCGACGAGATCCGCGGCGAGGGCCTGATGATGGGCCTGCGCCTCGTGGTGCCCAACACCGAATTCGCCGCCGCCGCCCGGGACGAGCACCTGCTGGTGATCCCGGCCGGCGACAACGTCGTGCGCCTCCTGCCCCCGCTGATCATCGGCGAGGGCGAGGTGGCCGCGGCACTCGACAAGCTGGAAGCGGCCTGCGCCGCAATGGAAACGAGGGGCCGGAGGGCCGCAGAGTGATGAACGCGCCCGTGAAGATCGCGCCGGCCCCCCGGCACTTCCTCGACCTGACCGACTTCTCAAGCTCCGAGCTGCGGACGGTCCTCGATGCCTGCGCCGACCTGAAGCGGCGCCGCCGCAAGGGCGAGCCGCCGGCGGAGCGGCCGCTCGCCGGCAAGTTCCTGGCGATGGTGTTCGACAAGCCGTCGACCCGCACCCGCGTCTCGTTCGACGTGGCGATGCGGGAACTCGGCGGCGAGACCCTGATGCTCACCGGCCGGGAGATGCAGATCGGCCGCGGCGAGACCGTCGCCGACACCGCCCGGGTCCTGTCGCGCTACATCGACGCGATCATGATCCGCATCCTCGACCACGGCATGATGCTGGAACTCGCCGAGTACGCCACCGTGCCGGTGATCAACGGCCTGACGAAGGACTCGCACCCGTGCCAGATCATGGCCGACGTGCTGACCTTCGAGGAGCATCGCGGCTCGATCAAGGGCCGCACCGTCGCCTGGTCGGGCGATGCCAACAACGTGCTGGCCTCCTGGGCCCACGCCGCGGCGCGCTTCGACTTCACGCTCAACGTCGCCTGCCCGCCCGAGATGCCGGTGCCCGAGAGCCTGATCGCCCGCGCCAAGGCCGAGGGCGCGACGCTCAACATCACCGCCGACCCGTTCGAGGCGGTGGCGGGGGCCGATTGCGTCGTGACCGATTGCTGGGTCTCGATGGGCGACGAGGACGAGGCGCACCGCCACAACCTGCTGATGCCCTACCAGGTCAACGGCCGGCTGATGGCGGCGGCGGCCAAGGACGCGGTGTTCATGCACTGCCTCCCCGCCCATCGCGGCGAGGAGGTCACCGCCGAGGTGATCGACGGGCCGCAATCGGTGGTGTTCGACGAGGCGGAGAACCGGCTCCACGCCCAGAAGGGCATCCTGGCCTGGTGCCTCGGCGCCGTGCCGTGAGGGTTTGACCGGCGGGCCGGCGGTTCCGTCCCCACGCTTCGATCCTCCGCCACGTCATCCCGGGGCTCGGCGAAGCCGAGAACCCGGGATGACGTGGCGTGGGTGAAGACCGGGGGGCCGGCGGACAGGCTCGGGCTTCATCCCCCGGTAACCCCTTCGAAAACATCGCCGGACCCTCCATATACCAGGATACGCCGGTCTCTCGCCGCGGCGTCTCCCGCCCCATCCCTCCGCCTGCCCGCTCGTTGCGAGGACTAGCGGCGCGGCTCGTGCGGAAGGCTCCTCGCCGGGAGACCTTCATCATTGGCGCGAGAGCCGGCCTTCAGGCTTGCCGGCGGCGGTGAGAGCATGTCCGAGACCACGTCCCCTCAGAATCCCGAAGGCCGCGACGACGCGATCCTTCCCTTCGCGGTCGAGCCCCTCGACGTGCGCGGCCGCGCCGTGCGCCTCGGCCCCTCGATCGACACCATCCTGCGCCGGCACGGCTACCCGGACACCGTCGCGCGGCTCCTCGGCGAGGCCGCGGCGCTGACCGTGCTGCTCGGCTCCTCGCTCAAGTTCGAGGGCCGGTTCCAGCTCCAGACCAAGTCCGACGGCCCGGTCGACATGGTGGTGGTCGATTTCGAGGCGCCCGACCGGTTGCGCGCGACCGCGCGCTTCGATGCCGGGCGCGTCGCCGCGGCGGGGCCGCGCGCGGACACGGCTCAGCTCCTCGGCCACGGCCACCTCGCCATGACCATCGACCAGGGCTCGGCCCAGAGCCGCTACCAGGGCGTGGTTGCCCTCGAAGGTCAGGGCTTCGAGGAGGCGGCGCACCAGTATTTCCGCCAGTCCGAGCAGATCCCGACCCGGGTGCGCCTCGCCGTCGCCGAGCAGGTCGAGGGCGGCGGTCAAGCCTGGCGCGCCGGCGGCCTGCTGATGCAGTTCCTGCCGCACTCACCCGAGCGCGCCCGCCTCGCCGATCTGCCGCCCGGCGACCTGCCGGAGGGGCACGCCCTCCTCGACGACAGCGCGAACCGGGAGGACGACGCCTGGGTCGAGGCCAAGTCGCTCGTCGCCACGATCGAGGACCACGAACTCGTCGATCCCACCGTGTCGAGCGAGCGCCTGCTCTACCGGCTCTTCCACGAGCGCGGCGTGCGGGTGTTCGAGGCGCAAGGGGTGCACGAGGCCTGCCGCTGCTCGCGCGAGCGGGTGATGGGCATGGTCCGCAACTTCTCGGCCGAGGAGCGCCGCGACATCGTCGGCGAGGACGGCCGCATCGGCATCACCTGCGAGTTCTGCTCGCGGCACTACGATCTCGATCCGGCCGAGGTCGAGGCCGAGATCGCCGGCGGCCCGCAGGGCTGACGCGGCGAAAGGGGAGGGCGCGAGGGAACCTTTCGCACCGCAACCGACTCTTCCTGCGCCCGAGCGTGTCGGGCGCACGCAGTCGGAGCCGTCGATGTCCCGCCCCCTCCTCGCCGCCGCGTTCCTCCTCGTCGCCGGCGCCAGCGCCGGACTGGCGCAGGATGCCGGCGGTCCCAAGCCCGTGCCGGGCACCCCCGCGACCCTCAACAACGACCTGCGGCCGACCTTCGTCGCCCAGGCGCCGAGCGACCTCGTCGCCACGAAGCTGATCGGCCAGAACATCCAGAACGGCGCCAACGAGACCATCGGCTCGATCGCCGACATCGTGCTCGGGCCGGATCTGGCGGTGAAGTCCTACGTCGTCGGCGTCGGCGGCTTCCTCGGTCTCGGCACCAAGTACGTCTCGGTGGCGAAGGAGGCGCTGCAGGTCACCCGGGTCGACGACAAGACCCTGAAGGCGGTGATCAACACCGACAAGGACCAGCTCCGCGCCGCGCCGGAATACGTCTATCTCGGCCAGCAGCCCGCCAAGGCGGATGCCTCGAAGACCGATACGTCCAAGACCGGCGCGCAGGCGACCGACACGTCGAAGCCCGACGTTCCCGCCGCGACCGGCACCACCACGACCCAGCCGGCGCAGCAATAGGCGTCTCCGAGCTTGGCGGGGCGGCGGCCTGCACGGCACGCTGCCGTCCGGTCCGCCAAAGCGCCTCGCCCTCTCCCGTGTGGGAGAGGGGATCCCGCGGCTCAAATCGACCGCATGAATGATCTTGGAGAAGGCGAATCCAACCTCACGCCGGGCTCCACCCCGCCGCGCAATCCCGCACCAGCTGGCGCAGAAACGCCTCGCCCGCCTCGAACGCCGCCAGCGTGATGTACTCGTCCGGCTGGTGCGCCTGGTCGATCGAGCCCGGGCCGCAGACCACCGTCGGCAGGCCGGCGAGCTGGAAGCGGCCGGCCTCGGTGGCGTAGGGCACCGTGATGGTGTGGTTGCGGCCGGCGAGCCGGAGCGCCAGGCGCTCGGCCGGAGAGCCGGGCTCGGGCGCCAGGCCCGGCACCGCGGCGTCCTCCTCGGTCTCGATGTGCCCGTAATTGCCGAAGCGGTTGAGCCGCTCGCGGGTCACTCGCTCGACTTCCGCGGCGAACAGGCCCGGGATCTCGTCGCGGGGGAGATCGGGCAGGCCGCGGAACTCCCACTGGAACTCGCACGATTTCGGCAGGATGTTGCGGGCGGTGCCGCCGCCGATCACCCCGACATGGACGGTGGTGTAGGCCGGATCGAACCGGCCGCTGGCGTCGCCCTTCGCCGCCATCCGGTCGGCGATGCGGTTGAGCCCCGCCACCAGCTCCGCCGCCGCCATCACGGCGTTGGCGCCGAGCGCGGGCTTCGAGGAATGCGCCTCGTGGCCGTGGACGGTGGTGCGGTAGGTGTAGATGCTCTTGTGGGCGTCGGCGACTTCGAGGTCGGTCGGCTCGCCGACGATCACGGCGCCGGGCCGCGGCAGGTCTTTCCCGAAGCGGGCGATCACATCGACCACGCCGAGGCAGGTCAGCTCCTCGTCATAGGAGAGCAGGATGTGGATCGGCGTCTTGAGGTCGGCCGCCAGCATCTCCGGCACCAGGGCGAGGCAGAGCGCATCGAAGCCCTTCATGTCGACGGCGCCGCGGCCATAGATCTTGCCGTCGGCGACGCGCAGGGTGAAGGGGTCGCTGGTCCAGGATTGTCCCGCCACCGGCACCACGTCGGTATGGCCCGACAGCACCACGCCGCCGTCCTGCATCGGCCCGATCGTCGCGAACAGCGCCGCCTTGTCGCCGGCCTCGTTCGGCGCAATGACGTAGGGCACGCCCCAGGCGTCGAGATACTCGGCCACCCAGCGGATCAGCGGCAGGTTCGACTTCTGGCTCTCGGTGTCGAAGGAGACCAGCCGGGCGAGGAGTTCGAGCGGGGTCAGGCGGGGGCCGGTCTGGGTCATCGGGCGGGCTGTTCTCGCGGCGGAGGGAGCCGTGTCATAGCCCAGCCGGAGCGCTCTCGACAGCCGACCGGATGCAGGCGCCCCCAGACACCCGAGCACGGGTGAGCGTCAGTGCATCACCCGGCGCACATGCGGCGAGTCGAGCGAGAAGGCGGGGATCGCCGCCTCGAAGCTGTCGCCGTCGGCGGTGGACATCGTGTAGGTGCCCTCCATCGTGCCGTCCGGCGTGGTGAGGGGGCAGCCGCTGGTGTAGCTGAACGACTCGCCGGGTCCGAGCACCGGCTGCTTGCCGACCACGCCGGCGCCGCGGACCTCCTGCATCTCGCCGCGCCCGTCGACGATGCGCCAGTGGCGGGAGCGCAGCTGCACCTGCTCGCTGCCGTTGTTGGTGATCTCCACCGTATAGGCGAAGAAGTAGCGCCCGCTGTCGGGGGAGGATTCTTCTTCCACGAAGCGCGGCTGCACCGACACGCTGATGCCGCGGGTCTCGGCCTTGTACATCGGGGAACCTCCGCTGGCGGCCCGCGAGCAAGCGCGACGGCCGGCGGGCGTCGTGGTACGTCCGGCCTTCCGGATCGTCAATCGCCGCGAAGTGCGGTCGGTAATCCTGCACGAGGCGCCCCACCCCGTCATGCGGCTTCCTTCCTCGTCCACAGCCGTCGCGGGCCTCGCGGCCGCGCTGGCGCTGGCCCTGCGCGCCGATCCGGTCTGCCTCGCCCTCCTCGTCGTCTGGCGCGGGCTCGCGCATCGGGCGTCACCGGGTTCGGTGGGGGAGGGGCCGTGGCTGCGCGTCGCGCTGGCGCTCGCGTTCGCCTGGCGGATGCCCGGCTGGCCGGCAGCGGCGCTGCTGGCTTCTCTCCTCCTGGAGATCGCAGCGGCGCGGCTCGCGGGCTGGCTCGCGGCGCGACGCGGGATCGCCCTGCCGGGCCTCGAGCTCCACACCCTCATCCTGGCCGGCGGGCGGGCCGCCGACACCGTCGCGGCCCTGGTGCTCGCCGCCGCGATCCTGCTGCCGGAGCGGGCGGCGCCCCTCGTCGCGGCGCTCGCCGGCCTCACCGCCATGGGGGCGATCGCCCGGGCGAGCCTCGCCATCGTCCTTGTCCGCGGCGTGCGCGACGAGGCGTGATAGGCTCTTCACGTCGTGGAAACCCCGCTCCTGCGACAAAGGCCCGTTGAGGATGGACGTGTCATGGTGAAGCTCGTGGACGGGATTCAATCGGCGGAGGGCATCGCGGCGCTCGCGAGCGCCGGGGTGATCCGGCCGGCCAGCCCCTTCGCGGACGACCAGATCCAGCCGGCGAGCCTCGACCTGCGCCTCGGCGCCCGGGCCTGGCGGGTGCGGGCGAGCTTCCTGCCGGGGCGCACCCGCGACGTCGCCGCCTGCCTCGAGAAGCTCAAGCTGCACGAGATCGACCTGCGCCAGGGCGCGGTGCTGGAGACCGGCTGCGTCTACATCGCCGAGCTGCAGGAGGGCCTGGCCCTGCCGCCGGACCTCGCTGCCAGCGCCAACCCGAAGAGCTCGACCGGGCGCATCGACGTGTTCACCCGCGTCATCACCGACCAGGCGCGGGAATTCGACATGGTCGAGGCCGGCTATGCCGGACCGCTCTTCGCCGAGATCTCGCCCCGCACCTTCCCGGTCCTGGTGCGCACCGGCTCGCGCCTGTCGCAGCTACGCTTCCGCCGCGGCGCGGTGCGGCTCGACGATGCGGCGCTCGCCCGCCTGCACGCCGCGACCCCGCTCGTCGATTGCGCCGACCCGTCGTTCCAGGGCGGCGTCGCGGTCTCGGTCGATCTCTCCGGCTTCGACGGGCTGATCGGCTACCGCGCCAAGCGCCATACCGGCCTCGTCGATGTCGACCGGCCGCGGTCCTACCCGGCCTCCGAGTTCTGGGAGCCGCTGCGCGCCGACGGCTCCGGCACCCTGATCCTCGATCCGGGCCAGTTCTACATCCTGGCCTCGAAGGAGGCGGTGCAGGTGCCGCCGGATTTCGCCGCCGAGATGGTGCCGTTCGATCCTCTCGTCGGCGAGTTCCGGGTCCATTACGCCGGCTTCTTCGATCCCGGCTTCGGCCATGCCGAGGCCGGCGGCACCGGTGCTCGCGCGGTGCTGGAGGTGCGCTCCCGCGACGTGCCGTTCATGCTGGAGGACGGCCAGATCGTCGGCCGCCTCGTCTACGAGCGCATGGCGACCCGCCCCGCCGCGCTCTACGGCAGCGCCGCCGGCTCGAACTACCAGGCGCAGGGGCTCAAGCTCTCGAAGCACTTCGTCTGACGTCGCCGGGTTTCCGGCTCACACCATGGTCGCCTCCGTCGGCCCGGGACGCCTCTGCGTCCCGGGCCGTTCGCGTTCGGGGCCGCTCTGCACCCTCGCGGCGAAAAGACGGCTCCGGCTTCCGCCTGAAGTCTCTCCCCGTGAAGAGCTGCCGCCGTACCTTGATCTCGATCAACTCAGTGTAGGATCTAACGGACGGTTTAACTTAGACTATCGCAGATACTGATATTTACCATTTGTTAGACCGATTCTCGACAATCGAGGCCTGCGAGATCGCAGGGCGATGATTGTGCCGCCTGTCGATCGAAGCCAATGCAATCGCGCAAAGGGGGCGATCGTCATGCTGTCCGTTCACGCAAAGAGCGATAGGGTCTCGTTCCTTAGGTCGGTCAAGTTCAAGATCATCGCCGCTTCCAGCACTTGCGGCCTCGTCGCCTCGATGCTGATCGTCGGATTCGGCGCCTACTCGACGATCAGCAACAGTCGCCTCGTCACCAAGACCTTCGAGACGGTGCTCGACGAGAAGAGCCGCAGCTATCTGCAGGCGATCGCGGCGAACCAGGCGACGACGATCCAGCACAAGCTCGACTTCGCCTTCGCGGCGGCGCGCAACACCTCGGGCATCCTCGAGGCGCTGACGACCGGCAAGGCGGGCGCGAGGCCGGCGCAGATGCGCACCGTGCTCAACGACTTCCTGCTCGGGGTGCTGAAGCGCAACCCGGATTTCAACGGCACCTACAGCGCCTGGGAGCCGAACGCCCTCGACGGGGCCGACGAGAGCTTCGCCGGCCGGCGCGACACGGGTGCGGACGCCACCGGCCGGGCATTGCCCTACTGGACCCGCACCGCCGGCGGCCAGATCGCCGTCCAGCCGCTGGTCGAGTTCGACAGCCGCGACCTGCACCCGAACGGCGTGATGAAGGGCGGCTGGTATCTCGGCCCGAAGGAATCCGGCCGCGAGAGCCTGCTCGCGCCGCTGCCCTACGTCGTCCAGGGCCAATCGGTCTACCTTGCCACCATCTCGGTGCCGATCGCCGTCGGCGGCCGGTTCGCGGGCGTCGCGGGCACCGATTTCGACCTGTCCTTCGTCCAGAAGGCCGCCGAGGCCGCGAGTGCCGCGATGTATCGCGGTGAGGGCTCGGTCACGATCGTGTCGCAGGCCGGCCTGGTGATCGCTTCGAGCCGCGATGCGAGGCGCATCGGTCATCCCCTCGGCGAGGGCGACGCCGGCTGGACGGCCTACGATAAGACGATCCGGTCGGCGCAGAGCTTCGTCGGCTACGACGAGACGCTCGACGAGTTCCGGGTGATCGCACCGGTCGGCCTCGGGCGGACCGGTACCGCCTGGTCGATCCTGATCGCCCTGCCGCGCGCCGCCGTGATGGCGGATGTCGCCACCCTGGGCGCCGACCTCGCCAGCCGCTCCCGGAGCGACCTCTCCTGGCAGCTCCTCGTCGGCGTGCTCGTCGCCTTCGGGGCGATCGGGGTGATGTACGGCTTGGCCAGCAACCTGGCGAACCCGCTCTCGCGGCTGGCGCTGGCCCTGCAGGCGATGGCGCGCGGCGACGATATCGGGGCGATTCCGGGCTCGGACCGCAAGGACGAGATCGGCGCCGTCGGCCGCGCCGTCGAGGCGATTCGCGCCCTCGTCTCCCGGCGCGCCGAGGAGCAGGCGGAGATCCGGCGGGCGGCCGAAGCCGCGGCGGCGGCCGAGCGGCAGCACGCCATGGCGGCGCTCGCCGACACGTTCGAGCGGGCGGTCGGCGGCGTGGTGGGCCTCGTCTCCTCCTCGGCGACCGAGCTGCAGGCGACCGCCCACGGCATGACGACCAGTGCCGGCGAGACGGCCAGCCGGTCGGCCTCGGTGGCGCAGGCGGCCCGGGAGGCGGCCACGAATGTCGGTACCGTGGCGGCGGCGGCGGAAGAGCTCGGCGCCTCGGTCCTGGAGATCGGCCGGCAGGTCCACGGCTCGGCCGAACTCGCCCAGGCCGCGGTGCGGCAGGCCGACGAGACCGCCGGCCTCGTCAACGCCCTGACCCAGGCGGCCGCGCGCATCGGCGACGTGGTCAGCATGATCTCGACCATCGCCGGGCAGACCAATCTTTTGGCGCTGAACGCGACGATCGAGGCGGCCCGGGCCGGAGAGGCGGGGCGCGGCTTCGCCGTGGTGGCGGCGGAGGTCAAGGAGCTCGCCAACCAGACCAGCCGGGCCACCGACGAGATCGCCCGGCAGATCGCCCAGGTCCAGGGCGTGACCGGCCAGGCGGTCGGCGCCATCGGGTCGATCACCGGGCGGATCCGCGAGATCGACGCCCTCGCCACCGCCATCGCGGCGGCGGTGGAGGAGCAGTCGGCGGCGACCCAGGAGATCGTCCGCAACGTCGCGCAAGCCGCGACCCGCACCGGCGAGGTCACCGGCACCATCGCCGGGGTGGCGAGCGCCGCCGAGGGCGCCGGCGCCGCGGCCTCGCAGGTTCTCTCTTCCGCTTCCGAACTGTCGCGCCAGTCCGAGCACCTGAACGCGGAGGTCTCGCGGTTTCTGGTCTCGGTGCGGAGCGCCTGAGGAGGGCGGGGTCTACCCCGCCGCCGCCTCGTCGAGGAGCCAGACCGTCTCGCCGGCGGCCCGCACCCGGCCCGCCGGCAGGTCCTCGCCGGCGGCGAGGCGGGCAAGCGGCGCCCGCTTGCCGGCGCCGGTGACCAGAAAGAGGGCGAGCGGCGTCGCCTCCAGCGCCGGCAGGGCGAGGCTCACCCGCGGCACGAAGGGGGCGAGGCCCGCCTCCGGCACCGCCACCACCCAGGCCTTGCCCTCGCCCGCCTCGGGCTTGCCCGGAAACAGCGAGGCGGTGTGCCCGTCCTCGCCGAGGCCGAGGAGCACGCCGTCGAAGAGCGGCTTGGCCGGATCGAGCCGGTCGGCGCCGTACCAGGCCTCGAGCGACGCCGCGTAGGACGCGGCGCAGGCCTCCGGGGTCCCGTCTGTCGGGATCGGGTGCAGGCGACCGCGTGGCACGAGATCCCCGAACGCCTCCTCGGCGAGGCGCCGGTTGCTGCCGGCCTCAGGCCCGTCGCCGACCCGCTCGTCGCCGAAGAACCAGTGCAGGCGGTCCCAGGGCAGCCGGTCGCGGAAATCCGGCCCGGCGAGCAGCCGGTAGAGGAGTTTTGGGGTCGAGCCGCCCGACAGGCAGATCCCGATCCGGTCCTGCTTGGCCGCCGCGATCCCGACCAGTCGCTCGGCCGCCGCGCGGGCGACTGCCTCGGCGTCGGGCAGCACCCGATGGCCTGCGGGGTTGGTGCTCATGTCGGATGCTCCAGCGAGCGCCAGGCGCGCCCGTCGCTGGTCAACAGTGCGTCCGCTTCCTTGGGTCCGGCGCTGCCGGCCTCGTAGGGGATCGTTTCCAGCTGCCCCTGCGCCGCGGCGTCGAGGATCGGCTGGACGATGCGCCAGCCGGCCTCGATCATGTCGGCGCGCTGGAACAACGTCGGGTCGCCGATCATCGCGTCGTAGATCAGGGTCTCGTAGCCGGTGCTCGGCTCGGTCTTGAAGTAGTCCTTGTAGCAGAACCGCATGTCGACGCTGCCGAGGCGCACCGCCGGGCCCGGGATCTTGGCGCCGAATTGCAGCGAGATGCCCTCGTCGGGCTGCAATTGCAGCACCAGCCAGTTCGGCACGTCCTCGCGGACGTTGGTGCCCTTGAACAGCGAGAGCGGCGCCTGCTTGAAGCGGATGGCGATCTCGGTGTCGCGCCGGGTCATCGCCTTGCCGGTGCGCAGGTAGAACGGCACCCCGGCCCAGCGCCAGTTGTCGATGCCGAGCTTGAGGGCGACGAAGGTCTCGGTGTCGCTGTCCTTTGCCACATCCGGTTCGTCGCGATAATCCTTCACCGCCTTGCCGTTGACGGTCCCGGCGGTGTAGCGGCCCCGCACCGCGTCCTCGATCCGGGCCGAGGGGGTGGCGAGCAGCACCTCCTCCTTCTTGTCGCGCACGGCCTCGGCCTCGAACGAGATCGGCGGCTCCATGGCGACCAGCGTGTAGAGCTGGAAGAGGTGGTTCGGCACCATGTCGCGGAGCGCACCGGTGGCCTCGTAGAACTTGCCCCGCCCTTCCACGCCCACCGTTTCCGCGACGGTGATCTGGACATGGTCGATGTGGTCGCGATTCCACAGGGGCTCGAACAGGCCGTTGCCGAACCGGAACGCCATGATGTTCTGCACCGTCTCCTTGCCGAGGAAGTGGTCGATGCGGAAGATCTGGTCCTCGGACAGGACCTTCAGGATGTCGGCGTCGAGCTTTTCGGCCGAGGGCAGGTCGTGGCCGAACGGCTTCTCGATGATGACGCGGCGCCAGCGCTCGTCGTCCTCCTCGGTCAGCCCGGCCTCGCCGAGCTTGGCGATGGTGGGCCCGAACAGGCCGGCCGCGACCGCAAGGTAGAATAGGACGTTGCCGCCAGTCTCGGTCCCCGAGACCTCCGCGATGGCGCCCTTCAGCTCCTCGAAGAACGCCGAATCCGAGAGGTCGCCCGAGCGGTAATGGACGCGGCCGACGAGGTCGCTCCACACGCCCTCGTCGAACGACCCGCCGCCGGCCTCGCCGCCCTTGGCGGTGAGGAAGCCGCGCACGGTCTCGCTCAGCTCGTCGCGGAACTCCTGCGAGGACATCTCCGTGCGGCTGACGCCGATCACGGAAAACTCTTTCGGCAGAAGGCCCCAGCGGCCGAGATTGTAGAGCGCCGGCATCAAGAGCCGGTGGGTGAGGTCGCCGGTCGCCCCGAAGATCACCAGGGTGCAGGCGGGCGGGGGGGCTGCCCCCTCGGCCATGGCGGAGGTCATTTCGGCTCCTGGTGGCCGCCGAAGCCCTTGCGCATCGCCGAGAGCAGCTTGTCGGCGTAGGTCGCCTCCTGACGCGAGCGGAAGCGGGCATAGAGCGCGGCGGACAGGACGTGGGCCGGGACGGCCTCCTCGATCGCGGCGTTCAGCGTCCAGCGGCCCTCGCCCGAATCGGCGACGTGGCCCGAGAAGGCGTCGAGGTTCTCGTCGCCGGCCAGTGCCGTGGCGGTGAGGTCGAGGAGCCAGGACGAGACGACGCTGCCCCGCCGCCACACTTCCGCGATGTCGCCGATATTGAGGTCGAAGCGCTGCGCCTCCGGCAATTCCGAGGAATTGGCGTGCTTGAGGATGTCGAAGCCCTCGGCATAGGCCTGCATCAGGCCGTACTCGATGCCGTTATGGATCATCTTGACGAAGTGGCCCGCGCCGCTCGGCCCGGCATGGATGTAGCCGTGCTCGGCCCGCGGGTCGCGGCCGTCGCGGCCCGGCGTGCGCGTGACCTCGCCGAGGCCGGGGGCGAGCGTCTTGAAGATCGGGTCGAGCCGGTCGACCGCCGCCTTGTGGCCGCCGATCATCATGCAGTAGCCGCGCTCCAGCCCCCAGACGCCGCCGGAGGTGCCGACATCGACGTAGTGCAGGCCCTTCTCGTTGAGCGCGGCGGCGCGCCGGACGTCGTCCTTGTAGAACGAGTTGCCGCCGTCGATGATCACGTCGTCGGGCTGCATCAGCCCGGCGATTGTCATCACCGTCACCTCGGTCGGGTCGCCCGCCGGCAGCATCACCCAGGCGGTGCGGGGCACGTCGAGCTTGGCGACGAAATCCTCGAGGCTGTCGGCGCCGACGGCGCCCTCCTGCACCAGGGCCGCCACGGCCTTGGGATCCTGGTCGAACACGACGGCTTTGTGCCCGTTGCGCAGGAGCCGCCGGACGATGTTGCCGCCCATCCGACCGAGACCGACCATGCCGAGTTGCATCGTGTCACTCCTCGCCGGCGAGGCCGGTGCCGGCGGCCCGTGGGCGTGGGGGCCCGTCAAACGTTCAACAATGGCCCTCTCTCCCGCAAGCCAAACTGTTCACACGCTGCATTCCGCACCCACTCCCGCTTCAAGGCGAAGCGCTTCCCCTCCCCCTTGTG